>NZ_CP053708.1:1861250-2232500 GCF_013201075.1 Lichenicola cladoniae | reverse complement strand
CCGGGCCAGTTCCGATGGAACGCCCACCGGCACCCGCGGCGGAATCGGTGGAACCGGCGACGCAGCGTCCAGCTCCGCCCGGAGTGCCTGCGGCGGTTCACCCAGCAGCAGGCTCAACGCGTTGATCTGTTGCGTAGCCTGTTGCTCGTAGGTGGGGATATCGGCTGTCGTGGCATCGAGCTGCCCAAGTGCATTCTGGACGTCGAGCTCGGTGGTCAGGCCGCCGACAAAACGCTGCCTGGTCAGCGTTACGGAGGCCTGCTCGGTTTTCTGGTTGGCACGCGCAATCGACAGCTGTGTCTGCGTACCGCGCAGCATCATGTAGTCGCGTGCGACTTCCGCGAGCTGGGCGATCAGCACCGATCGCCGATCCTCGACCGCGACGGTCAGGTTTGCCCTGGCAGATTCGACCTGCCGGCTCACCCGCCCCCAGAGATCGAGCTCCCACGACGCGTCGATCCCGTCCTGCCAGAGATCGACCGGAGGAACGGTCACTCCGGCTGCATAGAACGGAACTCCACCCGTGAGGCCGCCGAGAGACCGGCCGCCGAGACCGTCGGACAGGCCGCGCTGGACTTCCTTGTCGCTGATCTTGGTGCGGCTATAGCTTCCGGACCCGGTCAGTGTCGGAAACCGCGCCGCACCGGTTACCCGGAGCTGAGCCCGGCTTTCCACAATGCGAATGGTCGCCAGCCTGACGTTGAGGTTCGTCTGCGCGGCCCTCGTTTCGAGTGCCGACAGTTCGGGATCGTGGAAGATGTCCCACCAGCGCGGGTCGGGTGGCGCGGGACTGACATCGCTAACCACCACGGCCCGCCGGTTGCGAGCGCGGGCAACGTCGGCAGGGTCCGCGGGATGTTTCAGCCACCCGGAGGGCGACCAAAGGCTCGGTTGCTTGAAGTCAGGCCCGACGCTACAGCCCGAAACGGCGAGGGCGACACCCAGGATCGGCAGAAGGTGCCGAAGCCCCGGATGCGGTATCGATCTGCACGTCATCGGGTCGCTCCTGTCGCCGGGGCTACTCATCCTCTGGCGAAGGCTACGGGATCAACCCGACATGCCTTCCGCTCCCGAACGATCACAACGCTGACCGACCGGTTCGGTCAGCGTTGACAAGCGGACAGTATCTGCTTTGTTCGGTTCGTCAACGTTACACCAGACTACGCCTTGCCCGGCATAAGTGCCCGGCCCCGCGTCGAGGCAAAGGCCGGACATGGCGGATCAGGAAGAACCCTGCGGGGCAAAGCGGCAGCAGATCATCGACGGGGCCGAAATCGTCTTCACCGAATGTGGATACGAGGGGGCAAGCATGTCCCGGATCGCCCTGCGTGCATCGGTCTCGAAAGGCACGCTCTACAATTACTTTACCGGCAAATCCGAGCTTTTCGCCGCCTTTGTCGAGCAGAAGGCGACGGTCACCCTGAGCCAAGTGTTCGAGCCGTTGGATGGCCAGGACGATATGGCCACGACACTCCACAAGATCGGCCTCCGAATGGTGGACGTGGTCCTGTCGCCGGGCAGCCTCGTTCTGTATCGGATCGTCGTGTCGGAGGCGGGAAAATTTCCCCAGCTGGCGCAGATCTACTGGACGAACGGTCCAGAGCGCGCGATCGCCCAGATGTCCGCTTGGCTTGCCCAGCAGATGCAAGCAGGCCGATTGCGTGAGGTGGACCCGGCCTTTGCAGCCGAGCAGTTCTTTGCCCTCTGCCAGACGCGCTACGGCATGAAGCGCCGGCTGCAACTGATATTGGAGATCTCGGCGGAAGACGTGGAGATGGTAGTCGCTGGTGCGGTTCGGCTGTTCCTCGACAGCTACAGCCCGAGCCCTTCAGCAAAGCCTCTTGCGACTCTGAACACGAGAAGCTAGGAAGCCCGCCATGTTCGGCAGTTCGCTGTTGTAGCTCAGTGGTAGAGCACTCCCTTGGTAAGGGAGAGGTCCAGGGTTCGAATCCCTGCAACAGCACCAGTCGTCGGCGGCTCGGATACAAGCAATCACCGCCTGCAACGGCCAGGACATGACCCAGCCTCGAACACCACCGACCACGACTCCCGACCGGGCCGAAGCCGACCGCCAGTCCAGGCTGGTCCGGGAGGCGGCCGCACTGCGCGAAAATCTCCGCCGCCGAAAACAGCAGATGCGGGCGCGCCAGGAACCTCCGCCGGACACCGTCGAGATCGACCCGGGCATCGTTTCCGACTGAACCTTGGCGATTGCCCCCCACCGCGTCGCCGGGCTAGTGGTTGCGGTGTGGAGCACCCTGCGCTGACTGACCCGGTTCGCACGCACCGCCTGTGGATGAGGTCGACGCCATGCCGGTGATGCCCGATAGCTGGATCCGGACGATGGCGACGGAACGGCGCATGATCGAGCCGTTCGTCGAGACCCAGAAGCGGGACGGCGTCATCAGCTACGGCCTGTCCTCCTATGGCTACGATGCGCGTGTGGCTTCCGAGTTCAAGATCTTCACGGATGTGGACAGCGTCATCGTCGATCCGAAGAACTTCAGCGAACAGAGTTTCGTCTCCCGCAACCTGCCTGTCTGCATCATTCCGCCGAACAGCTTCGTGCTGGCACACACGATCGAATATTTCCGGATCCCGCGCGACGTGCTGGTGATCTGCCTGGGCAAATCCACCTACGCGCGCTGCGGCATCATCGTGAACGTGACGCCGCTCGAGCCGGAATGGGAGGGGCAGGTCACCATCGAGATCAGCAACACTACCCCCCTGCCCGCGCGGATCTACGCCAACGAGGGGATCTGCCAGTTCCTGTTCCTGCAGGGTGCAGGCCCATGCGAAATCAGCTACGCCGACAAGGCGGGCAAATATATGGGCCAGCGCGGTGTCGCCACACCTCGAATGTAAGCCGGGCATCGGCATGCCCGGACTTCAGAACGGAGCCGCTTAGAAATGGATAAATTCCTGATCCGTGGCGGACGCCCGCTGCATGGCGACATCCCGATCGGTGGCGCCAAGAATTCGGCGCTGAAGCTGCTGGTCGCCGGGTTGCTGACCAGCGAGCGCGTCGTGCTCAGCAACGTTCCCCGGATCGACGACATCGCCACCATGCGGGTGCTCCTGCAGGGCCACGGCATCGTGGTCGAGGATGTCGACGATACCGGCCATACCATCTCGGTCGGCGGCGACATCACCAACACCGAGGCGCCCTACGACATCGTTTCCAAGATGCGTGCCTCGATCCTGGTGCTCGGCCCGCTGCTGGCCCGCGCCCGGGAGGCACGCGTCTCGCTGCCGGGCGGCTGCGCGATCGGCACCAGGCCGGTCGACATGCACCTCAAGGGCCTGGAGGCGCTCGGGGCCGAGATCAGGCTCGAGGCAGGATACATCAATGCGGCCGCGCCCCGCGGACTGGTCGGCGCGCGCATCGTGCTGCCGTTCGCCTCGGTCGGCGCCACCGAGAACCTGCTGATGGCCGCCACCCTGGCGGACGGGCGGACCGAGATCGTCAATGCCGCCCGCGAGCCGGAGATCGCCGACTTGGTCGCCTGCCTGGTGGCGATGGGGGCACGGATCGTCGACGATGGCGCCGGAACGATCGTGATCGACGGGGTCGAGCGGCTGCACGGCGCACATCACGCCGTCGTCTCGGACCGGATCGAGTGCGGCACCTATGCCTGCGCGGTGGCCATCGCCGGTGGCGACGTGCGCCTGATCGGCGGCCAGACCGCACATCTCGGCGCGGTGGTCCGCGTCCTGGAGGAAGCCGGCGTCGAGGTCAGCCAGGAGGGCAACGCGATGCGCGTGCGGCGCAGCGGCGGGCTGCACGGCGTCGACGTGATGACCGAGCCCTATCCCGGCTTCCCGACCGACATGCAGGCCCAGTTCATGGCGCTGTTCTCGGTGGCCGAGGGTGCCTCGATGATGACCGAGACGATCTTCGAGAACCGCTTCATGCATGTGCCCGAGCTCAACCGGATGGGGGCGCGGATCAACGTGCACGGCGCGTCCGCCATCATCCGCGGCGTCCCGTCGCTCTCCGGCGCGCCGGTCATGGCGACCGACCTGCGGGCCTCGTTCTCGTTGATACTGGCCGGTCTCGCCGCCAGCGGGGAGACGGTGCTGAACCGGGTATACCACCTGGATCGTGGCTACGAGGCGGTCGAGCGCAAGCTGTCGGGCGTCGGCGCGGTGATCGAGCGCGTCACCGGCTAGCTCCCGTCCGCGGAACACGCATGCACGCGTCGGCCTTCCGTGCCGGGAGGGCCGGTGCTATCGCCGCCACGCAGCCCGAACGGTCGTCGTCATGACGCCCCGGAGACGTCATGTCCGCGCTATCCAGTGCCGCCCTCGTGCCGGAAACCAAGACCCCGCTGATCCTGGCTCTGCCCAAGGGCCGGATCCTGACCGAATGCGGCCCGCTGCTTGCTGCCGCGGGCATCGTTCCTGCGGCCGACTGCCTGGACGAGGATAGCCGGCGCCTCCGCTTCCCGACCGACGACCCGATGCTGGACGTGGTCAGGGTCAGGCCATTCGACGTCGCCACGTTCGTCGCGTTCGGGGCGGCGCAGATCGGCATATGCGGCGCCGACGTGCTGATGGAATTCGACTACCCGGAAATCTATGCCCCGCTTGACCTTCGGATCGGCGGCTGCCGGGTCTCGATCGCCGAGCCGGTGGCCTCGGCGGCGCAGGACGATCCGGCACGCTGGTCGCAGGTGCGGGTTGCCACGAAATACCCCAACATCGCCCGGCGCCACTTCGCGGCACGGGGCGTCAACGCCGACATCGTCCACCTGAACGGCGCAATGGAATTGGCCCCCGGCCTCGGCCTGTGCCGCCTGATCGTCGACCTGGTGCAGACCGGATCGACCCTGAAGGCGAACGGGCTGCAGGAGGTCGAGGTGATCGCCAACGTGACCAGCCGGCTGATCATCAACCGGACCGCCCTCAAAACCCAGCCGGAAGCGATCGGCGCCTGGATCCAGCGGTTCCGGATGGCGCTGGAGAGCCTTAGCATCAATGCGAGCACCTGCACGTGAGACGTCTCGACATCTCCGATAACGGATTCGAAGCGGCCTTCCGGGCACTGGTTGGTGAGACACGCGATGGCGGAAGCCCGGTCGACGGGCCGGTGCGCGATATCATCGCCGCGGTCCGGGCCGGTGGCGACACCGCGGTCTGTGCCTACACCGATCGCTTCGACCGGCCTGGCCTACCGGCGCTGACACCGGGCGATCTTCGCGTTACCGAAGCCGAGATCGACCAGGCCTGCAGCGCGGTATCGCCCGACCTGCTCGGCGCCCTGGACCTCGCCGCGTGCCGGATCGAGGCGTTCCATCGTGCGCAATTGCCCCGCGACCTGGAGTTCCAGGACGAGGCCGGCCTGATGCTGGGCCTGCGCTGGACACCGCTCGATGCGGTCGGGATCTATGTACCGGGCGGCAAGGCGGCCTACCCGTCATCGGTGCTGATGAACGCGATTCCGGCGCGTGCCGCCGGTGTCGGGCGGATCGCCATGTGCGTTCCCTGTCCGGGCGGGGTGCTCAATCCCCTGGTTCTCGCCGCGGCCAGGCGGGCGGGTGTGGAGGAGATCTACCGGATCGGGGGCGCCCAGGCAGTCGCCGCACTCGCCTATGGCACGCGCACCATTGCCGTCGTCGACCGGATCGTCGGCCCCGGCAACGCTTATGTCGCCGAGGCGAAGCGCCAGGTGTTCGGCCAGGTCGGGATCGACAGCATTGCCGGACCGTCGGAGGTCGTCATCGTGGCTGACGGCGACAACGACCCGCATCATGTGGCGCTCGACCTGCTCGCCCAGGCCGAGCACGACGAGAATGCGCAATCGATCCTGATCACCGACGATCCAGCCTTCGCCGATGCGGTTGCGGCAAACGTGCAGACCGTGCTGGAAACCCTGCCGCGCGCCGCGATCGCCCGCGAGAGCTGGGACCGCTACGGCGCGATCATCCTGGTCGGGACCATGGAGCAAGCCTGGCCGCTGGTGAACCGGCTGGCCCCAGAGCACCTGCAGCTCATGCTGGGCGACGACACGCGCGCCTTTGCCGCCATCCGTCATGCCGGTGCGATATTCCGCGGCCGGCACTGCCCCGAGGCGATCGGCGATTATGTCGGCGGCCCGAACCACGTGCTGCCGACGAACCGCACCGCGCGATTCGCATCCGGCCTGTCGGTCTATGACTTCCTCAAGCGCACGACCTGGATTGCCGCCGATGCGGCTGCACTGGGCCGGGTCGGGCCGGCTGCGGTAGCGCTTGCGGAGGCGGAAGGATTGCATGCGCATGCCAGCAGCGTGGCGGTGCGCCTCGGCCAAGCTTGACCCGGAGCAACGCAATCATCATGTTCCGGCCCGAAATCAAGTTTTGCGGAACACCGTCGGGTGCCCGTTCCCATGGCCGAGACCAGGAGGTGCCTGATGCTTCATCGCCTTCTTCAACGACAGATCGAAGGACGCAATGTCTAAAGAAGACATGATCGAATTCAGCGGCACCGTCATGGAGCTGCTGCCCAACGCGATGTTTCGCGTGAAGCTCGATAACGAGCACACGATTCTCGCTCATACCAGCGGCAAGATGCGCAAGAACCGCATCCGGGTCCTGGCCGGCGACCGGGTCAACGTCGAGATGACCCCATACGACCTCTCCAAGGGTCGCATCACCTTCCGCTTCAAGTAGTTCCGGGTTGCCGGCGCCTGTGCGCGCCAGGTTGCTCCTGGCCTCTTCGAGCCCGCGCCGGCGGGATCTGCTCGCCCAGATCGGCATCATCCCGGACGGTATCGTAAAGCCCGACATCGACGAGACGCCGAAACGCGACGAACTGCCGCGTGCCTACGTCGTGCGCATCGCACAAGCCAAGGCCCTGGCCGCCGCCTCGTCCCTCACCGCTGGTGACCTGTTGCTGGCAGCCGACACGAGCGTCGCTCTCGGCCGGCGTATCTTGCCCAAGGCAGAGGATGAAGCGACCGCCCGGCGCTGCCTGGGCCTGCTCTCGGGCCGTCGCCATACGGTCATGACCGCCGTGGTCCTCCGGGCAGCCGACGGGTCCCAGACCAGCCGGCTGGTGGAGAGCGTGGTCGCGTTGTCTCGCTTCACCACCGACCAGATCGACGGGCTGATCGCGGCCGGCGACTGGCATGGCAAGGCCGGCGGCTATGCCGTCCAGGGTCACGCGGCTTCCTTCGTGCGGTTCCTGTCCGGCAGCTATTCCAACGTCGTCGGTCTGCCGCTGTTCGAGACGGCGCAGCTCCTGCGTGGGCGGGGCTGGATGCCGTGACGGTTCAGCTGCTTGCCGCCTGCAGCCCGGGAGAGATCCGGATCGCGGTGACGGGCGATGATGCCGGCCAGGACCGGATGCTCCTGGACTATGTGCTTTGGCGCCCCGGCATGCCGGACGGTGTAAGCGACCTGCATCGCGGCCGGGTCGATACGGTGGTGCCGGCACTGGGCGGCATGTTCGTCGTTCTCGAGTCGGGATCCGGCTTCCTGCCGTTGCGAGACGGCACGGCGACGCTGAGCCAGGGCGATCATGTCCTGGTCCGGGTCAGCCGAAGTGCCCAGGGCGGCAAGGGACCCCGGCTGGTGCTCGTCCCCCATCCGGCCGACCAGAAGCTCGCAGGCCCGGTCGCCCTGCTCACACGCGGCCCCGACCCGCTCGCCAGCCTGGCAGATACCTATCCGGACGCCACGATCACCACCGACGATCCGTCGCTCGCCTCGCTGCTGGCACCGGCGCTCCGCCACCGGATCAGACTGGCCGACGAGGCGATCCCTGCCGAGATCGAGACGCTGATCGACGCGCTGTCCGGCCCGGAGGTGACGCTGCCCGGAGGCATGCGCGCCAGCATCTATGCCACGCCGGCGCTCGTCGCGATCGACATGGACACCGGCAGTGCCAGTGCCGGCCGGCAGACCAAGCAGACCGCCCAGTTCGCCGCGAATCGGCTGGCGATCCCACCGCTCCTGCACCAGCTCCGGCTGCGCAACCTCTCCGGCGCGATCCTGATCGACCTGGCCGGGCTCGCATCGCGCAAGCGGGCGGCGTTGCGTCCGGACATCGAGGCAGCACTGGCACTCGATCCGCTGCAGCCGCGCCTGCTCGGCTTCACGGCCCTCGGCCTTGCTGAAATCCTGCGACCCCGCATTCATCCGCCGCTGCACGAACTGCTGTCCGGGGCGCATGCAGCCGGGCTGGCGGCCCTGCGCGAGGCTGGTCGCCACATGGCAAACCCGCCGCACCGGCTACCGCGGCTGGTTGCCGGCCTGGGCGTGGCGACGGCGCTCGAGCGCGACGGTGTGGCACGCGAGGCGTTGGCGCGCCGGGCCGGGCAACCCATCTCGATCCGCGTGGATCCATCCCTGCCCTCCCTCGCCTGGAAGCTGGAACATGACTGACTCAAGCGACCCTGCGGGGCCTTCGCCGACCGTCGCCGCAAGCCTCGCGGCGAAATGCCCGATGTGCGGCCGGCCTGCCGAGGTCTCGCACCGGCCGTTCTGTTCGGTACGCTGCGCCGATGCCGATCTCGGACGCTGGCTGACCGGGCAGTATCGGGTGCCCGGCGCCGCCCTCGATCCGGACGATCCGGCGTCCCACCCCGAGAGTGCGTCACGGACCGGCGTTCGGCATCTTGATCCCGAAGACGGGCTGGGTTAAAGCCTGCGCCACCAACGGACTGGCTGCCTCGCCGGTCCAGCAGGACCGATGCCCAGGTAGCTCAGTTGGTAGAGCATGCGACTGAAAATCGCAGTGTCGGTGGTTCGAATCCGCCCCTGGGCACCATTTGCCAGCCAGCAGCTTTCCCGCCCGGTTCTTACCCGTTCGGTCCGTTCATCGATTGGAGACTCCCATCCATGACGGCTGTGAACGGATCCGTCGAACCCGGCCCGGTTCTCGACCTCAGTCCGGAGACTGCCGGCGCCCGCCTGCGACATGCGCTTCAGGATCTCCGCGAGAGCGCCGGGCTGTGGCGGCTATGCCTCACGCTCGGCTGGCTCGATGTGAAACTGCGCTATCGCGGCTCGCTGCTGGGACCATTCTGGTTGACGGCATCGACCGCCGTGATGATCGCGGCGATGAGCCTGCTCTACACGACGCTTTTCCATATCGATATCAAGAACTACATGCCGTTCCTGTCGCTCTCGCTGGTGCTGTGGGGGTTCATCGGCAGCGTCGTGAACGAGGGCACCACCTGCTTCACCTCGGCGGAAGGCATGATCCGCTCGATGCGGCTGCCCTTCGGGCTCCACGCCGCCCGGGTGCTGGTCCGCAACATCCTGGTGCTGCTTCACAACGTTATCGTCATCGTGGTCGTGTTCGCGATCTTCCGTGTCTGGCCGGGCGCGCACGCATTCTGGGCGCTGCCGGCCGCCGGACTGTGGCTGCTGGATGCGATCGCCGCCTGCCTGCTGCTGGGCACGCTGGGTGCCCGCTACCGCGACATTCCGCCGATCATCGGCAGCCTCATGCAGATTTTCTTCTTCATCAGCCCGATCATCTGGAAGCCGGAGCTGATCACCCATGGCCATGCGCTGCTGCAGCTCAATCCGTTCTATGCGCTGATCGAGATCGTGCGTCGTCCGCTGCTGGGCGAGGACGCATCCCAGCATCTGTGGAACCTGGCGATCGGTGACAGCGTGGCGCTGTGGATCGGCGCCATACTCCTGTTCATGCGTGTGCGCGCCCGTCTCGCCTACTGGCTCTGACGTTAATGCGCCCCTTCATCAACACCCCGAATGACACGGACACCCGGTCCGGGACCGGCGCGAGCGTCGAGGTGCAGAACCTGCACGTGACGTTCCCGCTCTATCACGGCAGTGCCCGCACGCTCCGCAAGACGCTGGCCAAGGCCACCACCGGCCGCTTCGAGCGCGACCAGCAGCAGCGCATGGTGGTGCAGGCGCTCCGCGGCATCTCGTTATCCCTGAAGCCCGGCGACCGGCTCGGGCTGGTCGGCGGCAACGGTGCCGGCAAGACCACACTGCTGCGCTCGCTGGCGGGCATCTACGAGCCGGTGGCCGGCCGCGTCGTCATACGCGGCGAGATCAACGCACTGCTCGACACCAATCTTGGCATGAACGTGGACCTGACCGGCCGGGAGAACATTACCCTGCGCGGGCTGCATGCCGGAATGTCGCCCCGTCGCATCCGCGCGATCGAAACCGATGTCCAGGATTTCGCCGATCTCGGCAGCTTCCTCGACATGCCCGTGCGGACCTACAGCTCCGGCATGGTGGTCCGGCTCGGCTTCGCGCTGGCCACCTCGATCCGGCCGCGCGTGCTGCTGATGGACGAGTGGTTCCTGGCCGGGGATACGAACTTCATGCTGAAGGCACAGGGCCGTCTCGAGCAGCTCGTGCAGCAGGCCGAGATCCTGGTGATCTCGACGCACCAGCTCGATGTCGTATCGGCATGGTGTACCCGCGTGCTTTGGATGGACCAGGGCTCGATCAAGCTCGAAGGACCACCGGAGGTGGTCATCCCCGCATATCTCAGCCACGAGGCGTCGATGTCCGAGGCGGCGACCGCGGCCGAGCTGACCTAGAGTCCGGCGTTGCCGGAGTTTCGCCCCGCCTTTTCGAACCTTGCCCGGATGCCCTTCTTTTGAAATTCGTAGTGTCGAACCGCTTCATTATCAGGACCGGCTGCACCGCTCTTGCCGTCACCGGGGCCGGGCTCGCCGCTCGTGCGGATCCGCTACCGGTCATCGCCATCCACCGGGAAGTCGGTCTCGCGGCCGAGGGACAGTTCACCAACTACAAGGAGAACTTCTCGGTCGAAACCGCAAAGGGCCTGCATGATCGCGAAACCGGCGGAACGCCCGGCTTCGAGTTCAAGGCCGAGGACATGCTCGATATCGGCCCGATCCGGCATGTCTATGCCTCGGTGGAGTTCCGATACAATAACGGAACGACACGCTATAATGGTGCCTACCAGCGCTCGCACGATCCGCTGATCGCGACGGACGGCCTGGAAACCAAGGATGTCCGAGCCGAGCTGGGCAAGGGTTTCCTGATCGGCGACCGGCTCCTGATCACACCGGTCGTCCAGTTCGCCTATCACGACTGGAACCGGACCCTCAGCGACTACAGCGAAGACTATCGTCAGCTTGCAGTCGGTGCGGCCGTGCATGGCGATTTCGCACTGACCCGGCGCCTGGTGCTGTCGGCTCGTCTGGGATGGGCCGAAACGCTCGATCCGAAGATGACCGCGACCGGCCAGTCCGTCACCATCGATCGACATTCATACACGCTCGACCCGCTGCATTTCCCGCTCGGCGATCGGCCGGTCTGGCAGGCGGGTTCGTCGCTGGATTACCGGATGACGCGTCACGTGCACCTGTACGGCGGCGTCGATTTCCAGCGGTTCGGCTACGCGCAGGGGAAAACCAGGGCCACGATCCATGGCCGTTCCGTGCACAGTACCTATACCGAGCCGGACAGCTGGACCCAGACCATCGTGCTGACGACCGGGCTGGCCTGGAGCTTCTGAGACCAACTGCCCGTTCAGGCTTGCGGCGGCGATAGGCCATCAGGCCCAGGGCGGCGTGCCGAGCGCGTCGAGTGGGATCCTCAGGAAGCGCCTGCCCTTCTCGTCGCGCTCCGGCAACCTGCCGCCGCATATATTCACCTGCAGGGCGTGCAGGATGAGTCTCGGCATTGGCAGCATGCGATCGCGAGCGGCGCGCATGTCCACGAAGGCCACTTCGTCGCACATCTGCAGATGCGCATTTCCCCGCTTCTGTTCTTCGATCGAACTCTGGAAGGCCAGTGGCCGTCCGCCGGGCTCGTAGTCGTGCCCGGTGAAGAGCCGGGTATCGGCCGGGAGCGCCAGGATCGTCTGGATGCTTTGCCATAGCTGTGCCGCATCGCCGCCCGGAAAATCGGTCCGCGCGGTGCCGCTGTCCGGCATGAACAGGGTGTCGTGGATGAACGCCGCATCGGCAACGACATAGGTGACCGAGCACAACGTATGACCGGGCGAATGCATGACGCGGACATCGAGGTCGCCGATCGGGAAACGATCGCCATCCTCGAACAGCCGGTCCCACTGCGAGCCATCGGTCCGGAACGAGTCCGGCAGGTCGTAGATCTCCTGCCAGAGACGCTGCACCTCGACCACACGGCCACCGATCGCGGTCGGAGCGCCGGTCATGCCTTTCAGGTAACCGGCGGCCGAGAAGTGGTCGGCATGTGGGTGCGTGTCGAGTATCCACGCGACCTTCAGTCCGTGCGCCTGTACGTGTTCCAGGATCGCATCCGCGGATCGTGTCGCCGTGCTGCCCGACTTCTCGTCATAGTCGAGCACCGGGTCGATGATCGCGCACTGACGGCTAGCAGGGTCCGTCACGACATACTGCACGCTGGACGTCCGGGCATCGTGAAAGCCCGTTACCTCCGGCCGCATGTTCGCCCGGCTCGACATGCCCGTCACGATCAGGCCGCTTTCTCGAACGTGCGTTCGCGATGCCTGATGTCGAGCTCGCTGCCTTTCAGCATCCAGTTCCAGTACAGGGCGGGCAGGATATTCTGCTTGAGCAGCCAGGCACTGAATCGCGGCACGCGTGGATCGATCGGAAAGCTGGGCATGATCCTGCCACCATAGCCGAACTCCGCGAGAACAACCCTGCCGTAGGCCGTCGTCAACGGGCATGAGCCATAACCATCGTAGGCCGCCGTCAACGACCTACCGTCGACGGCGGCGAGCAGGTTCCGCACGACCACCGGCGCCTGCAGCCGTACTGCGGCGGCAGTCTTGGCATTGGTCGTCCCGGCCGCATCGCCAAGACCGAACACGTTCGGGAACCGCGTGTGCTGCAAGGTCTCGGGATCGACCGACACCCATCCTGCCGCGTCGGCGAACGGACTGTTCCTGATGAAGTCCGGGGGGCCCTGCGGCGGCGTCACATGCAGCATGTCGAAGTCGCGGACGATCTCGCGTGTCTGCCCGCCCGGGCCGATCGCCGAGAACACCGCCTTGCGGGCCGGCCCGTCCACCGCCGTCAGCGTATGGCCGTAATTCACCCGGATGCCGTACTCGTCGATCGAGCGCTGCAATGCCGGCACGAAGAACGGGACACCGAACAGCACGCTCCCGGACAGACAGAACTCGACATCGACCCGATCAAGCCGTCCGGTCCGGCGCAGGGCGTCCGATGCCAGGTACATGATCTTCTGCGGTGCCCCGGCGCATTTGATCGGCATAGCCGGCTGGGTGAACAAGGCAGTACCGCCGTCGAGCTCCTGGATGCAGCGCCAGGTATACTCGGCATGGGCCGAAGCGTAGTTGCTGCAGACGCCGTTGGCGCCGAGCGCATCCTGGAGGCCCTCGATCCTGTTCCAGTCGAGCTGCAGGCCGGGACAGAGCACGAGCGAGGCGTAGGTCAGGCGCCGGCCATCGGCAAGGATGACGGCATTCCGCTCGGGCTCGAAGGCGTCGGCACCGATCCGGAACCAGGTCACGCCTGGCGGGATCAGCGTCTCCTGGCGGCGCTGCGTCTGCTTCATCGAGAACACGCCGGCACCGACCATGGTCCACCCCGGCTGGTAGGCATGGGTCTCCGATGGCTCGACCAGCGCGATGCTCAGGGTCGTGCGATGCCGCCTGAGCTGGGCGGCGACGGTGATACCGGCGGCCCCACCACCGACTATGACGACGTCGAAACCGGCTGCACTCATGGGTTCGTCTCCTGTCGGGCCACAGGAGTGCCGCATCGGCCACGACACTTGCAAATTAATAACTCAACACCTAGCCTATTCCTTAGATATCGGGAGAGTTGATCGCCTATGGATCGCAAGGCCATTGGAAACGGCATGACCGTCTCCGCGCAGCTCAGCTTGGACGACTTTGCGCTGCTGGCCAGCCAGGGCGTCGGGCTGGTCATCAACAACCGCCCGGATGGTGAAGCCATAGGACAGCTTACGGCGGCGGACGGAAAGGACGCGGCCGACCGTGCCGGACTTGCGTATCGGCACATTCCCGTAAGGCTCGCGACGCTACGGCCGGAAGAGGTCGATCAGTTCGCCGATGCGATTGATACCGCGCCCGGCCCGGTGCATGCGCACTGCGCCTCCGGCCACCGGTCGGCCCTGCTCTGGGCCCTGAGCCAGATCAGGCGCGGCCGCATGTCGCGACAGGATGCGTCACGATGGGCGCAACAGCATCAGGTCGATCTTGCCGCGGCCTTCGCCTGGCTCGACCGGCAGCCGACATGAGCGGCGCGGTCGCACAGGAGCGCCTCGGCCCGCCTCTGCTGCATGATCCGGCCCCTGATTTCCTTGCCCGCACCACGATGGGCGACCGTTCCCTCCTGGGCTACCGCGGCCAGTGGTTGCTGCTGTTCTCGCATCCGGCCGACTTCACTCCGGTCTGCACCAGCGAGTTCGTGGCCTTCGCCCGGGCGGCCGATGATTTCTCGGCGCTGAACTGCGCGCTCCTGGCGCTCTCGGTCGACAGCCTGTTCTCGCACCTAGCCTGGATCCGCAGCATCCGCGCACAGTTCGGCGTGACGGTGCCATTCCCGATCATCGAGGACCCCTCGATGGCGATCGCCCAGGCCTATGGGATGATCTCCCCCCGGGCGCGTGATACCGCGATGGTGCGGGCGATCTTCGTGATCGATCCCGAGGGTATCATCCGCGCGATCTCCTGGTATCCGATGACAACGGGACGCAGCGTCGCCGAACTGCTCCGCCTGGTCAGCGCCCTGCAGATGACCGACGCGCACGGAGTTTCCACGCCGGAAGCCTGGCAGCCCGGACAGGACGTCATCCTGCCGCCGCCGATGACCGCCCCGGATGCGCTCGACGCGGGTGGCGCCGAGGGCGACTGGTATTACCGGACGGCTTCCCCCGAAGCATTGGCTCACAAGCCGAAGCGCCGCCCATGACCCTGGAGCCGCCATTCGATGTCGACGCCGCCGCGTCGATGTTGCGGGCCCTGGCCAATCCGATGCGCCTGGCGGTGGCGCTGCGGCTGCTCCAAGGCTCCTGCACCGTCGCTACGCTGGAAACCGAGCTGGGACTGCGGCAGCCCAACCTGTCCCAGCAATTGGCGGAACTCCGTGACGCCGGGGTCGTGAGCGCCGAACGCCAGTCGCGAAACATGATCTACAGCCTTGCCGACGACCGGCAGCGCCGCCTGGTCCAGGCGCTGCTGCTCGCCTTCGGCGCACAGACAGCCTCGCAGGCTAGCGTCCAGCGGCCGGTATCCCGGCCACAACAGCAGGCGGCGGTCTTTGCCCGGATCGGTACGGGATGAACCGGTCAATGATTGCCGGACCGACCGGGTCGGCCTGATGTCGGGACTCGAACCCCTGCTGGCCGTTCTCTGCGGTGGCGTCGTCGGTTTCGCGCTGGGTCTGCTCGGCGGCGGCGGCTCGATCCTGGCGACGCCTTTGCTGCTCTACGTGATCGGCCTCGGACCTCACCAGGCGATCGGGACCGGAGCCCTGGCAGTCTCGGCCAGTGCGTTCGCCAATTTTGCGACGCATTTCAGGGCCGGAAACGTTCGCTGGCGCAGCGCCGGCCTGTTCGCGATCATCGGCATGTTCGGGGCCTTCATCGGCTCGGAGCTCGGCAAGTCGGTCGATGGCAAGAAGCTCCTGTTCCTGTTCGCCATCCTGATGATGGTGGTGAGCGTCAGGATGTTCCGCTCGACGGCCGGCTCGTCGCTGCAGGATGTTCCGGTGGGGTATCGCTACTGCAACCGGAAGAGCATCCCGAAGATCGCCGGCTCTGCCATGGCGGTCGGCATGCTTTCGGGTTTCTTCGGGATCGGCGGCGGGTTCCTGATCGTGCCCGCCCTGCTGTTCGCGACCGGGATGCCGATGCTGTATGCGGTGGGGTCTTCGCTACTGGCGGTCGGCGGCTTCGGCCTGACCACGGCGGCGAACTATGCTCTCTCGGGCCTGGTAAACTGGCCGATCGCCGCCGAATACATCGCAGGCGGCTTCCTCGGCGGCTGGATCGGGATGCGCCTCGCATGTCGCCTGGCGAGCCACAAAACAACGTTGAACCGGATCTTTGCAGGCGTGGTCTGCCTCATGGCCATCTACATGCTCTACAGGAATGCAGGCGTGGCTTACCTGATCTAGGGATCCCCGAGATGTCGCTCAGGCACAACTCCGCCTGCCGGCTCTGTTTCAGCCACACCCTGGTCGCATAGGCGGTTGCGGCCGCGCTCGCATCGATCTTCGGCAGGTCCGCTCTCGCCAGAAGAAGGAGACCCCGGTTTTTGGCGCGCCGGTGTCGGCGGAAGCGCGGATGCGGGATACCGTGCCGACGGTCAGATCATGGAAATGGTGGGCCGGGTGGGGTTCGAACCCACGGCCATTCGATTAAAAGTCGAATGCTCTACCGCTGAGCTACCGGCCCGCCTTGGCGGGTGGAGGATGAAAGGCTCACGCCAGTCATCCTCCGGATCGTGTCAGGTGGCCGTCTGGCTTGCCGGCCGCATGCTTACGATACGGTCCGGGTCGGATACCACGCCGCTTCCACCAGCGCCACGCTTGATCTGATCGACCAGTTCCATGCCCTCGGTCACTTCGCCGAAGATCGAATACTGCCCGTCCAGGCTCGGCGCCGGTGCGAACATGATGAAGAACTGGCTGTTCGCGCTATGCGGATTGCCGGTGCGGGCGGCACCGAGGGTCCCGCGCACGAACTTCGCCTTGTTGGTGAATTCCGACTTCAGGTCGGGCAGCTTGCTGCCGCCGCTGCCGGTTCCGGTCGGATCGCCGCTCTGCGCCATGAAGCCGTCGATGACGCGGTGAAACGCGATATTGTCGTAGAAGCCTTCGGCTGCAAGCGTACGGAACCGCTCGACATGCTGCGGCGCCAGGTCCGGACGAAGCTTGATCACCACCCGGCCGGTCTTGAGCTCGAGATGGATGATGGTGTCCGCGTCCGCCGCGGGAGTGGTTTCGGACATGTCTGTTTCCTTGATCAGTCTGGCATCAACCGGATCAGCGCAGTCTGGCGATGATCCTGCTATGCGTGAAGCTTGGAACGAACGACGTAATGTCACCGCCCAGCTGCGCGATTTCCTTCACCAGTCGCGAGGAGATGAACTGGTAGCGCTCGGTCGCCATCAGGAAGATGGTCTCGATGCCCGGGTCGAGACGATGGTTCATTCCGAACATCTGCGTCTCGTAATCATAGTCGGTGACGACCCGAAGCCCGCGGATGATCACGTTAGCGCCGTTCTGCCGGGCGCATTGGACCAGCAGCTTATCGAAGCCGACCACCTCGATGACCGTTCCGGTATCCGCAGCGATCGGCTTCACCTCGTGGGTGACGCACTCGACCCGTTCCTCCAGCGTCATAAGCGGTTGCTTGCCGACATTGGCCGCGACCCCGACGACCAGCCGCTCCACCAGCCTGGCGCCCCGGGCGATGACGTCCAGGTGGCCGCGGGTTATCGGATCGAACGTTCCCGGATAGAGCCCGACATGGGGCATCGGCTCAGGCATCGTCTCCATCCTCGGTGTCGGGGTTGCTGTCGGTGCCCGGCTCGATGCCGATCTCCTGGATGCCGGTGCCCGACGCCTCGACCGAGCCGATCGTGGCGTCCTCGACGGTGGCATCCGTCTCCGGAACCTCGTCCTCGAGTACCGGGAACACGCTGGTCACTCGCTCGGAGCCACCAAGGCGGAACAGCGTGACGCCGATCGACTGGCGTCCGGTGATACGCACCTGGTCGACCGGCACCCGGATCAGGCGGCCGACATCGGTCACCAGCATCACGTCGGTGCCGTGCAGCACCGGCAGGGTCGCGACCACGGCCTTGCCGTTCTTCGCCGACAGCGTGACGTTGGCAATGCCGAGGCCGCCACGGCCGCTGACCCGGTAATCATAGGCGGACGTTCGTTTGCCGAATCCACCGTTGGTGACCGTCAGCAGGATCTCCTCGCCCTGCTCCATCTCGGCGAAACGCTCGGCGGACAGAGACGTCGCGACGACGCCCTCCTCGCCATCGGCTTCCGCCTCGATCTCGGCCACCGCGGCCTCGCCATCCTCGGGCGTGGTCTCGGTACGACGCTTGGCGACCGCCATCTTCATGTAACCCGCACGCTCGGCGACATCGGCCTGCATATGGTGCAGCACGGCCAGGCTGTTCACCTCGTCGTTCTCGGCCAGCCGGATCCCGCGCACGCCAGAGCTATCGCGCCCGGCGAACACGCGCAGGGTGTCGTCGCTGATCTGGAACCGGATGCAACGGCCGAGCCTGGTCGCCAGCATCACATCCTGCCCGTCGCGGCAGGTGGCGACGCCGATCAGCCGGTCGCCCTTGTCGCCCCAGCTCTCGTCCAGCTTCATGGCAATCAGGCCCGACGACCGCACGTTGCGGAAGTCGCTGAGCCGGTTGCGCCGCACGTTGCCGCTCGCTGTCGCGAACACCAGATGCAGGCTCTCCCACATCGTCTCGTCCTGCGGCAACGGCAGCACGGTGGTGATCGAATCACTACCGAGCTCGGGCAGCAGGTTCACCAGTGCACGGCCCTTCGCGGTCGGGCTGGCTTCAGGCAGCCGCCAGACCTTCTCGCGGAACGCCTTGCCGCCGGAGGAGAAGAACAGCACCCACTGATGGGTATGGGCATTGAAGCTGCGGGTGATGATGTCGTCGCCACGGCGGCCGGACGCGGTACGCCCGCGCCCGCCACGGTTCTGCGCCCGGAACGTCTCAAGCGGAGTACGCTTGATGAAGCCGTCGCGGGTGATGGTGACCACCATCTGGCCCGGCTCGATCAGGCTCTCGTCGGTCTGATCGCCGGCGACATCCGAAATCTCGGTCATGCGCGGGACGGCGATTTCCGCCCGAACGATCGCCAGCTCGTCCCGCATCACTTCGAGCCGGCGCGGCCGGCTGCCGATGATGTCGAGCAGCTCGTTGATCCGGATGGCCACGTCGTTCAGCTCGGCCTGGATCTTGTCGCGCTCCAGCCCGGTCAGGCGCTGCAGACGCAACTCGAGGATGCCGCGGGCCTGCGCCTCGGTCAGGTGCACGCGCCCGTCGATGACGACGTTACCCTCGTCATGGATCAGCGCCAGCAGCGGCTCGATCTCGGCCGCATCCCAGTCGCGCGCCATCAGCGACTCGCGTGCGGTCGCCGCGTCGGGCGATGCGCGGATCAGCCTGATGACCTCGTCGATGTTGGCGACCGCGAGCACAAGTCCGACCAGCAGATGGCCGCGATCGCGCGCCTTGTTCAGGTCGAAGCGCGACCGCCGGAGAATGATCTCCTCGCGGAACAGGATGAACGCGACCAGCGCATCCTTCAGCCCCATCAGCTGCGGCTGGCCGTTGTTCAGCGCCAGCATGTTCACCCCGAACGAGGTCTGCAGCTGGGTGAAGCGATAGAGCTGGTTCAGCACCACTTCCGGCGTGGCGTCGCGCTTGATCTCGATGACCAGCCGCATGCCGGAGCGGTCGCTCTCGTCGCGTATGTCGGAGATGCCCTCGATCTGCTTCGCACGCACCAGCTCGGCGATACGCTCCTGCAGCGTAGACTTGTTCACCTGGTACGGGATCTCGTTGATCACGATCGCCTTGCGATCGCGCCTGATATCCTCGATCTCGGCCCGCGCACGGATCAGTATCGAGCCGCGGCCGGTCTCGAATGCCGAGCGAATGCCGGACCGGCCGAGAATGATGCCGCCGGTCGGGAAGTCGGGACCCGGTACGATCTTCATGAGGTCGTCGAGCGACATGTCCGGCTCGGCGATCAAGGCCAGCGTGGCATCGATGATCTCGCCCGGATTATGGGACGGGATGTTGGTCGCCATGCCCACGGCGATGCCGGACGCGCCGTTGATCAGCAGGTTCGGATAGGCGGCTGGAAGAACCTTGGGCTCCTCCTCGCTCTCGTCGTAGTTCGGCTGGAAATCGACCGTATCGCGGTCGATGTCGTCGAGCAGGAACATCGCCGCCTTGGCGATCCGGGCCTCGGTGTAGCGCATCGCCGCCGGGCTATCGCCGTCGACCGAGCCGAAATTGCCCTGCCCGTCGATCAGCTTGACCCGCATCGACCAGGATTGCGCCATGCGCACCATGGCATCGTAGATCGAGCTGTCGCCGTGCGGATGATACTTACCCATCACGTCGCCGACGGCGCGTGCGGACTTGCGATACGGCTTGTCGGGCGTGAACCCGCTTTCGCGCATGCCGTACAGGATGCGGCGATGCACCGGCTTGAGCCCATCGCGCACATCGGGAAGCGCACGGCTGACGATGACCGACATCGCATAGGCGAGGTAGGAGGTCTGCATCTCCTCCTCGATGGTGATCGGCACCATCCCCGGCACCATGCCACCACCGCCGGCCAGGCCGGGCGGATCGTTCGGAGGATCCATCATGGTCGGGCCGACATTGGACTCGTCCAGCTCGGACTGGTCCGTTTCAGGCAGATTCGGCGGCACCGGTGGTTCGGGTCTATCGCTCAATTGGGATCCGTCAGTCAGAAGCCGACGCGGCGATTGCCGGGCGCGAAGTGCGTCGGCAAACCGGTCTGGCACGCGGGGTCATGGCGACGCTGCAGGGGCCGCGTCGCGTCTCAAACTCTAGCATGCGCGCGGCTGACACGGAACTGCGGCCACCGTCAGGCAGCCGCGTCGCCTCAGAACGGAATTTCGTCGTCCAGGTCGTTGCCGGACGGCTCCCAACCGCCGCCGGCACCGCCGCCGCCCTGGCCACCGCCACCGGCCGGAGCCGGCGTGCCGCCCGGGCTTCGGCCACCGCGCGGACCGCTCGCCGGCCGCGAACCGCCGCCATAGCTGCTTCCGCCGCCACCACCGCCGCCGCCACCATAACCGCTATCGCCACCGCCGCTTTCGTCGCCCCGCCCCGAATCGAGCATCGTCAGGTCGCCACGGAACCGGCTCAGCACGACTTCGGTGGTGTATTTCTCGACGCCGGACTGGTCGGTCCATTTCCGGGTCTGCAACGCACCCTCGACGTAGACCTTCTTGCCCTTTTTCAGGAACCGTTCCGCAACGTCGGCCAGGCGCTCGTTGAACACCACGACACGGTGCCACTCGGTCTGTTCCTTGCGTTCGCCGGATGCCTTGTCGTTCCACGTCTCGCTGGTCGCCAGCGTGAAGGTCACGATCTTGGTGCCGTTCTGTGCGTTCCGGACCTCGGGATCTTTCCCGAGATTCCCAACGAGGATCACCTTGTTGACGCTGCCCGCCATCGCAACTTCCTGTCTTTCCGAGGGCCGGGCCACTTGAGCGGTCCGGCGCGTTCCCACGCTGTCTGATCCGTGGGTCAGAGATCGTCTGTCTACCCGCCGGACTATCCGAGCGGAACAAGAACATAGTATGAACGAGGAGAGCGATTTGGCAAAGAGGAGTGCTCCGATGGCGGTGGCCGACGGTTCCAGCAACGACCGTTCCGGTCATCATCCGTCCCGCAACGCCGCGATCCGGGTACGCGGCGCGCGTGAGCACAACCTCAAGAACATCGACGTCGACATCCCGCGCGACCAGCTGACGGTCATCACCGGCTTGTCCGGCTCGGGCAAGTCATCCCTCGCCTTCGACACCATCTATGCCGAGGGCCAGCGCCGCTACGTCGAGAGCCTGTCGGCCTATGCGCGCCAGTTCCTGGAGCTGATGGGCAAGCCGGATGTCGATTCGATCGAGGGCCTGTCGCCGGCGATCTCGATCGAGCAGAAGACCACCAGCCGCAATCCGCGCTCCACCGTCGGCACCATCACCGAGGTGCACGACTACATGCGCCTGCTCTGGGCGCGTGCCGGTATTCCCTACTCCCCCGCCACAGGCCTGCCGATCGAAGCGCAGACGGTCAGCCAGATGGTCGATCGCGTGATGGCGATGCCGGACGGCACGCGGCTGATGCTGCTGGCGCCGATCATCAAGGATCGCAAGGGCGAGTATCGCAAGGAGCTGGCCGACCTCGCCCGCAAAGGGTTCACCCGCGCCAAGGTCGACGGCACCCTCTACGAAATCGCCGACGTTCCGAACCTGAACCGCAAGCTCAAGCACACGGTCGAGGCCGTGGTCGATCGGGTCGTGGTCAAGGAAGGCATCGAGAGCCGGCTGGCCGACAGCTTCGAGCAGGCGCTCGGACTGGCCGACGGCGTGGTCTATGCCGAGGAAGTCGCCAAGACCGGCAAGGACGATGCGACCGAGCCCGTCCGCACCGTATTCTCGTCCCGCTTCGCCTGCCCGGTCAGCGGCTTCACGCTTGAGGAGATCGAGCCCCGGCTGTTCAGCTTCAACGCACCCCAGGGCGCCTGCCCGGCCTGCGACGGCATCGGCATCGAGAGCTTCTTCGACCCGCATTTGGTGGTGCCGGACGAGACGCTGAGCTTGAATGGCGGCGCCGTCGCACCCTGGAACGGCAGCCAGAGCCCGTATTACATCCAGACGCTGCAGAGCCTGATGCGTCATTTCAAGAGCTCGATGACCGTCACCTGGGAAGGCCTTACCGAGCCGGTGCGCGACGCCGTCCTGCACGGCACCGAGGAGAGCGTCGAGTTCACCTACAAGGACGACAAGCGCTCGTACAAGGTGAACAAGGCGTTCGAGGGCGTCATCAAGAACCTTCAGCGCCGCTACACCGAAACCGACAGCGCCTGGGTCCGCGAGGAAATGTCGCGCTACCAGTCCGAGAAGCCGTGCCATGTCTGCAACGGCGCCCGCCTCCGCCCCGAGGCGCTTTCGGTCAAGATCGCCGGCCACACCATCGCCGATGCGTCCGAGCTGCCGATCCGCCGTGCGCTGGAATGGTTCGCCACCGTCGAGGCGACGCTCACCCCGCAGCGCGCCGAGATCGCCCGCCGCATCCTGCGCGAGATCCTGGACCGGCTGCGCTTCCTCGATGATGTCGGCCTGGACTACCTCACCCTCTCCCGTGGCTCGGCCACCCTGTCCGGTGGCGAGAGCCAGCGGATCCGGCTCGCCAGCCAGATCGGCTCCGGCCTGACCGGCGTGCTCTACGTGCTGGACGAGCCGTCGATCGGGCTGCACCAGCGCGACAACGAGCGTCTGCTCGGCACGCTCGACCGGCTCAAGCGCCTCGGCAACACCCTGATCGTGGTCGAGCACGACGAGGAGGCGATCCGCGCCGCCGACTACCTGATCGACATGGGGCCGGCCGCCGGCGTGCTCGGCGGCAACGTCATCGCCTCGGGCACCCCGGACGAGGTCGCCGCCCACCCGGACAGCCTGACCGGCGCCTACCTGTCAGGCCGCCGCCGGATCGAGGTTCCGACCGAGCGGCGCGTGAGCGACCCGAAGCGCCAGGTGCGGGTGGTCGGCGCCACCGGCAACAACCTCAAGAACGTCACCGCCGCCTTCCCGCTCGGCACCTTCACCTGCATCACCGGCGTATCCGGCGGCGGCAAGTCCACCCTGGTGATCGACACGCTCTACAAGGCGCTGTCCCGCCGGCTGATGGGGTCCGGCCAGGTGCCGGCGCCGCACGACCGCATCGAGGGCATGGACCTGCTCGACAAGATCATCGACATCGACCAGTCGCCGATTGGCCGCACGCCGCGCTCAAACCCGGCCACCTACACCGATCTGTTCGCGCCGATCCGCAACTGGTTCGCCGAGCTGCCCGAGTCCAAGGCGCGCGGCTACACGCCGGGCCGCTTCAGTTTCAACGTCAAGGGTGGCCGCTGCGAGGCCTGCCAGGGCGACGGCGTGCTCAAGATCGAGATGCACTTCCTGCCCGACGTGTTCGTGCGCTGCGACACCTGCAAGGGCGCCCGCTACAACCGCGAGACCCTGGAGGTGAAGTTCCGGGGCCACTCGATCGCCGACGTGCTCGACATGACGGTCGACGAGGCGGTGCCGTACTTCTCCGCTGCCAACCGCATCCGCGATCGGCTCACCATCCTGCAGCAGGTCGGGCTCGGCTACGTGAAGCTCGGCCAGCAGGCGACCACGCTGTCCGGCGGTGAGGCGCAGCGGGTGAAGCTGTCCAAGGAACTCGCCCGCCGCGCCACCGGACGCACGCTGTATATCCTCGATGAGCCGACCACCGGCCTGCACACCGAGGACGTCCGCAAGCTGCTCGAGGTGCTGCATGCCCTGGTCGACCAGGGCAACACGGTGCTGGTGATCGAGCATAACCTCGAGGTCATCAAGACCGCCGACTGGGTACTGGACCTCGGTCCCGAAGGCGGCGACGGCGGTGGTCGCATCGTCGCGGTGGGTACGCCAGAGGATATCGCCGCTGCCAAGGACAGCCATACCGGCCGGTTCCTGGCGCCGATCCTTCCGGCTCCCGAGCCGGCGCGTAAACGTAAAAGAGCCTGAACCTCAAGGACTTATCGGACATGCCGGAACAGAAACAGATTGTCGGCTTCGTCGGCTACGGCGCGATGGCGTCGCGCATGGCACAGCATATTCGCGATGCAGGCTATGAGGTCGTTGCCTACACGCCGTCGGCCAAGAGCGAGACTGCGTCCGACGGAGCCAGATTGCTCGGTTCGCCTCGTGCTCTCGCGGAAGCCTCCGACATCGTCATGATATCGGTGCCGAACGACGCCGCGCTGGATGCCTCCTCGTATGGCGAGCATGGCATACTGGCCGGAATGCGCACCGGCGGGCTGCTGATCAACACCAGCTCGGTGTCTCCCGATGCCTCGCGCCGCCTGGCCAAGGCCGGCATCGATCGCGGCGTCGCCGTACTGGATGCGCCGGTGTCCGGCAGCACGCCGGAGGCCGAAGCCGGCGCCCTGGTGGTGCTGGTCGGCGGCGAGGCAGCCGACGTCGAGCGGGCGCGCCCGATCCTCGACGCGATCGGCAAGATGACCGTCCATGCCGGCGCCGCCGGCCAGGGATCCGTCCTCAAGCTGGTCGTGAACGGCATCATGGGTGCCAGCATGACGGCACTTGCGGAAGCGGTCGGCTATGGCCTCGTCGCCGGTCTCGATCGCGAGATGCTCCTTGGCGCGCTCGATGGTCTCGCGGTGATTTCGCCGCACCACAAGCGCAAGCTGAAGGCCGCCAGCAGCGGCAACATCAGCCCGCAATTCCCGACCGCGCTGATGCACAAGGACATGGGCCTGCTGCTGGCCGATGGCGCCGTCCATTCGGTGCCGCTGCCGACCATTGCCGCGGCCACCCAACTGCTGGCGTTGACCAAGCAGCATCACGCGAAGGACGACTACTCTTCCGTGCTGCCGGTCACCGAGGCGCTGGCGAAAGGCTGAGATACGGATCCGCTCGCGCGCATCGACGGAACCGCGTTCCGGCTGACCGGCACCACCAGCCCGTTCTCCAGCACCAGCTGCCACCCCTGACCACGACGCTGGGCCCGGGTGGCGGCATCGCTCGCCACCCAGAACGAGCGGTGCGGTTGCCAGCCGGTGCTGTCTCCAAGCGATGCGATCGCGTCGCGCAGGCGCATCAGCACCAGAACGGCACCTCCATCGGTATGGACGCGCAGGTAATGGTCTTCCGCCTGCAGTGCCAGCAATCGGTTTCCGGCCAGGTCCGGCGCATGCCGTAACAGGAAGGACGACGTCCCGACCGCTGCCGGTCCGGGTTCAGGTGGCGGTATCGGCGGCGCTGCCAACGAGCCGGATGACGAAACCTATCCGCTCACGACCCCGCGGCGCGCGAACGCGATCACCAGCCCCAGCGGTAGCGACTGCATGTAGAGTTGGAAGAAAGGCGGCCATCGCCCACTGACAGCACCGATCGCCGCCAGCATGCCGAGACTGGCCGGCAACGAGCTGATCACCAGGACCAGCAGCATCCGCCATGCAGACCGGCCGTAAAACAGGTCCCCGTATTTCCGGCGCAAGGCGAGGCCGATTAGCACGACACTGACTTCCCTTGAGAGGGTGCACAACAGGAACTGCAACGCACGCCGCCCGACCCCGAGATGATTCGTATCCCATGGCGCCAGGACGGTCAGGAACACCACCGCGCCAAGGATCAGCACCAGCCGACGAAGCGACGCCCTGATCCATAGAGGCCCGCCCCGCCGAACGAGTGTCGGGCCCTGGTCGATGGCCGGTCCACGCATCGTCACGCGATCCCTCCGCATTTTACGCTTCGTGAAGCGATCGTAGCAGCGGATCGCGAAAACCGTACGCCGTTCGCGCAAACCGCTTTGCCCATCAGGACCGCACCGAACCAGGTTGGATCCGTTCCCACCAGCCTTGGAGACGACATGCAGTTCGCGTTTCACATCCTGTCCCACACCCCGCCGTGGGTCTTCATCCTGTTCGCCTATCTGATCTGGCAGGGCATCCAGTCTCAGACCTCACGATCCATGCCGGTGTGGCGGGTCTTGAGTGTGCCGGCGGTGTTCCTGTTGATGGGACTGGCTGTTCTGCTGACGGGCCGCTCTGCCGGTGCCTGGCCGTTCATCGCCTGGCTCGCGGGCGCCGCGCTCCTCCTACCGCTCGGACTTCTCACCGGTCCGCGCCTGTTCGGTATCGATCCGGTCTCCCGCCGGATCGTTCGCAAGGGCAGCATGGTGCCTCTGATCCGCAACGTGCTGCTGTTCACCCTTCAGTACGGCGTTGCGACCTACGGCGCCCTGCATCCACACGAAAGGGATCAGCTGAGCCTGTTCAGCCGATCGATCTCGGGTGCCACCGCCGGCTACTTCATCGGGTGGGCGATCTCGTTCCGCCGCAGTTACCGAACCGCATCGACGGTGTCCGCGGAGGTATCGATCGCCGCCGCCCCCCATCTTCTCCGCTCAGTCTAGCCGCCTGCCCCAGGGGCGCTCCCGGCGAAGGTCCGACGAGCGTCGAGGGGTCCGTATCCTCGAGCCGACGCTACTGACCGCCGGCGCGCAGGAAGGCCGCGAACGCAGCCGCGTGATCCGGATGCCAGCGTGAGAGTGGCGGCCGGTTCTCGACGATGTCGCCGGCCGCCCACCGGATCCGAAGCTCGTCGAGAGCACGCGGGACGTCGTTGTCCGGGCACAGGATGTAGAAGTCGCCCGCCTCGAGCCGGTCCATCATGAAGTCGACGGTCTGCTCCGGCGTCCAGGCAGCGTCCGGCTTGTCGATCCGGCCGCGCGCGGTGAGCCCGGTGAACACGAACCCGGGGATCAGCAGGTGAGCGGTGATTTCACAGCCGGCCCGGTTGCGCAGATCATGCTGCACCGCCTCCGCGAAGGCCTTCACCCCGGCCTTGGCCACGTTGTAGGCCGGATCGCCCGGTGGTGTGGTGATCCCCTGTTTCGATCCGGTGACGACCACCCGTGCCGGCCCGCCTTCGGCGATCATCCCGGGCAGGAACGCCTGCACCGTGTTGATCACCCCGTGCAGGTTGACATCGAGCACCCGCGACCAGTCGGCGACCGGGCCGAGCAGGTCGCTACCGGGCTGCACGCCGGCATTGGCCATCAGCATGGCGATGCGGCCGAAACGCCCGCGCGCTGCCGATGCCAGTGCCTGCATCGCGTCCCGCGACGCGACGTCCGTGGCGATCCCCGATACAGCGTCCGGTCCGAGCTGCGAGACCGCGGCAACGTCCCTGACCGCCTGGTCCAGCGCGGCCCCGGCAAGGTCGGCGATCACCACCGGATGGCCCATCGACGCGAAGCGCAGGCAGGCAGCACGCCCAATGCCCGAGGCGCCTCCGGTGACCACGGCCACGCCGTTGCCCAGGACGAAATCGTTGCTCATCGGTTCAGCTCCGGAACTAAGGAAGGGCGGCCTGCGCGACCGGTGGCGTATGACGCGAGCACGGCGACCCGATCGCCAATGCCACGTTGCCCCGAACGCTGGACCTGAGTGGAAGATGTCGCGGCCCGTCCAAGATCGCGGGCTGCCAGCACCAGCGGCAGCGCCGCGGCGATCCGGTCGCGCGGCAGGTGAAATCTGCCGGCCCGGCCGAGAAACCCGATGCCTTCCTGCACCAGCACCGGCCGCAACCGTGCCAGCAGGTCCGGCCCGGGGTCCAGGAGCAGCGCCTCGCGGGTGGTGCCGGCGACTGCCAGCAGATCGTCCGGCAGCGTGCATCGTCCGACACGCAGCATCTCGGCGAGGTGGCGAGCCAGGGCACCGATTGCATACGCGGCGCCGACTTCGGATAGCCGATCGCTCAGCGCCGGATCCACATGCAGCGCCTCGCCGATCGCCTGCTGCAAGGCTCCGGCGCCGTTCAGCAATGACACGCGCCAAGCTTCCAGGTCCGACAACCCTTCGGCATCGCTTTCCCGGGCATCGATCAGCCGGAGCAGCGTCGTCGACGACAACGCGCCGCTGTCGATCAGCCGGTGCAGCGGCTCGGCGACCTCGTGGTGCCGCCAGTCGCCGCGGCTGCCTTCCACCACTTCGCGCCACCATTGCAGCCTGATCAGCGTGGCGATCGGCCCTGCTCCCGACTGGGCGGATGGCATCTCGACCGCACGAACCAGCTCGTGATTGAAGGCGATCAACACGCACACGGCATCCCGCCCACCGGGCGGCGCAAACAGGGCCGTCAGGAACCGGTCGGGATCGGAACGCCTGGCGATCGCCAGGCACGTTTCAGGCGTCGGGGCGGGCTCGATGGTCATCGGTTCTGATCGCTCATCGGCTTGACTGTGAGGGTGCCGGCTCATAGCTCTCCAGCACGTCCTTGCGGCCCATGACCCGCAAATCAGGCGGGTCGCGTCGCCGCACAACCGAGGAGAACATGGTCATGGCCTTCGAACTACCGGCACTGCCCTACCAGCACAACGCCCTAGCCGCCCGCGGCATGAGCCAGCAGACCCTTGAGCTGCATCATGACAAGCATCACCAGGCCTACGTTACCGCGCTGAACGGCTTCGTCGAGAAGAACGAGGCGCTCCAGGGCAAGTCGCTCGAGGACATCGTCAAGTTCGCGCACGGCAAGGCGGACCTGGCACCGGTCTTCAACAATGCCGGCCAGCATTACAATCACATCCTGTTCTGGCAGTCCCTGTCACCCACCGGCGGCACCATCCCGACCAGCCTCGAGAGCAAGATCACCCAGGATTTCGGCAGCGTCGAAACCTTCAAGGAGCAGTTCAAGACCGCTGCGACCACGCAGTTCGGCTCCGGCTGGGCCTGGCTCGTGCTCGGCACCGACGGCAAGCTGAAGGTGACCAAGACACCGAACGGGTCCAACCCGCTCGCCGAGGATGCAGGCAAGCCGCTGCTCGGTCTCGATGTGTGGGAGCATTCCTACTACGTCGACTTCCAGAACCGCCGTCCCGACTACGTCACCAACTTCCTGGACAAGCTGGCGAACTACGAGTTCGCGGACGCACAGTTCAAGTCGGCCTGAACCTGACCGGGGCTGCCGCATCGCGGCAGCCCCATTCGTTCGCCGGCTTGTGGCCTAGCTCTTCACGACCCGCTTTTCCGCCACCGAATCGTTCGCGGCCGGCGGAGCATCGCCCATCACCGAGCTGATGGTGTCGCGCAGCACCATGACCCTGACGCCCGCCGCGATCTCGACCTCGATCTCGGACGTACCTTCCCGGGCCTTCTGCACGACGCCGATGATACCGCCCGCCGTCACCACCCGGTCGCCACGCTTCAGCGCGGCCACGGTCGCCTTGAGCTGCTTCTGGCGCTGCTGCTGGGGACGCATCAGCAGGAAATAGAACACGATGAAGACCAGGACGAACGGCAGGATCTGCACGATCCCGCCGAGGTTTCCGAGCGGCCCGGCACTCGAGGCGGCATCCTGGGCATAGGCAGGCGAAATCAGGAAGTTCATGGGGCAGGATTTCCGGACAGCAGGGTTTGCGGAGACGCGTGTTGCGGTCGCTTGGCCCGGACCATAGGTTTCGCGGCCCATTCGTCAAGGAAACCGCGCCTCATGGATCAGTCGTTGCTGCCGATGCTTACCCGGATCGCCGAGGCCCTCGAACGGCTCAGCCCGACGCCGCCGGTCGTGCACTCGATGGACCATGCGGATGCCTTCGTCTGGGCACCGCGTGACGGCAGGCTGGAACCGGTTGCACTTGTCTCCCGCGTGGCACTGCACCTGCTGAAGGGCATCGACCGCCAGCGCCGGCTGCTGGTCGACAACACGGAGCGCTTCGCAGCAGGACTGCCGGCGAACAACGCCATGCTGTGGGGCGCACGCGGCACCGGAAAATCATCGCTGGTGAAGGCGGTGCACGAGGCGGCCAATGCCGGGCTTCCGGACGACACGCCCCCGGCCCGCCGCCTGGTCCTGGTCGAGATCCAGCGCGACGACCTCACCAGCCTGCCGGCGCTGCTCGACCTGCTGCGCACCCAGGACCGCCGGTTCCTGCTGTTCTGCGACGACCTGTCGTTCGAGCGCGAGGATGCCGACTACAAGGCACTGAAGTCGGTGCTGGATGGCGGGATCCGCGGCCGTCCGGCAAATGTTTTATTTTATGCCACCAGTAACCGTCGCCACCTGATGCCGCGCGACATGATCGAGAACGAGCAGGCGACGGCGATCAACCCGTCGGAAGCAGCAGAGGAAAAGATTTCCCTGTCGGACCGGTTCGGCCTCTGGATCGGCTTCCACAACGTCGACCAGCCGACCTATTTCGCCATGGTGGACGGCTATGCGGCCGATCGCGGCCTGGCGATCGACCCGGAGCGCCTGCATGCCGAGGCCAACGCCTGGTCGGTCGGCCGCGGCGCCCGCTCCGGCCGGGTTGCGTGGCAATTCATCGAGGACCTCACCGGACGCGGCGATCCCGCCTGAAGCGTTCCGCACTCGATCCGGGTCCGGCCGGCAACGCTCGGTTGGACGTTGCCGCGGGCCGGATCAGGCCGCCTCGTCCAGTATCGCCACCACGGCCGAGGCGGTTGCGTGCCAGGCGATCGGCTGGAAGCTGCGGGTGATCTCGTCCTCCCACTCGGAGAGCCCGGCCCTGTCCTCGATGGTCGCGCGGATCACCCGGCACGCATCGTTCAGGTCGGTCGGGTCGAAATAACGGGCAAGGGTTCCGCCGGCCTCCGGCAGCGAGGTCGAGTTCGAACTGATGCAGGGCCTGCCCATCGACAGGCTCTCGCTGACCGGCAATCCCCAGCCTTCGTAGAACGACGGGAATACGGTGAACAGGCACCCGCCATAGACGGATTTCAGCTCGTGATCGTCCAGGCCTTCGACGATGTGCAGCCGGCCGTTCAGGTTGCTGCTGTTCTCGATCTGGTTCATCAGGTCGGACACCATCCAGCCGACCCGGCCCGCGAACACCAGGTCCGGAAGCGTGCCGGGCGCCATCTCCTCCATCAGCCGGCGCCATACCCGGAACAGCAGCATATGGTTCTTGCGCGCCTCGATCGTGGAGACGAACAGGACATACGGGCGCCCTTCGAGCACGGTCAGCAACGGTGCCGGGATCGGCGCCGGAACCTGGTCGGGCCGGCTGTCGCCAAACCCGGTGCCGAGCTGCAGTTCGCGCACCGGATTGCGCAAGGTGATGCCGTCGCGCTTGCACCACCGGGTGACATCCGTGGCCGTGGCCCGCGAGATTGCAAAGACAACGTCCGCCAATGGCAACACGGTCGTATACCAGTCACGGTAGACTCGCGTGGTGCCGCGATCGGCCCATTCCGGCCGCTCCACCGGGATCACGTCGTACAACAGCACTGCGACGCGCATGCCGAGCCGACCACAGACATGCCCCGCGAGTTCGGCGTAATCGAGTTCGAACCAGGGTGACCCGAGCACTGCCAGGATGTCGCCTCGCCTGACGATGTCGGCAAGCCGGCGCGGCGCCTTCTGCTCGACAGGCTGATCGATCGGCGCGACCATGGACCGGGGCCGGAGCGCCTGTAGCAGCACGGCCGGCACTCTCGGCCGCGGCACGATCGCCTTCAACCGGCCTAGAATACGCGCGCGGACGCCGGCGCTGCGTCGAACGAGCACTGTGACGGTCAGCCCGGCGGCTTTCGACACGGCGATGCCCGCCTGCCCCTGCATGACGGTGAACAGGATGGCCGGACGGACCAGGCGTTCCGGGAACAAGCCGAACACGCGCTTGAGCAGCCTGACCGAGCGTCTCTGACGCCAAGTTGCAACTGGCTGCGACATGACCGCTTCCGGAGCCGCTGCCGACACCGGCTCCGGCGCAGCCTCCACTGATTCCTGCGGTAAGTGTCGCCGGGGGTTCTCCGGCCTGACCCGCGCAGGTTCCGACGGTCCCAGGCGCTCGGTGACCCGACGAAACTGTGCCTCCAGTTCGTACCAGTCCGCCTCCACGAAGCCGCGCTCGGTGGTCGAGTGGCGCAGGAAGCCGACCCGGTCGGCAATTGCCGGATCGGCCATTGCCGCCTGATAGATCTCGAAACAGACACGCTGGATGCCGGTCGGGCGCGCGTTGCGAAGCGCGAAGTGGAACAGGTCCTCGACGTCGAACCAGATTTTCGGCAGGTCGCCGCCAGGGGGGATCATCGCCATTTTAACCATGGGTCACCAGGGACGGCACAACGGTCCCGACACGGGATAAGGACGCTTCATCCCGATCGCTGTCATGCATATCCAGCCCGTTGAGAAGAACATCGGCCGACGTCGCCCAGGCCACCGGCCGGAACGAGCGGCGAACCTCCTGTTCCCAGAGAGCCAGTCCGTCGCGGTCCCGGACGGTTTCGTAGATGACACGGTAGGCATCGTTGAAGTCGTAGGGATCGAACATCCGCACCAGGCCGGCACCGGCTTCCGGCAGGGACGTCACGTTGGACACCACGCACGGCTTGCCCGCCGCCATGCTTTCGGTTACCGGCAAGCCCCAACCTTCGAAGAAGGACGGCATCACGGTGAACAGGCACCCTTCGTAGAGGCGCATCAGCACCGCGTCCGAAGGGTCCTCGATCACCAGGAGCTTGCCGTCGACATAGTTCGTGTTGGCGATCTGCAGCATCAGGTCGGATACCAGCCAGCCGATCCGGCCCGCGAACACCAGCGTGGGGACCTCGTTCGGCGGCAGGTCCCGCGCCAATTTCCGCCAGACCTGGAACATCAGCGCATGGTTCTTGCGCGCCTCGATCGTCGAAACGATCAGCACGTAGCTGCCTGGCGCCGGTAGCGCACGCGCGGATACCCGCGCCACCTCGTCCTGGACCGCGGCCACCGAGGCCGGAAACCCGGTACCGACCGGGATCGTCCGGATCGGGCCGAAGCCTCCCCTGCCTCGCTGACCGAGCAACCGCATCGCATCGTCGGCGGTGGCCTGGGAGATCGCGAACATCGCATCGACAGATGGCAGCACGCCTTCGAACCAGCGCTCGAATGTTTCGACCAACGTATGGTGACACCATTCCGGCCGCCGGATCGGGATCAGATCGTAGAGAAGCAATCCCGTCTTGACGCCTGTTTCTATCCGCGTCCGGTGCAGCAGCCGGCCATAATCGACCCGATGCCACGAGGCGCCGAGCGACAGCAGCCAGTCGCCGGACCGTGCCACCTCGTGGAGCAGTCGACCATCGCCATCGGGCCGTACGATGGCCGTCTGCACCGACGCCGGTGATCCTGCGACCGCCGGCGGCATCCGGTACTCCGGCAATTGCGGCTGACGGCGGCCCCTGCGCCGGACGCTCTGGCGGCCAAGCTCGCAAAGCGAGTTGAGAGCGGCGACCTGCAACCGGCAGAAATGTGCGAATTGCTCCTGTGCCGGGCCAGGCAGACGGGCCTGCACTCTGTTCGCGATCTTGCGAAAAAACCGGCCGTGCGGCGCTTCGGTCGGTTCCAGATCCGGTTTGACATGTGAGGTGGTCAGTCCATGGCAGAGGCCGTGCACCTGTTCCCAGGTAACGGTCACGAACTCGTCGGTCCGGGGATCGATCCGTACGAAACCGATCTGCCGGCCGCTGGCCGACTGCTGTTCGAGCGCTGCATAGAGTTCGTAGGTCAGGCGCTGGATACCGCTGAGCCGGGCATTGTGGCCGACGTAGTGGAACAGGTCCTCTACATCGATCCAGACCGCGGATGCCTGTCCCATTTGTGCCTCATGCTGTGGATCGCGCAGAAACCATGTGTCGCCCGGACCGTCAATTGCACCGGATGATCCGTTACCGGCCGCCCCGTTGCAGGATCGGCCAGATCTGTTGGGGTGCCGATGGGTCGAGGAGCCTGCCGCCACTTTTGACGGTCAGGTTGGGATTAAGAAAGGGATCGGCCGTCAACGCGTGCCGGTGCCTGGTCGCGATGTAGGCGCTGGTGCGCAGCAGTTGCGGCAGGTTCTCCGGTGCCGAGTCGGGAGTGCGTGTCGAACCTTCGTCGTGGACCAGTACCGCCTGTCGCGCCAGAACGACACGCAGGCCGGCCTCACGAGCGCGAAGGCAGAAGTCGACGTCGTTCCAGGTGACCGGAAGCTGCGCGGCATTCAGCCCATTCAGACCGTCGAATACCGACCGCCTGAATGCCATGCACGCCCCCGTCACGGCCGAGAAATTCTGCCGGTCGGCGTGATGCCCATGCCCGGTGCTCCAGGCATGGGCCGCGACCGGGCCGGGGCCGATGACGATACCGGCGTGCTGCACCTCGCCGCGCGGGAACAGCAGCAGCGCTCCTACCACGCCGACTTGCGGCTGCAGGCAGGCGAATACCATGGCGTCCAGCCAGCCCGGCTCGATACATTCGACATCGTTGTTGAGCAGGACGACAATGTCACCCGACGATGCCCGGACGCCCTCGTTATTCAGGGCCGACCAGTTGAACGCCCCGGGCCTGCGGAGCAACAGGCAGCCCGCTTCCCCGGCTAGCCGATCCAGCAAGGCGATCGCGTCGGGTTCGCTGCTACCGTTGTCGACCAGAACAATCTGGACGTTCGGGTAGTCGGTGCAACGCCTCAGTGAGTTCACGCAGCATGCGAGACGGGACGCGAGATCGCGCGTGGCGATGACCACCGACACGGTGGGGCGCGGCCTGTCCGGATCACGCGGCGCCACCGGCAGTGTCGCGGCCGGCGTTTCGATCCGGTGGCACAGGATTGCCGGGAGATGCACCACCTGCCGGTCACGTGCGTCACGCGTAGCGATTCGGCACCGTGCGATCGGGCCGCCTGCATCGAAGGGGGTACGTGGCTCGCGATAAAGGTGGCTGGCTCGATACAAGGCCAGTGCGCCCATGACGTCGATCCGTTCGGCCGCGTCCGGATCCCAGCCCGCCTTCAGGACCGGCCTCGGCTGCAGCCCGTCCGGTTGCCGGCAATCCTCGTCGCAATAGATCGCAACCGCACCGTGCCGTTTCCGGATCGTCAGTGCGAACAGTGCCAACGCCGTCGGCGCCAAGGTATCGCCGGGCCGGAGCCAGCCGATCCAGTCCGCCAGATCCCCGACGGAACGCTCATCGCTCCGAACGATCCTCGGGTCGACGGGAACACCCTGGCCCGGAGCGGGGCTTCCCGAGAGCAGAAGCCGCCAATGCGGGTAGACCTGCGCACGCAGACTATTGATCGTGGCGACCAGGTCGGGGGTCGTGCCGCCCGGATCGAGTTCGAGCACGAGGTCGATCCGCTTGCGGGACCTGAGCAGCCTCGGCAGCAGGGACGCCAACCCGGCCTCGATCGCGCGCTCGCTCTCCTCGGCCCACAGCGGATAGGCCCAGGCGGGCGTGTCGGCCCGGTCGTCGGGGTCGATACCGTTCGGGAACAGCAGCGGAAGGATCGGGACGGACCGTGCCCGGTCGCTCTGCACAGCTTCGATGATGAACTGCACGATGCCGGAGGCCTCGTTCCAGACCTTCGCGAAACACCGCGCGTCCCGACGGCGTGCGAAACCGCGCAGACTGGGCTGACCGCAGTCCCAGATCGACCTGGCGATGTCGACCGTGCCCTGCCCGGCCCAGAGATGCTGCGCCTCGCCGGAAGCGAGCATCGCGCCGATGAGTTCGGATGCCTCGACCCCAGCGTCCAGCAGACCGGCGTTATGTGCCAGTCCCGGACCATCCGGAGGTCGCTGCAACAGGACACGGTAGAGGTGAGATACCGTGCGGATCGTCTCGAGAGAGTCGATTAGCCGGGTCAGCACGGCTGGTTTCCGCCCGAAACTCGGCGCCTAGAAAATCGGGCAACGCAGCGATCGTGCATCTCGTGATACTAATGCGTGCATCACGATCGCGCTACCAACCTTGGCGAGCATTAAGCCCCGATGATGCTCGCGCCCCCGAGATAGGGTTGAAGCGCCACCGGAACATCGATCCGGCCGTCCGCGCGCTGGTAGTTCTCCATTACCGCGATCATCGCCCGGCCGACCGCGATACCGGAGCCGTTCAGCGTGTGCACGAACTCGGCCGGCCCACTGGCTCCCGGTCGCCAGCGCGCGTTCATCCGCCGCGCCTGGAAATCACGCGTGTTGGAGCAGGAGCTCACTTCGCGCCAGGCTTGTTGCCCCGGCAGCCAAGCTTCGAGATCATACGTACGTGCCGCACCGAAGCCTGTATCGCCTGCACAGAGCAGCATGCGGCGATATGGGAGATCGAGGCGCTCGAGCACCGTCTCGGCGGCCCGGGTCATGCGCTCGTGCTCGGCGTCGCTGTGGTCGGGTTCCACCACCGAGACCAGTTCGACTTTCATGAACTGGTGCTGGCGCAGCATGCCGCGCGTGTCGCGCCCGGCAGCACCGGCCTCGCTGCGGAAGCATGCCGACAGGGCGGTGACCCGGATCGGCAGGCTGCCCGCAGCAAGGATCTCGTCGGCGACCAGGCTGGTCAGCGGAACCTCGGCGGTCGGGATCAGCCAGCGTCCGTCGGTGGTGCAGAAGGACTGGTCGGCAAACTTGGGCAGCTTGTCGGTACCGTACATTGCCGCCTCGTTCACCAGCAGCGGCACGGCGTGCTCGACGTAGCCATGCTCCTCCGTATGCAGGTCGAGCATGAACTGGCCAAGTGCCCGCTCCAGCCGCGCCAATGCGCCGCGCAGCACCACGAACCGGCTGCCGGACAGCTTGGACGCCGCGGCGAAATCCATCAGCCCGAGCGCCTCGCCCAACTCGTAATGCTGCTTCGGCGTGAACTCGAAATTCCGGCGAAGGCCGCGCTCATGCACGACGACGTTGTCGGCTTCGTCACGTCCGTCCGGTACCTCCTCGTCGAGGCGGTTCGGCAATTCGGCAAGTGCCACCCGGACAGCCGCATCCTCAGCCGCGGCTTCCTGCTGCAGGCGATCCATCTCGCCCTTGAGCGATACTGACTCGGCGTCCAGGGCGCTGGAATCGGTGCCGTCACGCCGGGCCTGTCCGGCCTGCTTGGACAGCGCATTCCGACGTGACTGCAGCTCCTGCAAGTCGGTCAGCGCCCGGCGCCTGACCTCGTCGCGTGCCAGGACCGCAGCCGCGACCGGCGCGATGCCGCGCCGGGCCAGGGCCGTGTCGAAGCCTGCGGGATCGGCTCGCAAGGCACGCAGATCGTGCATCAGGTTTCCTCGTCGACGACCGGCTTGGGTTCGACCAGCCGCGCCGTAATGATCGAAATCTCGTAGAGCGCGATCAGCGGCACCGCGAGGCCGGTCTGGGTGATAACGTCCGGCGGGGTCAGGATCGCCGCCGCGATGAAGGCGCCGACATAGGCGTAGCGCCTGACCTTCTTCAGGCCGGCGGAGTTCACCAGTCCGACCTTTGCGCACAGCGTGAGCACGACCGGGAGCTCGAACGCGATGCCGAACGCCATGATCAGCTTCATTACCAACGCCAGGTATTCGCTCACCTTCGCCTGAAGCTGGATCTGCAGCTGCTGATCGTTCCCGGAGCTCGTCTGAAAACTTAGGAAGAAGCTCCAGGCGAATGGAAATACGAAATAATATGCCAGTGCGGCCCCGGCAAAGAACAGGATCGGGGTGGCGATCAGGAACGGCAGGAACGCACGTTTCTCGCTTCGGTAGAGCCCGGGAGCCACGAACATGTAAGCCTGGGTCGCAACCACCGGAAACGAAAGGAAAGATGCGCCGAAGAATGCCACCTTGATATAGGTGAAGAACGCCTCGTAAAGCGCTGTATATATGAGATGTGGCTGTTCACCCTTCTGGCGCATGATATGAGCCAGGGGTTGCGCCAGGAAGAGGTATATCCGCTGCGAGAAATGGTAGCAGAGCAGGAATGCCAGGGCGAAGGCGACGGCCGACCAGAGTAGCCGCTTGCGCAGCTCGACCAGATGCTCGAGCAGAGGCATCGCCTGATCCTTGATGGGATCATCCATCAAAGAGGCACTCCTGTCCTGGTGGTGCGGTCGAGCCGCACTGCCTGCGAATGGACTGCCCGCGGTGGCAGGAAGCTCGGCGGATGCGGCTGTGCCCGCTCGGCCCGCAGGCGCCGTGCTACCGGCGGCGGCACGATCGACGGCGCCGGATCGGCGGCGATCAGGGTTTCATCCTCGGGTCCGGTAAAGCTGTCCACCGTCGCCCAGGACCGGTCCCCAGCTGGGGTGCCGAGCATCGGGCGCACGCTTTCCCGAGACAGCAGGCTTGACCCAGCCGACGCGTCTCCTACTGGAAGCGATTCGGTTGGCGGCGCGAAACGTGGGGCAGTATTCATGTCCGCCAGCGGCCGTTGCTCGAGCGTACGCTTGATCGAGCCGTCCGAGTCCAGTGCCTTCATGATCTGGCCGCGCACGTTGAACGATTTCAGCTGCCGGAGCTGATCGCGCGCCTCGCCGAAATCGGCTTCGCGCACCATGTCGTCGACATGGGTCTGGAACTCGCCGGCCAGCTTGCGGCCCTTCTTGAGCAGGTTGGTGACAGTCCGGATCGCCACCGGCATGTCCTTGGGCCCGATGAACAGCAGCCCGACGACGCCGATCAGTGCGAGCTCGGACCAGGCAAAATCGAACATCTATTCCACGACGTCAGTGAGTGCTCACTCCCTAACACGGCCCTGTCCGGTCAGCTATCCGGCGGATTTCCGGTGGCGTCGAGCACCGGCAGTTCGGTCAGCAATTCCTCGCGTCGCGGCAGGTCGCCTATCGCCTTCAGGCCGAAGCGGCTCAGAAACTCCGTAGACGTACCCCACAACGAAGGCCTGCCGGGCACCTCCTTGCGTCCGACCGGGACGATCAGCGATGCCTCCATCAGCAGGTCGAAGGTCTGCTGGCTGAGCGAGACTCCGCGGATCGTCTCGATCTCGGCCCGCGTGCACGGCTGATGGTAGGCCACGATCGCCAGCGTCTCCATCGCCGACCGCGGCAGGCGGCGCGGTCGCTCGATGACCTTGGTAAGACGCGAAGCCAGGTCCGGCGCGGTCCGGAACTGCCAGCCACCCGCTACCGGCACCAGCGTCACGCCGCGCCCCTTGCAGCTCGAACGCACCTGCTCGATCACCGGCACCACGCCTTCGATCCCGGCCGATACCCCCTGGGTGACCAGCAATTCGCCGAGCGCCTTCTCGCTGACCGGCTCGGCGGATGCGAACACGAAGGCCTCCACCAGGCGGCAGGCGAGGGTGAAGCCTGAATCCAGCGGCTCGATATCGTCCGGCATCATGCGACAGCCTCGACACGACGGAACAGCACCGCCCCGAATTGCTCGTCCTGACGAAGCTCTAGCTCGCCGTTGCGGGCCAGCTCCAGCCCGGCCAGGAGCGTGCCGGCCGTGGCCGCGCGGAGCTGCCTCGGGCCCTGCCCGGCTTCGACCTCCGGCAGGAACCGTTCCAGCGCGATCCAGCCGGTCGCATAGCCTCCGAGCAGCCTCTGCAGCCGGGCCAACGCATCCTGCACGGTCCAGAAGCTGGTCGGCTTCGGCCGATACACATGTCGCCGCGCGGTGCGCCTGCATGCAGCCAGGTAGGCGCCGAGCAGTTGGCCGAGATCCAGCGACAGGCCGCTGCGATCGATCTCGAGCAGGTTTTCGAAAGCGCCACGGCGGAAAACGTCGCGGCCGAGCTGTGGTCTCGCCTGCAGCCACGCGGCAGCCTCACCGATCCGCGCCAGCTCGAGCAGCCGGGCCTGCAGCACCGAGGCTGCCTCCTCGGCCTCCTCGGTCGCGACCTGGTCCTCGGGCAGCAGCAGCCGCGACTTCAGCCAGGTGAGCCATGCGGCCATGACCAGCCAGTCGGCGGCCAGCTCGAGCCGGACCAGTCGCATCTCGTCCACCACTGCCAGGTACTGCTCGACCAGCTGCAGGATCGAGATACCGGCGAGGTCGACCTTCTGGTTCCGGGCTAGTTCCAGCAGCAGGTCCAGAGGGCCCTCGAACCCGTCCAGTTGCAGCAGCGGCGCCTGGCTCGGTGCCGCGGGCGAGGACGCCTCGCTCATGCGAGCAGACGCTCTCGCTCCGATGCGAGCAGATCCGGGTCCAGCTCCACGCGATAGTCGGACGCCATCTTCCGGGCTGCGGCGAGACGCTTCAAGGCAGCCTGGCTCGGGCCCGAGACGGTCTCCAGCACGCCACGCGTTTCATCGAATACGCCCGAGCAATGAAGTGCGATGTCGCAGCCGGCCCGCAGGCTGGCCTGGGCCACGCCTCCCGGATCGCCGGACACCGCATGCATCGCGAGATCGTCCGAAACCAGCAGGTTGTCGAACCCGATCCGGCCACGAATGACATCCTGGATCACGCTCCGGGACAGCGTCGCCGGATGCACCGGATCGACCTGCCGGTAGCGGATATGGGCCGTCATCATCCAGGGCAGCCAGGACAGTTCGCGGAACGGGACCAGGTCGGCCTCGTCGACATCGTCCAGTTCGGGCAGTGCGAGATGGCTGTCGAGCATACCCCGGCCATGCCCTGGTGCGTGCTTGCCGACAGGCTGGACGCCCGCGGCGAGCAGGCCGCTCGCCATAGCGCCCGCAAGTCCCGCCACCTCCATCGGCTTGTCCGAGTAGGCACGGTCGCCGATCACTGCACTGGCACCCGGAACCACGAGATCGAGCACCGGTGCGCAGACTACGTCGAAGCCTGTTCCGGCGCAGTCGTGCCCGATCAACGCGCCGGTCAGGAATGCCGCGCGGATCCCTGCGGTCCGATCACGCCGATACAGCAGGCCGATCGCCGCCGCCGGCGGATGCTCACGCCATTCGGGCGGACGAAGCCGGGCCACGCGGCCGCCTTCCTGATCCACCATCAGCAACGCATCAGGGACGACACGCCTTATCGAAGCCGCAAGTCCAACGACTTGTACCTTGTCGATGATGTTGCGCTTGAACAGAATAACGCCGATCGGCGGATGGCGGGATAAAAGCGCGCTCTCGTCGGGACTCAGCGCCGTTCCAGCCAACCCGACGATTGCCGCTCTCGTCTCCGGCGTCATGTCAGAAGTCGGCCAGGGTGCAGGCGATGCCGAGCGCCTTGGCATGGCTGCAGAATGACGTCGCCTCCGTGGCAGTGCCGAACCCGGCGGTGCGCAGGCGGAAGAAGTTCTTCCCGCCATGGCTGAACGGTATGATGACTGGTGTACGATGCGCGAACAGGCTCGGCGCCCGACGCGACAACCTGGCCCATTCCGACTGGGCTGCCGCCTGGGTTTCTACGGCGGCGAGTTGCACGGCCATGCCGTGTTGTGGCGGTGGTGCCGCAGGACGCTCGGCCGGGGTTGGTGCCACGGGCTCCTGATCTTCGGCATCGCTGCCAGCTGGTGCCGCCGCCGCATCCGGCGCAGTGGCCGACTTGCCTTCCGATGGTGCCGCAACAGCCGGCTCCGCAGACGCCGATGCCGCGGGTGATGCCGTGTCAGATGGCGGTGCAGCCTGGATGGCAGGCGCCTTGGCTGGAGCGACGGCCGGTGCGGGAGCCGCATCAGCCTGTCGCGCGGCATCGACCTGAGCCTGCAGGGCCTGCGGTTGCGCGGTTTCCGGGCCGGGTGCCAGTCCCGAAGCCGCCGAGCCGTTGCTCTGGGTGAGGTTCTGCACGCCGCTCAGCTGCATCCCGCCCGGATCGATCGGCTTGATCCGCACCGGGCCTGCAGGAGCATCGACGATCGGGATGCCGGTCTCGTGGTGCCCGACCAAAGACCAGCCGCCGACCACGACTACCAGCAGGGCCCCGATGCCACCGGCGAACAGGGCCAGCAGCTTCGTCCCGGGATCCATGCCCTTCGGACGCTTGTAGTCGGTCAGGTCGGGATCGTTCATCGCATTTCCTCGACCGGCGTGACCCCAAGAACGGCCAGCCCGGATCGAATGACGGTGGCAGTCGCCTCGACCAGCGCGAGTCTTGCGCGAGTCTCGACCGGTCGATCGGCTTGCAGGAAGCGCAGCGTGGCATCATCGCGCCCACGGTTCCACAACATATGAAAGTCACCTGCGAGATCATTGAGATAGAACGCAACCCGGTGCGGCTCGCGAGCCTGCGCGGCACTCTCGACCAGCCTTGGCCAGTTGCTCAGCCGGCGGATCAGCGCGAGCTCGGCGTCGTTGCCCAGCGTATCGACCGGCACCGAAGCGAGCGACGCGGAGTCGATAGGGCCGATCCCGTCCAGCTCGGCGGCGGCACGCAGGACGGAGCGGCAGCGGGCATGTGCGTACTGGACGTAGAATACCGGGTTGTCGCGCGTCTGGGCGACCGCGAGATCGAGATCGAACTCCATCTGCGCGTCCGGCTTGCGCGTCAGCATGGTGAAGCGGACCGCATCCCGGCCGACCTCGTCGAGTAGTTCGCGCAGTGTGATGAAGGTCCCGGCGCGCTTGGACATGCGCACCGGCTGGCCGTCGCGGATCACGTGCACGATCTGGCAGATCACCGCCTCGAACGTCACTGGCCGGTCCGGTGCATAGGAGGGAGCGATCGCCTTCACGGCTGCCTTCATGCGGGCGACGTAGCCGCCATGGTCGGCGCCGAGCACGTCGACCAATACGTCGGCGCCCCGGGCGATCTTGTCGCCGTGATAGCCGATGTCGTTGGCGAAGTAGGTGTTGCTGCCGTCCGACTTGCGCAGCGGCCGGTCCACGTCGTCGCCGAACTGGGTCGCACGGAACAGCGTCTGCGGACGGGCCTCCCAGTCGGCCATGATCTTGCCCTTGGGCGGCTCCAGCACGCCCTCGTACAGCAGCCCGGCCTCGTCGAGCCTGGCGATTGCCGCGTCCGCAACGCCGGCCGCCAGGATCTCGCGCTCGGAGGTGAACACGTCATGGCCTACCCCGAGTTGCGCCAGATCCTCGCGGATCATCCGCAGCATCCAGTCGAGAGAGAAGTCGCGCACCGTGTCGAGCCAGATCGCCGGGTCGGCCGGACCGAGGTCGGGCGTGGCCAGGCCCGGACCATGTGCGGCCGCGAGCGCTTCGCCGACCGGGACCAGGTAGTCGCCGCGATACTGGAGGGCACCGCCGGGCACCAGGGTCTCGAACTCTGCCTCGGTGATGGATGTGCCGATCGCCTCGAGGTAGCGCCAGTAGACGACCCAGGCGAGGGCCGCGACCTGGTTCCCGGCATCGTTGACGTAGTATTCCTTGATGACCCGATGGCCGGCCTTCGACAGCAGGTTGGCGAGCGCGTCCCCGACCACGGCGCCGCGGCAATGCCCGACATGCATAGGGCCGGTCGGGTTCGCCGATACGTATTCGATGTTGATGGTGATGCCGTGGCCGATGACGCCGTCGCCATAGGCATGGCCGTCTCGAAGGATCGCCGGCAGCACCGCCTGCAGCGTGGCCGGCGCCAGGGTGATGTTGACGAAGCCGGGCCCCGCCGGTTCCGCATGAACCACCCCCTCGCCGGCTGCCAATAGGACCGCAAGCTCGGCGGCGATGTCGCCCGGCTTGCGGCGGGCCGGCTTGGCCGCCAGCAGCGCGGCGTTGGTCGCCATGTCGCCATGCGCGGGGTCGCGGGTCGGCGTGACCTCGACGCGTGCCGCGACGTCTTGGGGCAGGTCCGGCACGATCCGCGCCAGCGCCTCGACGACACGGGTCCGATACAGCGCAAAGAGGTTATCGGACATCATGATCCATTCGTGAGCAGGCAGGCGGGCGACAGGCGCGGTTTCAGCCCGGTATGCACGGGTCCGTCAACCAGGGGGGCTCCCGGGCCGAGAGACGCGCACGCCGAACGCGTTATACGCTGCATCCCCGCCCCGACGCGCACTCCAAGGTCAACCAATGAAAGGCTTCGCACGGCCGGTCTTCAAGAATCACCCCGGAGACGCTATCTAGGCTGCATGGACATCGCCATGACGACCAATGCTGCCGACGCAGGTCTTCCTCCACCGGGCTCGTTCTCGGTCTCCGAGCGGGCGGCGGCGCGAATTGCCGAAATAGTCGTGTCCCAGCCCGGCAATACCGGACCGGCCTCGCAGGCATTGCGGGTCGCCGTGCTGGCCGGCGGCTGCAGCGGCTTCCAGTACAGCTTCAAGCTGGACCCGGACATGGCGGCCGACGACCACGTGATCCAGGCCGGGCAGGCCCGGGTCTTCGTCGATCCGGTCAGCCTCGACCTTCTTGGCGGCGCCCAGCTCGACTACAGCGACGCGCTGATGGGGGCACATTTCACCGTGCGTAATCCGAATGCGACCTCGTCCTGCGGCTGCGGCACCAGCTTCTCGATGGACTGAGCGCGGCCAGGACCAACGCCGTGAAGATCGCGACCTGGAACGTCAACTCGGTCCGGCAACGCCAACCACACGTTACGCGCTGGCTAGAGATCAATTCGCCTGACCTGCTGCTGCTGCAGGAGATCAAGTGCGAGACCAGGGCCTTCCCGGCGGAAAGCTTCTCGAGCCTTGGCTACGAGAGCGTCGCCGTCGGGCAGAAGGCCTATAACGGCGTCGCCATCCTCTCCCGCCTGCCCTTCACGGTCACCCAGCGCCATCTCCCCGGTCTCGAACTACCCGAGACCGGCGAGCACCAGGCACGCTATGTCGAGGTGGAAGCGGGCGGCATCACTGTCGGGAACCTATACCTTCCGAACGGCAACTCCGGCGGTGCCGACGGCTATGCCGCAAAGCTCGCCTGGATGGATGCGCTGACCGCCCATGCACGGACGTTGCTTGCTGCCGAGACCGACTTCATTCTTGCCGGCGACTATAATGTCTGCCCGACCGACGACGACATGGCCCCCGGAATCATGGGCGCGGACGATGCGCTGGTGCGCCCGGAGACACGCGAACGGTTCCGCGCCCTGCAGTGGCTCGGCCTCACCGACGCGGTCCGGGCGGTGACGCCGCGTGGATCCGTCTATACCTTCTGGGACTATCAGGCGGGCTGCTGGCCGCGCGACCGCGGTCTGCGGATCGATCACGCGATGCTGTCGCCGCGTGTCGCCGAACGTCTGCTTGACGCCGTCCCCGACCGTGCCGTGCGCGACGAAGTGCAGCCGTCCGATCACGTGCCGATGGTCGTGACACTCCGCTAGCTTGGTCGAGGATGCGCAGCCGGTCGAATGACCGGTCTGTGCGGGAAGCCATGCACGCGAGCGCGATCTCCACCGACGGATGTGCCTGCGCGGGGTGCGGTTCTTCCAGCCATCAGGGTTGCTCGTGCAATGCGTGCGCAACATGCGCTTCGTCGATGGGACCATGGCGGGATAGATTGCCGGGGTCTGCAACCCGAGGCAACGATGTCGGTAACGCACTTCCTGCCCCTGGCCTTGTTCGTGCTGGTGTCCACGATCACCCCAGGGGGTGCCACGACGCTGGCCACCGCGTCGGGTGCGCATTTCGGCTACCGCCGTTCCCTGCCGCTGATGACCGGCATCGCGGCAGGGCTTGCATCCATGGCGGCCTCTGCCGCAGCGGGGCTGGGAACCCTCATCCTCGCGCTGCCCTCGCTGCAGCTTGTCATGAAGCTTGTCGGCTCCGTTTACTTGCTATGGCTGGCCTGGAAGATTTCCCGAAGCGGTCCGCCGCATCTGAACGCGAAGGTGGCCAAGCCGACACGCTTTCTCGGTGCAGTCTGGCTGCTCTGGCATAATCCGAAAGGGTGGGCGATGACGCTGGGTGCGGCGGCCTCGTTTGCCGCGCTCACCGGCAATCCGCTGCAACTCGGTGTCTTACTCGGCGGGTTTTTCGCTGTCGGGGCACTGCTGTCGCTTTCCCTCTGGTGCCTCGCCGGTCTCGTGCTGGCACGCCTGCTCCGGACGGACGCTCAATGGCGGATCCTGAATTCCGGGCTCGGCGTGATGCTGGCCGCCTCGATCGCACCCATGTGGTTCGAGTAACCGGCACGACGCATCCCAACTCATTCCAAAATGCTGCAGAGCAACAATATTCTTTAAAAACTCCGCGTAACGGATGCGCGAGATTCATGTCGACAACCAATAATACTATTGTATGGTTATTCCGTCGCACGCCTCAGAGAAGGCGGCAGGGAAGGAACCAGAATGAAGCTCAATCGCATTGCCGTTGCAGCCGCGCTCACCGTCACGCTCGGTGCGAACGCACATGCCGCCGGCCAGCTCGTCGTCGGATTTGCTCAGGTCGGTTCGGAGTCCGGCTGGCGCGCCGCCGAGACCAAGACCGCGAAGATCCGCGCGACGCAAAACAACATCGACCTCAAGATTTCCGACGCACAGCAGAAGCAGGAAAACGAGATCAAGGCCGCACGCTCGTTCATCGCCCAGGGCGTGGACGGCATCTTCATCGCGCCGGTCGTCGCCACCGGCTGGGACGGCGTGCTGCGCGAGGCCAAGGAAGCCAACATTCCGGTGTTCCTGCTGGACCGCCAGATCGAGACATCGGACCCGTCGCTCTACACCGCGGCAGTGACGTCGGACACCATCCTCGAAGGCCACATGATCGGCGATTACCTGGCCGGGCTGACGCATGACAAGTGCCGTATCGTCGAGCTCCAGGGCACCGTCGGCTCCAGCCCGGCGATCAATCGCAAGAAGGGCTTCGAGGAAGCCATCGCCGCCCACCCCGACATGAAGATCGTCCGCAGCCAGTCAGGTGACTTCACGCGGTCGGGCGGCAAGCAGGTGATGGAGAGCTTCATCAAGGCCGAAAATAACGGCCACGATATCTGTGCCGTGTTCGCCCACAACGACGACATGGGCATCGGCGCGATCCAGGCGATCAAGGAAGCCGGCCTGAAGCCGGGCAAGGATATCCTGGTGGTCTCGATCGACGGCGTGCCCGACATGTTCAAGGCGATGGCCGACGGCGATGCGAACGGCACCGTCGAGTTGTCTCCCGACATGGCAGGCCCTGCAATGAAGGCCCTGATCGCGCTCAAGACCGACAAGACCCAGCCCGCGAAATGGATCAAGACACCGTCGACCTTGTTCACGCCGGCCACTGCGCAGGCGGAATACGATCGTCGTAAATCGATGTACTGACGAAACCGGCACTGGGCCTGTCCGTGACGATGTCCGGTGAAACGACAGCAGCGGCGAACAACGCGCCGCTGCTGGTTATCGAAGGTCTCAGCCGCTCCTACCCGGGCGTTCGGGCGCTGGACGGTGTCGATCTACGGCTGTTTCCCGGCGAGATCCACGCGTTGTTGGGCGAGAACGGTGCGGGCAAGTCGACGCTGATCAAGGTGTTGACCGGCGTCGTACGCCGCGACGCCGGCACGATCCTGCTCGATGGCGAGCCGATCGCGCCAGCCGACGTAGCTGATGCCGCGGCCTGTGGGATCGGCACGGTCTACCAGGAAGTCAATTTGCTGCCGAACCTATCGGTCGCGGATAATCTGTTCATCGGGCGTCAGCCGACCCGGTTCGGGCTCGTCGACCGTGGCGCCATGCGCGTGCAGGCACGTCGCATCCTGTCCGGCTACGGGCTCGATATCGACGTGAAGGCGACGCTTGGCACGTTCTCCGTGGCCGTGCAGCAGCTGATCGCGATCGCCCGCGCCGTCGACCTGTCCGGCCGGGTGCTGATCCTCGACGAGCCGACTGCGAGTCTCGATGCCGAGGAAGTCGAGCGCCTGTTCTCGACATTGCGTACGCTACGCGCGCAGGGCATGGCGATCCTGTTTGTCACGCACTTCCTCGATCAGGTCTACGCTATTTGCGATCGTATCACCGTCCTGCGCAACGGCAAGCGGGTCGGCGAGAGGCTGACGTCCGAGCTTCCACGCCTGCAGCTCGTGCAGATGATGCTGGGACGCGAACTGGCCGGCGACGCGTTGTCACGCCGTCGCAGTGGCGATGCCGGTGAGGTGCTGGTCCGGTTCGAGCAGTACGGCAGGCGCCGCCTGATCGCTCCGTTCGATCTCTCGGTACGACGCGGCGAAGTGGTGGGCGTCGCCGGGTTGCTCGGTTCCGGGCGCACCGAAACCGCCAAGCTGTTGTTCGGCGTCGAGCGGGCCGATAGCGGCCAGGCCATCGTACGCGGCAAGCCGGCACGCATCCGCTCCCCCCGCGACGCGGTACGGCTCGGGTTCGGATACTGCCCGGAGGAGCGCAAGACCGAAGGCATCGTGGCTGAACTCTCGATCCGCGAGAACATCGTGCTGGCGCTGCAGGCGCGGCGCGGCTGGCTTCGGCGGCTCCCGCGTTCCGAACAGGACGCGCTGGCGAACCGTTTCATCAAGATGCTCGATATCCGCACCCCGGATGCCGAACGGCCGATCGGAATGCTGTCCGGCGGGAACCAGCAGAAGGCGCTGCTGGCGCGCTGGCTGGCAACCAAGCCGGAATTCCTGATCCTGGACGAGCCGACCCGGGGCATCGATGTCGGAGCACATGCCGAAATCATCCGTCTGATCGAGGAGCTCTGCGCGGACGGGCTGGCCCTGTTGGTGATTTCGTCCGAGCTCGAGGAAATCGCCGCCTACTCGGACCGCGTCGTGATCCTGCGCGACCGGCGCCATGTCGCCGAACTTGGACCGTCCGAAGTCAGCGTCGACCGCATCATGACCACGATCGCGGGGGCCGCATGATGAACGCTGTCTCGCCGCCGGTGCGTCCCGAAACCCCGACCGTACCGACGAAGCGGCGTCCACGCGTCGCCTTCGCAGGATGGCCGCAGATCCTGGCACTGGCCGTGGTGTTGCTGGCCGATCGCCTGGTGTCGCCCGGCTTCTTCCATGTCCACATGGTCGATGGCCGCCTGTTCGGCAGCATCATCGACGTGCTCAACCGCGGTGCGCCGGTGGCCCTGCTGTCACTCGGCATGACCTTGGTGATCGCGACGCGTGGCATCGATCTTTCGGTCGGTGCGGTGATGGCGATCAGTGGCGCCGTCGCCGCTACGCTGGTCAATTCCGGAACATCGTTGCCATTGGTGCTGGCGGCCTCGATCGGTGCCGGGCTGCTGTGTGGATTGTGGAACGGGATCCTGGTGGCGCTGCTGCGTATCCAGCCGATCGTCGCCACGCTGATCCTGATGGTCGCCGGCCGCGGCATCGCGCAGCTGATCACCGGCGGCCAGGTCGTGACCTTCGACAGCCGTTCGCTGGGTGCGATCGGCACCGGTGCCGTATTTGGAATACCGGTGCCGGTGCTGCTGGTCGCGGGCATGGCGGGGCTGACCCTGGCACTGACCAGGCTGACGGCACTCGGACTGTTCATCGAGGCGGTCGGGGCAAACGAGCGATCGAGCGCCTATGCCGGTATCGGCGCGCGTGGCGTGCAGATCTCGGTCTACGTCTGGAGCGGACTGTGCGCGGCGCTGGCCGGCCTGGTCGTCGCCGCCGACATTCACGGCGCCGACGCCAACAACGCCGGTCTCTGGCTCGAGCTCGATGCGATCCTCGCCGTCGTGGTGGGCGGGACGTCGCTGTTCGGCGGCCGCTTCCGGCTGGTGCTGTCGCTGATCGGCGCGGCGATCATCCAGGCCCTGAATACCGGGATCCTGCTGTCCGGTATCCGGCCGGAATACAACCTGATCGTCAAGGCGCTGGTGGTCCTGGCCGTGCTGCTCCTGCAATCCCCGGTCACCCGGAATGCACTGCCTGTTCTTCGTTCAGGCTTCAGGAAGAACTCATGAACCGCCGCACTTTGCCGCTGGTGGTGACCATCGCGGTCTTCCTGCTCGGCTCGATCGCCTGCTCGCTGCAGTTTCCGCACTTCGCCTCGACGCGCGTATTCGCCAACCTGCTGACCGACAACGCGTTCCTCGGCATCGTCGCCGTCGGCATGACGTTCGTGATCATCTCCGGTGGGATCGACCTGTCGGTGGGCTCGGTCATCGCATTCACCTGCGTGTTCCTGGCGATCATGATCCAGCGCCTGCACGTGCCGCCGTTCGTGGCGTTCGCCCTTGCCCTGTTGATCGCGGCCGGGTTCGGCGCGGTGATGGGCGCGATCATCCACATCTTCCGGCTCCCCGCGTTCATCGTGACGCTGGCTGGAATGTTCTTCGCGCGAGGCATGTGCTTCGTGCTGAGCACGGACTCGATCCCGATCAGCGTTCCGCTCTACGCAAACCTCTACAAGCATGCGATCCAACTCCCCGGCCGCGGCACGCTGTCGGTGATCGCGATGATCATGCTTGCCGTGGTGGGGATCGGCATGGTGGTCGCGCATCTCAGCCGCTTCGGCACCAACGTCTATGCGCTCGGCGGCAGCCGCGTCTCCGCCGAATTGATGGGGGTGAAGGTCGGCCGCACCACGATCGGCATCTATATGCTGTCCTCGACCCTGGCGGGGCTCGCCGGGATCGTGTTCTCCTTCTACACCGGCGCCGGGTCCTCGCTGGCCGCGACCGGCGTCGAGCTGGACACCATTGCTGCCGTAGTGATCGGCGGAACCCTGCTCAGTGGCGGCGTCGGAACCGTATTCGGCACCTTCGTCGGCGTTCTGATCCAAGGCCTGATCCAGACCTACATCAGCTTCGACGGCACGCTGTCCTCATGGTGGACGAAAATCGCGGTCGGCGTTCTGCTGTTCGGCTTCATCCTGATGCAGCGGGTGCTGGTGGCCACCGCGTCGCGTGGCACCGCACATGCCTGATCATCGGGACAGCTCGCGAAGCCGGCCGATCCGGTGACGGAACCCGCCATGCGGCGCCGTTTGCGGGTGCAGTCCCGGTCGGTGCAGGGCGTGGTGACACGGGCACTGGCCAGCCTGATCCTGAAGGGCGAGATCTCCGAGGGCTCCGTGCTTCCCAACGAGGCCGAGCTGATGTCCCGGTTCGGGATGTCGCGCACCGTGTTGCGTGAGTCCATCAAGACCCTTTCCGCAAAAGGTCTGGTTGAATCCCGTGCAAAAATCGGCACCCGCGTGCTCGCGACGCAGCGCTGGCAGATGTTCGACCCGGACATACTGGCATGGCGGATGGCGCTCGGCATCGATGCCCGTTTCATGACTGAACTGGTCGAGATCCGCCAGGTGATCGAGCCGGCGGCGGCGGCACTTGCCGCGGCACGGCGACAGCCATCGCATCTCGACCGCATGCGTGCGGCGTTGCGCGTCATGAGCCAGCCGGCCCAGACCGCACAGGGTTTTGCGGACGCCGATCTCGCCTTCCATCTCGCTGTGCTGGACGCGTCTGCCAACTCGATGATGCGCGGTATCGGGGCGGTGATCGAGACCGCCCTCGCCGCCTCGTTCATGCTGTCCTCGCCGGTCGACGATCCGGTGCGGCAAGGCAACTCGGTCGCCAAACACTGCAGGATCGCGGATGCGGTGGAAGCCGGGGACCAGCCTGGCGCTTCGGCCGCCATGGAGGCGGTGATCATGGATCCCGCGGTTCGCAACATCGAGGCATTGAGGAGCGGCGGCTCGAAACTACAGCCTCAAACTGAACGCCCGGCGAGCTCCTCGCTACCCTGACATTCGGCGAGCCAGAGCCTCAGGACAGCACCAGCACATCCTGCCGCAAGGGGAGCAGCTTGGTCTTGTGCGCCGGTTCGACATGGATGCTGATCACAGCCTCACCGACCGCTTCACGAATGCTCTGCTCGATGCGGTCGCAAACCATGTGCGCCGCATCGACGGTGAATCCGCCGGGAACCACCAGGTGGAAATCGACGAAGGTCATCCGCCCCGCGACCCGCATCCGCACGTCATGCGCCTCGATGGCGCCCTGACCGCCGTGCACGATCGCGCGGCGGACCGCATCCGCCTCGCCCAGGTTGGTGACTTCATCCATCAGGCCGCCGACCGACTGCCGCAGCAGCCCGTAGCCGCTCCTGAGGATGTTGAGGGCGATGAAGATCGCGACCAGCGGATCGAGCCAGGTCCAGCCTGTCAGAGGTACGAGTCCGAAGCCGGTCAGTACCGCACCGGTGGTCCAGACATCGGTCATCACGTGCCGTCCGCCCGCCACCAGCGCCGGCGATTTCGAGATACGGCCTTCGCGCAGCAGCACCAGGGCCCAGAGCAGGTTGAGCATGCCGGCGGCCGCATTGACCCCGATACCCAGCAGCGGGGCATGCAGGACCGGCGGCTGGTGCCATCCGTCCCAGGCCGCGCTGCAGATCATGACGGAGGTTGCCAACACCAGCATTCCCTCGACCACGGCGCTGAGATACTCGGCCTTGTAGTGGCCGTAGGGGTGGTTGGTGTCGGCCGGGCGGGCGCTGTACCAGAGCGCCAGCAGGGCAGTCGCCGCGGTGACCACGTTGATGACGGTCTCGATCGCATCTGAATAGAGCGCGACGCTGCCGGTCAGCCAATACGCCGCCGTCTTCATGCCGAGCACGACCAAGCTGATCAGCAGGCTGGCCCATGCGACACGCAGCGTCTTTTTCATTCCTGAATGCGCTCCCTGCCCCGGTGTTAATACCGTCCCCGGCCTCTGCCCTCTGTCCACTTCATCCGCAAGCGCGATCGCGCTGCCGATATCATCCATGCCGTCCCAGCAGGATGACAATGCTCCCGACCAGGCAGAGCGCGACACCCGCCAGGTCCCAGCGGTCCGGACGCAGTCCCTCCACCGCCCACATCCAGACCAGAGCGGCAGTGATGTAGATACCACCATAGGCCGCGAATGCCCTGCCGGCAGACGCGCTGTCGATCCGCGTCAGAAGGAGCGCGAACGCCATCAGCGATACCAGCGAGGGCAGCAGCCACAACCATGACCGCCCCTCGCGGGCCCACTGCCAGAAACCGAAGCATCCGGCGATCTCGGCCAGCGATGCCATGACGAAGGCGAGTGCCGTGATCATCGGGATGCCGGTCCGGGGCCGGCCGGGATACTCCGGCTGCGATACACCACCGGCCAGTGCTCCGGCGCGAGGCCATGACAGGCGATCATCAGCCGGGCCAGCGTCAGCCGATAGCGGACGCCGTCCCAGTGATACACGCGCTGGTCGCCGCAATCGCCGAGCCCCCGCCTGGGCTCGGTCGCCACGATCTCCATCCCGTCACGCCCGACCTGCGCATTGATCAGCTGTCCCGGCTGGCCCGGGCCAACCTGTGGCGGGGACCAGAATGCCGCCGGAGCGGCCCGGTGACCGGCGTCGGTCAATACGAACAGCGAGCTGCTATCGAAATTGCCGCTACCGCACGGCACCTGCCACAGTGCGACGGTCGCGGTCAGGCTCCAGGCAGCCGGCGCGCGTGATGGATCGTCGGCATCCTGGTGGCCGCAGGCACGAACCACCGGCAACGTGCTCACCATCAAAGGGACCCGATGCGGATCGGCCGGGCGCAGTATGCCGGCCGGCGGCGACTGGACCACCGGCAGCGGCTCAGGCTGGCGATGCTGCCGCGTCTCGATCCAGTCGAGCGCGGTGCCGGCGCCGGCCAGCCGGATCGTCCCGAGGCTGCCAAGCTTTCCATCCGCATGCGCGCCGCCAACATGCTGGCCTACCAGCGACAGGCGTCCGCCCGCGCGCAACATCGACACGAGCGACGCTGTCGCGGCGGGGCCCAGGGCGCCTCGCAAGGGGCCGGCGCCGACAGAAGCCTGCATCGGCATCGTGACGGATGGACCGCGTCGCCCGGGCTGCAGCCGAACGGACGCCGGATTGCTCGGAGGGTCGGGTTGCAGCAGCATTATTGTCGTGATCGGCGCTCCGCGCGGATGGCTCAGGATCAAGGTCGCCGCCGTGTCATCGGCCCCGAACCCGTCCAGAACGCAGTCGAGCTGGTTGTCGCAGGTTGCCAGCCAGTCGCCGAACGCCTGCGATGCCGGCTCGCTGCGAGGTGGCGGCGGTGGTGCGGCGTGTCCGGCGGATGCCAGCAGGACCGCTCCGCAGAGGACCGATGCCGCGCTGACTGTCCTGTGCATGACGATCGCGACCGTCAGAGCCTGCTTGGCACGTCGTAATGGTCGGCGGAGGCCTGTCGTGGCCGTGGTGTGGGTTCTTGAGATGGCGACGGGATCACGGAACCCTCGATCAGGTGAGCCCCAGGAATACCACAAAGGCCGGAAGTGCCAGATGCGGCCGATCGACACGGACTGACAGCCGGTGAGTGAGCCTGGATCGCCCGGCCGCAGCCGGCTCAGGCACGAGCACACGACGATGCAGAGCCACTACCGGCTTCCGGCGACTGCAGCAGCCGCCGGAAGCCGGGCAGGAGCAATGCCTAGAACACGAAATGCAGGAGCCAGTACAGGCTGCCCGCGAGCAGGATCGCCACCGGCAGGGTCAGTACCCAGGCCAGCCCGAGATTGCGCAACGTCCGCATCTGCAGGCCCGAGCCGTTGGCCGCCATCGCGCCTGCCACGCCGCTGGACAGGATGTGCGTGGTCGATACCGGCAGGCCGTAGCCTTCGGCGAGCCCGATGGTCACGGCGGCGACGATCTCGGCTGCCGCGCCCTGCCCATACGTCATGTGCGTCTTGCCGATCTTCTCTCCGACGGTGACCACGATCCGCTTCCAGCCCACCATGGTGCCAAGCCCGAGTGCCACCGCGACCGAGACCTTCACCCAGACCGGGATGAAGCGGGTGCCGTGGTTGAGGTCCCCGGCATAGGTCTTGAGAACCGCGTCATCGCTTGCCGAGAAATGTGCGCCGGCCTTGGGCAGCGTTCGGACTGCTTCGGCCGCCAGGTACATGTCGTTGCGGACGTTGGAGACCGCCTCGGCGGGCACGCGGCGAATGGCGCCGTAGCTGCCGATCTGGGTGGCGATATCGGTCGAGAGCGATGCCAGCGCAGCATAGACGACCGGGGTGTCGAGCTGCTTGGTCTTCAGGGCATTGGCAACGACACCCCGCGACTTGCCCGGGTCGACCGCGGCCGATCCGTTCGAATGCGCCTGGAAGATCGTCGCGGCCTGTTTGCTGGCCTCGACGAAGGCCGGCGTGTTGCTTTCCGGTATGGCGCGGTTGAGAGCAAAGGCCGTGGGGGCTGCGCCGATCAGGATCAGCATGATCAAGCCCATGCCCTTCTGCCCGTCATTGCCACCGTGCGAGAGCGATACGCCGGTGCAGGTCACGATCAGCAGGCCACGGATCCAGAGCGGTGGCGGCTTGTCGCCTTCCGGCGCCTTCCACAGATCGGGGCGGCGGATCAGCAGCTTGCCGAGCAGCAGCAGGCCACCGGCTGCGACGAACCCGATCAGCGGACTGAAGATGAGTGCCTTGAGCACCTTGAATGCCTGGTCCCACTGTACCCCGGAGCTGACGACGCCGACCGGCGTCATCAGCTGGTTGGCGAGGCCGACACCGAGGATCGAGCCGATCAGCGCGTGCGACGAGGAGTTCGGGATGCCGAACGCCCAGGTCGCCAGGTTCCAGATGATCGCCGCCAGCAGCAGTGCGAAGATCATCGGATAGCCGGATGTGCTGCCCGAGTTGAGGATCAGGTCGATCGGCAGCAGGGTGATGATCGAGTAGGCCACCGCGCCGGAGGACGTCAGCACGCCGAGGAAATTGAAGAACCCCGACCACACCACCGCGATCGGGGGCGCCAGGCTGCGGGTGTAGATGACGGTCGCGACCGCATTCGCGGTGTCGTGGAAGCCGTTGACGAACTCGAAGCCGAGCGCGATCAGCAGGGCGAGGCCCAGCAGGACGAGCGTCCCGATCGCCAGTGGTGCAGCGTGGGTCTCGTGCATGTCGGACACCAGACCATAGATCGCGTATCCCAGGCCTCCGGCGAGCAACACCACGAAGAGGATGGCACTTGAAATGCCGGGCAGGCCACGTTTCTGTCGCTGCCCGGTATCCGTTTTCGCAAACGGGCTTCTTGTATCGAGGGTAGCGTCCGACATGGAACAACCTGCTTAAGTTCTGTCCAATCTTCTAGACCAGGGCTTGAAAGACGGCACCGTTTAGAACGTGACGTTTCGATGACATCTGTACTGCGGCGTTGCGGTCTGGTCGCCCCTCAGGCTGTAGCTTGCTTCGGCCGGGCCACGCTCTGGTCGGCAGGCCAGCCGGCTGTCCCGCCGAGGCCCTGTGGCCAGCTCCGGCCGACCCGCCAGCGACGGACCAGCGCCCCGGGTCGGCGCGGCCAGAACCTCAGATGGCCTGATCCAGCCTTGGGTGTGCCAGGCTAAGGGATGGCCAGGGTGATGTGTTGCGCGCTTCTTGCAGTGTGCGCATCCTGTCTGCCTGCGGAACGACCGGCTCGGGCTGAACGCTTGTCCGCGGGTTCGGGGCCGGGTTCATCTTGTTGATACTCACACCCGGACGTTCTCGAGTTGCCGCGGTATGGACCGCCCAGGAGATATCCGGCATGGACGTCATCGCCAGCCTGGCCGATCTGGAAATCAAGATCGCCGAGTGTAACCACATCCTGGCGCATGACTCCGACGACGCGATGCGGCGGCTGTTCAACAGCTTCCGGATGGATTTTTCGAGCGAGGCGCCGGCAGATCCATTCAGCCCGGCCTATCGCGACTTCCAGATGACGCTCTACCGCACGATCGCCGGCCGGTCCTATGAAATCCTGAACGAGCGCAGCCATTTCGATACCGTCGGCAAGGCGGCCTGTCCGTTTCCGTACTACCTGAAAAGCTCCTGGACTGCCGGTCACCATCTGCTGGCGATCGGCTACATGCTCTGCAAGCTCGAGCTACCGCCGGGAGCGCGCATCCTGGAGTTCGGCCCGGGCTGGGGAAACACCACGATCGAGCTCGCGCGCATCGGCTTCGATGTGACCGTAATCGACATCGAGCCCAATTTCCTGGACGTGATCTGCCTGCGCGCGGCGACGGCCGGCGTCACCGTCACGACGATCGAGGACGACTTCTTCCATGCCGAGACGGTCGAGCAGCCGTATGACGCCGCGTTGTTCTTTGCCTCGTTCCACCACTGCGACGATCACATGCGCCTGCTGCGCGCCCTGCATCGGGCAGTGGTGCCCGGCGGATCGGTCTATCTCGCCTCGGAGCCGATCATTGCGCAGTATGGAACCCCGTGGGGCGTGCGAATGGATGGAGAGGCGCTGTGGGCTGCGCGTAATTTCGGCTGGCTTGAACTCGGCTTCGACGATGTCTACTTCCGCGAGGCGCTTGCACGGACCGGCTGGCACGGCACCTTCCATCCTTGCGGGACAGTGCCGTGGGCCTCGGTATGGCATCTGCAACGGTTGGACGACCTCCCCCCGGCAGCAGCTGCTTCCCCGGTGGAGGTCCAGGCCGACCCGGATTGCGGCGCTCCCACGGCCCTCGCCCACGCGGCACCGATCGACCCGGTTCCCCTGGACACGGACGATGCGGACTGGGCATCGCGTGAACTGGAAGCCGTCTATCGCTCGACCTCATGGCGGATCACCCGGCCGTTGCGTGCACTTCGCGGGGCACTGACCCGATCGACGTGAGCAGGCATTTCACCGGTGCCGCCGCCCGCCATCTCGCGTCCGCAATCTTTCACGATCGCGCTCGTGCTTGTCACGCTGGTCATGTTCGGATGGACCATCCAGCGCGGGCAGGACGTCAACTGGGATCTCCAGAACTACCATCTCTACGACGCCTATGCGCTCCTGCACGGTCATCTGCATGCCGACGTGGCGCCAGGTGGCGCGCAGAGTTTCCTGAATCCGCTGCCATACCTGCTACCCTACATGTCCCGGCGGGTGCTTTGGCCGATCGCCGCCGGATTGCTGGTCACCACGACGCAACTGGCCGGGGTGATGCTGATCTGGGCGATCGCCTGGCGAACCGGAACGGACCTTGCTCACCGAGGCTGGGTCGCCGTCGCCGCCGCGCTGGCCGCGTGCACCGGGGCGATCGTGCTGACCGAGACGGGCACCAGCTTTTGCGACCTGGTCCTTGCGGCACCGGCCTTGTCGGGGCTGCTTCTGGTGCTGCCCGGGGCGCCCGAACGCCAACAGCGCCGGTCACTCCGGATGCTGGTCGCAGGCTTCTTCGTCGGCATCGCAGTCGGATTAAAGCCGACGAACGCGTTCCTGTTGCCGGCCCTGGCTGCTTCGGCAATCGTTGCCAGTCCCTCTGAAACGACCTTGACGGGTATCGTCGGAACTCTCGGATTGCTCGGCGCAGGCGTGGTCCTCGGTGGCACACTCTCCGACGGCGCCTGGGCGTGGCTGATGTGGCGACATTATTCGAGCCCGATGTTCCCGTTCATGAACACTATCTTTCAGTCGCCGTCGGCCGGGCTTACGGATTTCAGTGACCCCCGCTACCACTGGCAAGGCATCGGTCACGCGTTGCTGCTGCCGCTCGCGCTGGCGTTCGGCTCGGATGCGGCAAGCGAGATCGTCGTGCGCGATGTCCGCCTCGCGGTAGCGTTGCCCGTCGCAGCGTTCATCGCGGCGTACTCCGCCTGCCGGCATCTGTCCCCCCGTGCCGTATCGCAGCCGCCGGATCCGCTTGCAGCTCTCGCAGTCTGGCTGCTCGTCGGCTCCGGCTTCTGGCTCCTGCTCTGCCCGATCCAGCGCTACGCGGTTTCACTGGAAATGTTGGCCGCCGCGATCATCCTGCTCGCCGTAGCCAGGACGTTCGCCAGCCACTGGCGCCTGCCGGGGGTCGTGGTAGCCCTGTCGGTCCTGGTCGTCACCACCCGGTCCGCCGACTTCTTCCATCGGCCGTGGGCGGACAGATATGTCCCCCATCTCCCTGCAGGCGTGCCTGCGGACCAGGTGTTTGGCCTGCTGTCACAACCGCAGGGCTATTGGGCCACCGTCGCCCCACGGCCCGGTCACGCCTTCACGCTGGAAAGCAGCCTCGTCGACCAGGGCGGCCATCTGGAACAGCGTCTCGACCACATCGTCAGTCAGGCCGGCGACCGCCTGTGGCTGCTCGACTTCGACACCGAGATCGACCCGACGATCCGCGCCGCGATGAGCAGGCACGGGATCACGCTGGCGTCACCGTGTCTTCGGACACCGAGCATGGTCTGGCTCGATACGGTGTTCTGCCACGGCCGTCTCGTCGGTGCGCGCTCCTATGCCGCATCCGACCTAGCGCTGGACAAGCCGGTCCTGTTCTCCTCGACGGGATCAGGCCTGATCTACGAGATCAGTGGCTGGTATGCGACCGGCCGCGACCAGACCTGGGCCACGTCGAAGAATGCCGTGCTGGCGTTCCATACCCCACCGACATCCGGCAAACTCGTCCTGGCGCTGGCCCTGAACGGACCACAGGGTGCGCCGCCGCACCGGATGTCGGCGCAAGCCGGCGACGGGCCGGTCGCGAAGTGGACACTCGACGGCAAGAAACTCGAGCAGCACCTGCTGTGTGTGGGGCCGGGCCGGCAACGGGGAGACGTCGTGCTGGTCCGCTTCGAGACCAGCGATATCCGCTCGCTCAACGAACTGCATATCAGCGCCGAGCCACGACATCTCGCGTTCGGGCTTCAGGACATGACACTACGACAGGCACGTCCGCAGGAATGTCTCTGACACAGGCTGGCGCCGGTCCCCCATGGACCGGCTTGACGGCTTCGCTGATCCGGTAAGTGGTCTCCCTGCGCCATGATTAAAAGGCGCAGGGAGATCGTCTTCAGCCAACCATCGTCATCGTCGGCGTGGCAGCTTCGGGTGCCGCGAGGTACTTCGCATATTCCTTCGGCACCACATGCCAGAACTTCGGCAACGCCTTGTTCCACTCATGCAGCAGCAGGGCCGCGAACCGGCTGCTGGTTTCGCGTGCATGGGTTTCCACCAGACGCAGCAACTCGTCGTGCCAGCGCGCTTCGGTGACGCGGCTCCAGGTCAGCGTGTCCGGGTTGGCACGGATCTCGAAATCGTCGTCGCTGTCGTAGATGAACGCCATGCCACCGGTGAAGCCGGCACCGAAATTATCGCCGACCGGTCCCAGTACCACGACCGTACCGCCGGTCATGTATTCGCATCCGTTCGAGCCGCAACCTTCGACGACGGCGACCGCCCCCGAATTACGAACCGCGAACCGCTCTCCCGCCTGCCCGGCCGCATAGAGTGCGCCCGAGGTCGCCCCATACAGCACCGTGTTGCCGATGATCGCGTTGTGGTTGCTCACCAGCTGCGACGACGGCGGCTGGCGCACGACGATGGTCGCCCCGGACAGGCCCTTGCCGACATAGTCGTTGGCATCGCCAATCACCTCGAGCTTCAGTCCCTTGACCGCGAAGGCCCCCAGCGACTGCCCGGCCGATCCTCGCAGCCGTACGGTCAGGTGATTGTGCGCCAGGGTTTCCTGGCCGAACCGGCGTACGATCCGGCTGGAGATCTTGGTGCCGATCGCGCGGTGGGTGTTCTGCACGTTGTAGTGCAGCTGCATCTTCTCGCCATGCTCGAACAGCGGCTTGGCGTCGGCAATCATCTGCGCGTCCAGCGTCTCCGGCACCTCGTTGCGTCCCTCGCGGGTGCAGTAGCGGGCATGCGTTCCCGGATCGGCCTGTGCCAGCAACGGGTTCAGGTCGAGGTCGTCGAGATAATCGGCGCCCCGGCTTACCTGGTGCAGCAGGTCGGTGCGGCCGATGATCTCGTTCAGCGTGCGGACGCCGAGCGACGCCAGGATATTGCGGACATCCTCGGCGATGAACGAGAACAGGTTGATCACCTTCTCGGGCGTGCCTTCGAACTTCTCGCGCAGCTTGTCGTCCTGCGTGCACACCCCGACCGGGCAGGTGTTCGAATGGCACTGCCGCACCATGATGCAGCCCATCGCGACCAGACTGGCGGTGCCGATGCCGAACTCCTCCGCGCCGAGCATGGCGGCGATCACCACGTCGCGCCCGGTCTTTAGTCCCCCATCGGTGCGCAGCTTCACCCGGTGCCGCAGCCGGTTCAGCATCAGCACCTGATGCACCTCGGCCAGTCCCATCTCCCAGGGCAGGCCGGCATACTTGACCGACGTCTGCGGGCTGGCGCCGGTGCCGCCGGAGTGGCCCGAAATCAGGATGCAATCAGCCTTGGCCTTGGCCACGCCGGCGGCGATCGTGCCGATGCCGGATCGCGCCACCAGCTTCACGGTGACAGTCGCCTCCGGGTTGATCTGCTTCAGGTCGTAGATGAGCTGGGCAAGATCCTCGATCGAATAGATGTCGTGATGCGGCGGCGGCGAGATCAGCGTCACGCCGGGTGTCGAATGACGCAGCTTGGCGATCAGACCGGTCACCTTGAAGCCGGGAAGCTGCCCGCCCTCGCCCGGCTTGGCACCCTGCGCCATCTTGATCTCGATCTCGCGGCAATCGTTGAGATACTGCGCGGTCACGCCGAACCGTCCCGATCCAACCTGCTTGATCGCCGACGACGCATTGTCGCCGTTCGGACGCGGCTTGGACCGGGCGGGGTCCTCGCCACCCTCGCCAGAGTCCGACTTCGCGCCGATCCGGTTCATCGCGATCGACAGCGTCTCGTGCGCCTCCGGGCTCAGCGCGCCGAGCGAGATGCCGGGTGCCAGCAGGCGCTTCCTGATCTCGGTGATGCTTTCGACATCCTCGACCTGCACCGGAGCACGACCGCCACGGAAATCCAACAGGTCGCGCAGTGCCACCGGCGGCTGCCGGCGCACCGCATCCGCGTAACGGCGATAGGTGGTGAAGCTGTCGTTTGCGACGGCGGTCTGCAGCGTATGGATCAGGCCGCCATCGAACGCATGGACCTCGCCCAGCCGGCGAAGCTTGTAGAGCCCGCCAACAGGAAGCATAACCGCGTCCTCGCGCCATGCCGTCTCGTGGAAGCCGAGCACGTTGCGCGCCAGGCCGGACAGGCCAATCCCGGAAATACGCGACTGCATGCCAGGAAAGAACTCCGCCACCAGTGCGCGCGACAGCCCGATCGCCTCGAAATTATAGCCGCCGCGATAGGAGGCGATCACCGAGATGCCCATCTTGGACATGGTCTTCAGCAGGCCCTTGTCGATCGCCTTGCGATAGCGCTCGACCGCGGTGCGCAGCGGGATATCGCCGAACAGGCCGCGACGATGCCGGTCCGCGATGCTTTCCTGTGCCAGGTAGGCATTCACCGTGGTCGCACCCACGCCGATCATCACCGCGATTGCATGGACATCCAGCGACTCGGCCGTCCGCACATTGAGGCTGGTGAAGGTGCGCAGCGATGTCGCCACCAGATGCGTGTGCACCGCACCGGTCGCCAGGATCATCGGGATGTAGGCCTGGTCCGGCCCCTGTTTCTCGTCGGTCAGGAACACATGCGTGCAGCCTTCGCGGACGCGCTCCTCTGCCTCGCGGCGAATGCGGGTCAGTGCCTCGCGCAGTCCGGCCTCGCCGTTGGCGGCCGGAAAGGTGCAATCGATGACGCAGGCGCTGGTGCCCAGGAACTGCAGCAGCGCCTCGTATTCGCCGCTGGTCAGCACCGGGCTGTCGAGCTGCAGCAGTTCGCACTGGCTGCCGTCCTCGTCGAGAACGTTGCCGAGATTGCCGAGCCGGGTGACCAGGCTCATCACCCGGGTCTCGCGCAGGCTGTCGATCGGCGGGTTGGTGACCTGGCTGAACGCCTGCCGGAAATAATGGGCAAGGCCGCGATACCGCTCGGACAACACCGCGAGCGGCGTATCGTCGCCCATGCTGCCGATCGCCTCGGATCCATCCGATACCATCGGATGCAGGATCATCTCGAGTTCCTCGAGCGTGGTGCCGACCGCGGTCTGGCGCCGGCGCAGTTCCTCTCCGGTCCAGTAGGTCGGCTCGATGGAATCGCTGCGCACGATCCGGTCGATCTTGTTGATCCGGGTGACCCAGCCCTCGAAGTCCTGACGGGCCGATAACACATCGAGCAGTTCGTCGGCGCCGTACAGCCGGCTCTCGTCGAGGTCGAGCGCGATGGTCTGGCCTGGCCCGAGGCGGCCGCGGCTGACGATGTCGGGCTCGGGGATCTTGACCATGCCGGTCTCGGACCCGACCACCAGCATCTGGCTCGACGTGATGGTGTAGCGCAGCGGACGCAAACCATTGCGATCCAGACCCGCGATTACCCAGCGCCCGTCCGTGCCGCAGATCGCGGCTGGGCCATCCCACGGCTCCATGACGGCGTTGCAGTACTGGAACATCGCGTTGTGCGCGGGCTTGGTCTGCCCCGGCTGCGCGATCGCGGCCGGCACCAGCAGCGCCTTGGCCATCGGCGCATCGCGGCCGGTGAAGGTCAGCAGCTCGAACACGTTGTCCAGCGTTGCGGTATCGGAACCACCGACCTGGATCACCGGCTTGATGTCGTCCATGAACGGATCGAGCACCGGATCGGCGAGCCTGGTCTCGTGGCTCTTCATCCAGTTGGTGTTGCCGGACACCGTGTTGATTTCGCCATTATGCGCAAGCTTGCGGAACGGCTGCGCCAGCTTCCAGGTCGGGAAGGTGTTAGTCGAATAGCGCTGGTGATAGATCGCGAACCGGCTCACGAAACGCTGGTCGAGCAGGTCCGGATAGAAGTCGGTCAGGTTCTCGGCGAGGAACATGCCCTTGTAGATCAACGACCGGCAGGACAGCGAGCAGATGTAGAACTCGCCGATCTGCGCCGCGATCACCTGCTTCTCGATACGCCGGCGGATCACGTACAGGTCGCGCTCGAAATCGACATCGGCGGATCCGCGCGTGTTGCGAATCATGATCTGCTCGATCTCGGGCCGGGTCGCGTTGGCCTTCTCGCCGATGCAGGCAGTGTCGATCGGAACCTGCCGCCAGCCATAGATGCCGTAGCCGAACGCCAGGATCTCGGTCTCGACGATCTGCCGGCAACGCTCCTGCGCACCGAGATCGGTCTTGGGCAGGAACACCTGCCCGACCGCGATCAGGCTGCCGTCCGGGTTATTGCCGGTGCGGCTGATCGCGTCGGCAAAAAAGTCCTGCGGGATCTCGATATGGATGCCGGCACCGTCACCGGTCTTGCCGTCCGCATCCACCGCGCCGCGATGCCATACCGCGCGCAGGGCGGCGATCCCGGCCTCGACGATGTCGCGCCGCCGCTTGCCGTCGAGTGCCGCCACCAGCCCGACGCCGCAGGCATCGTGCTCCATCGATGCGTCGTAGGTCTGCGCAAGAATCTTGGCGTTCTCGGCCCACGCGGTGACGAACTGCTCGCCGCTCTCGGTCGAGATGTCCATGATGTCAATCCTGTCGGTCATGGTGACGCCCTCACTCGGCCGCAACGGAGAGCGGCTGCTCGGCGCGCGCTCCCATCCAGCGATGCATCTGTGCCGCGGCGTCGCGCCCGTCGCGGATCGCCCACACCACCAGGCTGGCGCCGCGAACGATGTCGCCGGCCGCGAACACGCCTGGCAGGCTGGTCATGAAGGTCTTCTGGCCGACCTTCAGCGTGCCCCAGCGGGACACCTCGAGCGCCGGCTCGCCCCACAGTGTCGGCAGCTCCTCCGGGTCGAAGCCCAGCGCCTTGATGACGATGTCTGCTTCCAGGGTGAAGCCGCTCTGCTCGACGGCATCGACGGATTGTCGTCCGGATGCATCGGGCAGGCCGAGCTTCATGCGCACGGCACGAACGCCGGTGACCATGTCGTCGCCCAGGAACGCCTCGGGCGCCGCCAGCCAGACGAACTCGACGCCTTCCTCCTCGGCGTTCTTCACCTCGCGCAGCGATCCCGGCATGTTGGCGCGGTCGCGGCGATACAGGCACTTTACCGACTTGGCACCCTGGCGGACAGCGGTGCGGACGCAATCCATGGCGGTATCGCCGCCACCGATCACCACGACGTTCTTCCCGGCTGCATTCAGCAACCCGCTATCAAACTCGGGCACGTCGTCGCCGAGCGAGCGCCGGTTCGAGACGGTGAGGTAGTCGAGTGCCTTGACGATCCCGGGCAGCCCGGAGCCCGGCCCGCCCAGTTCGCGCGACTTGTAGACACCGGCTGCGATCAGGACCGCATCGTGCCGGTGCCGCAGGGTCGCGAACGAGATTTCGGTGTCGCTGTCTTCGGTGGCGACACCCTTGCCCAGGTGGAATTCGATCGCACCCTCGGCCAGCAAGGCATGGCGACGCAGCACGATGTCCTTCTCGAGCTTGAAGCCCGGGATGCCGTAGATCATCAGCCCGCCGACGCGGTCGTAGCGATCGTAGACATGGACCTGGTAGCCCTGCTTGCGGAGTTGCTCCGCGGCCGCCAGCCCGCCTGGACCAGCGCCGATGATACCCACCGACTCCCGACGCTCCTGTCTCGGCCGGACCGGCTTCACCCAGCCCTGCTCCCAGGCATTGTCGGTGATGAAGCGTTCCACCGCGCCGATGGTGACGCTCTCGAACCCCTTCTCGATAACGCAGTTGCCTTCGCAGAGACGATCCTGCGGACAGATCCGGCCGCAGATCTCGGGGAAGTTGTTGGTCGCCGAGCTGACCTCGTAAGCCTCCTCGAGGCGGCCTTCCGCGGTGAGCTTCAACCAGTCCGGGATGTGGTTCGAAAGCGGGCAGTGCACCGAACAGAACGGTACGCCACACTGGGAGCAACGGCTCGATTGCACTTCGGCCTGAGGGATATCGAAGTCACGATAGATCTCGTCGAAATCGTGCCGACGCTCGGCGGCGACCCGCTTATCCGGCTGGTGCTGATGCACCGACACGAACTGCAGCATCCGATCGACCATGGCATATCCCCTAGTAGTTCATGCTCCCACACCGGACGCCGGGGCTGCACCACCATAACGGAGACAAAACGCTACATAAAAGACAGTATTGCTGCCATTCTTGGGATATTCGGGCCGGCAAGCATTAAAATCTGATCCAACTAGGCGAAAACAAGGTCCGTTTCGGCCCTAGTCTAGTCGAGCTCTTCCTTGCGCCCGCCGCCTGGCCGGTAGCGGGCGATATAAGACGGCACCACAAGCTCGACCGGTGTCGGCACGATACCCAGCGTTTCCAGGTCAGCTGCTCCGGCCGCAACGACATTGTCGCGGGAGAGCATCGCCAGCTGGTCTCGGGTCAATGGCTTGCCCGGCACATGCTCCAGCAGGGCCGCCTGGATGCGGGCCAGTCCCATCGGCACCGATATCAGCGGGCGCTTGCGATGCATCTCCGCCAGCATCCAGGCCAGCAGCTCACGGAAGCTCCAGACCCTGGGCCCGCCGAGCTCATACAGACCGCCACCCGGTGCATTCTCCTGCACCACCGCCCGCACCGCGTCGGCGACGTCGCCTGCATAGACCGGCTGCAACTTCGTCTCGCCGCTGAACACCGGCATGATCGGCGACAACCTGGCCATCGCGCCGAACCGGTTGAAGAACGCGTCCTCCGGACCGAACACCACCGACGGGCGCAGGATCGTGGCACTCGGGAATGCGGCCCGCACGGCCGCCTCGCCGCCCGCCTTGCTCTTTCCGTAAGCGCTGGGACTGTCTGGATCGGCACCGATCGCCGACATCTGGACCAGGCGGGTCGTGCCCGCGACAGCGGCGAGCCTTGCGATCCGGCCAGCGCCTTCCTCGTGCACGCGCCGGAAGTCGCCACGGCGGGCCTCGGCCAGGATGCCGACCAGGTTGACGACGATATCGGTGCCCTCGAGTGCACGTGCCACCGATGCCTCGTCGGCAAGTGACGCGAACATCGGCACGACCTGCCCGACCCGTCCCATCATCCGTAATGCATTGGCACTGGCGGTGTGACGCGCGGCGACACGCACCACATGGCCATCGGCTGCCAGCCGCCGGACGATGTAGCGCCCCAGGAAGCCGGAGCCGCCGAACACCGTCGCTACGCTGCGGGTTGCCATTCGTATTCGATCCTCATGCCTCGCCAACACTATAGGCGGCAAGGCGCAAGCCTCAAGCCACGCCGGGACATCCAGTTCAAGCGTCGCCGCATCGCCGTCGCGGCATTGCGCACCTTCATGCGCGCAGCCAGTTGACGGCACCCTTGCGCCCCGTTACATCGCCGCTACCACCCGCGGATCGGTTGTTTCGCGGTTGCCCCTTGAGCCCAGGTGGCGGAATTGGTAGACGCGCAGGTTTCAGGTATCTGTGGCCGCAAGGTCGTGGAAGTTCGAGTCTTCTCCTGGGCACCAACGGACGTTCGACATCCCGGCCAGTGGTCGGGATGGTCGACCGATCACTCACCCGACATATTGCAAGACGCTGACTCTTCAGGCGGCTTCCCGGTCGGAAGACGTTGATTTCAAGCGAATTCCCGGTCGGAAGTCGTGGAACCGAAACCATGAGCGTCACGCAATTCATGCCGAACGCGACGATCCACCTGCATCAGGGCGACCTTCCGGACGGCATCTCTCTCGGTGCCTCCGTTGCCGTCGATACCGAGACCATGGGTCTCGAACCGCACCGCGACCGTCTCTGTCTGGTGCAGCTCTCCGCCGGCGACGGCACCGCGCACCTGGTCCAGATCATACCATCCCGGCTGGGTGGACATGGCGCCGACTGTCCGAACCTGAAGCGGCTGATGTCTGATACCGGCGTGGTGAAGCTGATGCATTTCGCACGGTTCGACGTGGCCATCCTTCAGCATGCACTCGGCATCACGGTAGCGCCGATCAAGTGCACGAAGATCGCCGCCAAGCTGGTGCGCACCTTCACCGACCGGCACGGCCTCGCCCAGTTGTCGCGCGAACTGCTCGGCGTCGAGATGAGCAAGCAGCAGCAGACCTCCGACTGGGGCGCACGCGACCTCTCGCCGGAACAACTGGCCTATGCTGCATCGGACGTCCTGCACCTGCATGCACTGTGGTCTCGCCTGGAAGCTCTGCTAATACGCGAACAGCGGCTCGATCTGGCCGAGGCCTGCTTCGCCTTCATGCCGGCCCGCGCCAGGCTCGACCTGCTGGGCTACGAGGTTCCGGATATCTTCGCGCACTGAATCCCGCTTGCGCGTAGGTTCGGTTGACGCCGCACGACCCCGATGTCCATACAAGCCTGCTCCTGACAGCCGGGCCAAGGACCGGTCGAACCATGCCCCGCGGCCTGTGGAGATCGTACACGCCTTGAACAGTATGACATCGATTGCAGGTGAATTCGGGATGGTCCGGCGCGCCGCGACCCCCTCGAGACGCGTGCATCGTGTCGCGGGAACCGGTCGATGACCTCTCGTCCGACACTGCGCACCGGCCGGCAGCCGGGTTCCCCAGATAGCGGCACCGGGCACCCGCTCATTCCCGATCCCGGATCGCCGGTATCCGGCGGGACGAGCACGTCTGCGGATGCCGCCGACGCGCTCCAGCCGAGTGCGACCGTCGCACGCCGGCGGCTCAGCATAGAACAGAACCAGCGCGGCTTTCGTCGCGTTCCGAACTCCAGCGAGATCGCCCGCCGCCGCAGGTTGCTCCGGTGGACCAAATGGGTGCTCCCGGTTGCGGCGCTGTTGCTGCTGGTGTCGATCGCGACTTGGCCGGAGCTGGACCGTTCGATGAACAGTGCGCGTCTGGGCCTCAAGCAGGCGTCCCATGTGCAGGTGGATAGCGGGCGGATGCTCGGCGCCCGGTATCACGGGCTGGACAGTCACGACCGGCCGTACATGATCACGTCCGACGAGGCGCAGCAGGTCGCCGGCACTGTGCAGAAGACGGCACCGGGCACTCCTGTCTCCAAGAGCGACGATCGCGTCAACCTGACCAGGCCGATCGCGGACTCGCTGGATCAGTCCGGGAACTGGACCAGGATCAGTGCCCAGGCCGGCGTCTACATGCAGCACGGCCAGCTTCTCGACCTCAGCCGCGACGTCATGCTGTATCGCGATGACGGCATCATGATGACCAGCCCGGTCGCCGGCCTCGATCTCCGGAGCGGCGTCGTGGCCTCCGATGACTGGGTGCATGCGGAAGGCCCGTTCGGCGTGCTGGACGCACAGGGGTTTCTCATCTCCCAGCGGGATGGGCTCGCACAGTTTCGCGGGCCGGCCCGGCTGGTCCTGAACGACGACCGGGTGGCACGGCCGGCCACCGAGACCCAACCCGCCAAGACCTTGGCCGCCGGAGCGACGCGATGAGTTTGGCCAGAACACGGGCCATGGCCCGGACGGCAGCCGCATTTGCGGCGATGATGCTGTTCGCCGGTCATGCACGGGCGCAGCAGATCGACCTGTCGCATGGCGGGCAGATCACGGTGACGGCGCTGGGTGGCTTCGACTGGGATCAGAAACTCCAGACGGTGACGGCCTACGGCAGCGCCCAGGCGGTGCGCGGAGGCGTGACCATCACCGCGGACCGGCTGGTCGCCTATTACCGCAAGAAGGCCGGCGTCGCCGCTACCCCCGCGACAGCCATCTCGCCTGCCCCTTCGCCGACGCCGACGCCGAACCCCACGCCGGAAAACCCCACCGGAGCGCCGCCCGCCGATGCCAAGGCCGCCAACGGCAGCACGATCATGCCCGGCGGGGACACGTCGGCGACCGAGATCTACCGGATCGTCGCGATCGGCCACGTACACATCTTTACCGCGACCCAGCAGGCGTTCGGTGACCATGGGATCTATGACATCGACCAGGCGGTCATGGTGCTGACCGGCCACGATCTGCGGCTGATCACGCCGCAGGATGTGCTCACCGCGCGCGACCAGATGGAATACGGATCGCAGACGCGCATCTCTGTCGGCCGCGGCGACGCCGTCGTCACCACCAACGATGGCCGGCGCATCCGGGCCGACGTGCTGGTCGGCTACAGCGCGCCGCCGGGAGCCCAGCCTGCCGGAGTGAAGCCTGCCGGTGTAAAGCCGGCCGGCAACGGCCAGGACCCGATCGGCAGCAGCGGCAAACTGGAGAAGGTCAATGCGTTCGGGAACGTCATCGTCCGCACCCAGACCGAGACCGTGCGCGGTGATCGCGGCGTATACGTGCCGGACACCGGAATTGCGCGCATAGTAGGAAACGTCCACATCACCCGTGGCCAGAACCAGTTGAACGGGGCCGCCGCCATCGTGAACATGCATACCGGTATCGCGACCCTGAGCGAGGATCCCGGCGCTCGCGTCCAGGGCCTGATCGTGCCCAACGAGGCGCAGGACGCGCCGCCGAAGGTGCCGGCCAGGGCGTCAGCCACGCCATGAACGAGATCAAGCCGCGCGCCGGCCACGCTGCCGGCACCGTCGCGCACGCGACGGATGGCCTGCACGCCCACGCCGTCGGCAAGACCTACAAGAAGCGCGAAGTGGTTCAGAACGTTTCGGTCAGCGTTCGTCGCGGCGAGGCGGTCGGGCTGCTCGGGCCGAACGGCGCCGGCAAGACCACCACGTTCTACATGATCGTCGGCTTGGTCCAGCCGGATACCGGCTCGATCAGCCTGGACGGTGCCGACATCACCCAGTTGCCGATGTACCGGCGGGCGCGGCTCGGCATCGGCTACCTGCCGCAGGAAGCCAGCATCTTCCGTGGCCTGAATGTCGAGCAGAACATCATGGCAGCACTCGAGGTGGTCGAACCCGACCCGGACCGGCGCGACACCATGCTGGATGGGCTGCTGGCCGAGTTCGGCATCGGCCACCTGCGCCGGTCGCCGTCCCTCGCCCTCTCAGGCGGCGAGCGACGACGCCTCGAAATCGCCCGCGCACTGGCCAGCCAGCCGAACTACATCCTGCTCGACGAGCCACTGGCGGGCATCGATCCGATCGCGGTCGGCGAGATCCGCGATCTCGTATCGCACCTGAAACATCGGGGCATCGGCGTGCTGATCACCGATCATAACGTACGCGAGACGCTCGAGATCATCGACCGTGCCTACATCATGCACGGCGGCCAGATGCTGATGGAGGGTGTGCCGGAGGAGGTGGTCGCGAACGAGGACGTACGGCGCGTCTACCTCGGGGAAAGATTTTCGTTGTAGCGTACGGTCATGGCAATTGGACCCCGGCTGGAGCTAAGGCAGACGCAGAACCTGGTCATGACGCCGCAGTTGCGTCAGGCCATCAAGCTCCTCCAGTTCTCGAATTTCGAGGTCGCCGCATTCATCGAGGAAGAGCTCGAGCGCAATCCCCTGCTCGAACGCGACGAACGGATCGACATCCCGCCCGAACGCCCGGCGCTCGACCAGCGTGTCGACGATCGTACCGCCGCTTCCGCCGAGCCGGTCCCCACCGACCTCCTGGTCTCCGGCGATACGCTGCCGAGCGATCAACAGGCGCCGCTCGATAACGACCACGCGGAGCAGTTCGACGACGGCCCCTACGATGGGGGCTACCAGGATGACGGCGGCGGTACGGACCGCAGCGACTGGGGGATGGGACGCGGCGCGTCCTCGGCCGGCAACCCGGAGGGGCTCGACGGCGTCGCGCAACTGGTCGCGCACGCGCGTACGCTGCGCGAGCACCTGAGCGAGCAGCTGCGGCTGGCGTTCGACGATCCGGCCGAACGACTGATCGGCGCGCACCTGATCGCGCTGCTCGATGGCGCCGGACGGGTGCTTGTCGGTGATGCCGCGCTCGCGCAGGCGCTTGGCACCAGCGAGGAGCTGGTGACATCGGTGCGGGCGAGGATGATGCGCTTCGATCCGGCCGGCATCTTCGCGTTCGACCTGAAGGGCTGCCTGGCAGCCCAGCTCGCCGATCGCAACCGGCTCGACCCGGCCATGGTGGCACTGCTCGACAATCTGGAGCTGCTGGGCCGGCGAGAGCTCAGGCGCCTGCAGGCGGTGTGCGAGGTCGATGCCGAGGATCTCGCGGAGATGATTGCCGAGATCAAGGCGCTCGATCCGAAGCCCGGCGCCAGCTTCGACGTCACGCCGGCGCTGCCGATCGTGCCGGACGTGCTGATGCGCGCGGCCCCCGGCGGCGACTGGCTGCTGGAGCTGAACCCGGACACCATGCCGCGGCTGCTCGTGTCGGAGGCGTTCCACGCCAAGGTGTTGTTGCGCTCGCCGAAGGAGGACCGCGCCTTCCTGTCCGAGAAGCTGGCCAGCGCCAACTGGCTGGTGAAATCGCTGCACCAGCGCGCGCAGACGATCCTGAAGGTCTCCAGCGAGGTGATGCGGCAGCAGGAGGCGTTCCTGCGTCGGGGCGTCGGGCATCTACGCCCGCTGATCCTGCGCGACATCGCCGAGGCGGTGGAGATGCATGAAAGCACCGTCAGCCGGGTCACGGCCAACAAGTACATCTCGACCCCGCGTGGCCTTTTCGAACTGAAATACTTTTTCACAGCCGCGATCTCCGGGACCGCCGGTGGCGAGAGCCATAGCGCCGAGGCCGTACGATACCGGATCAGGGGCATGGTGGCGGCTGAAACACTCCAGACCATCCTGTCGGATGACGCGATCGTTGCTGCCCTCCGACGGGAAGGCGTGGACATCGCCCGTCGGACCGTGGCCAAATATCGCGACGCCCTCCGGATCCCGAGTTCCGTGCAGCGCAAGAGGGACAAGTCCCTCCCTGCCTGACGCGACCCGGACCCCGGTCGAGCTTCCTCGAGCGGAGCGAACACCGCATGCAGATCAGCGTCGCCGGCAAGCAGATCGACCTCTCGGACGCGCTCCGAACCCGCGTCACGATGCATCTGGATACGATTGCCGAGAAGTATTTCGACCATGCGCTCGAGGCGAGCGTGACCTTTGGACGGGCACGCAGCTTCTTCACCTGCGACATCAACGTCCATGCCGCGCGCGGCCTGGTGGTCCGGGGCGAGGGCGAAGCAGCCGACGCGCATGGCGCATTCGACGACGCAGCCGAGCATATCGCGAAGCGGCTCAGGCGCTACAGGCGGCGGGTCAACGAACACTCCCGGGATCTGGCGCAGCGCCGGCCGGAAGTAGGCCGTCAATACATCCTGCGGCAGGAGGAGGACGTTCGCGGAGCCTCTGCCGAGACCGTATCGGCGCTACCCGCCCCGCAGACCTACGCCACGATCATCGCCGAACAGGAAACGCAGATTGCGACACTGACGGTCGGTGAAGCGGTCATGCAGCTCGATCTGGCCGATCGCACCGTGCTGATGTTCCGCAACAGTGCCAGCGGCGGCATCAACGTGGTGTATCGCCGTCCCGACGGCCATATCGGGTGGCTCGACCCCGACCCGTCCACCCACTGATCGATCCCGGGAGCGCGCTTCGGCAGGCCCGGAAGCGCGCTTTCGGATCTGCCTAATGGACCAGCGCCGGTACCATCTCGTGCTGCCGGATCGCTGCGAATGCCACGTCCCTGTCTCCGGTCAGCGCCATCGGCGTGCCGTCGGCCGCATGGATCGCGAATACCGCATTCCCGTCGACGACGACCGACTTGACATAGGCAAGCTGGGTCACGCCCAAAGCCAGAAGCTGGCTTGCCGTCAGATGACGGATATCCAGGGTGGCCAGTGAAAGCTCGTTCGAGTCCGTCGTGGTGGTGTCCATAATATTTGTCCTACGGCAGGTCACCGGCATCCCGTAACGGGCATGCGGATACCTCCGAAATCGCTGCTGAAATGTCAGTCTTCGGTCGGAACGGTCCTGATCACCCGTGGTGCCCTCGCCTGCACGACATCCGCGCTCGCCATGCGTCCGGGCTCACGTCCATGGTCCGGTCCCTTGGAGATCTCGATCCGCTTCACCCGAACCTCGGGCTGCGGTCGCGCGAGGTCGATATGCAGCAGGCCGCTATCGAGCCACGCGCCGGCGATCTCGATCCCTTCCGCGAGCACGAACGCCCGCTGGAATTGCCGTGCCGCGATGCCACGGTGCAGGAAGGTTCGACCCTGGGTGTCGTCGGACTGTCGCCCGCGAATGACCAGCTGGTTGTCTTCCTGGGTGATCTGGAGATCGTCCATGGAGAACCCGGCAACGGCAAGCGAGATTCGCAACCCGGTCGGGCCGGTCTGTTCGATGTTGTAGGGCGGATAGCCATCGGACGATGTCTTCGCCGCCCGCTCGAGCATCTGCTCGAGATGGTCGAAACCGAGGAACATCGGAGACGCGAAAAGTCTGCCGGACATGAATAGCCTCCTCCTGGGAGCGAGACGGAAAGCCCACGGCCCGAAGCACCATGGCCAATCCGATATGGCGATCGGCGGCCTGCTCTGCAAGCCATGGCGGTCAGTGTGCGCGATCCGGCCCTGGTGTATAGTCGCGTCGGTCGCTACATCGCCGCAATGAGCGATTTGCCACCATTTTCCGAGATGGCGACGGCCATCGAGCCGGCGACGATCCTGATCGCGCCGCACCCGATGCTTCGTCGCAAGACCAGGCCCGTGCGTCCCGAGGATGCGGCGACCCTCCGAGCCCTGCTGCCCGGCATGTGGGAGGCAATGTATCTCGCGCCGGGGATCGGGCTCGCCGCGCCGCAGGTCGGATTGGACCTCCGGTTCGCGATCGTCGACCTGATGGAAAACGAGACGAAGTCGCCGGTCACCCTCATCAATCCGGAGATCATCCGCGTCAGCGACCAGCTCTCGGCGCGCGAGGAAGGCTGCCTGTCCCTGCCCGGCCAGTATGCCGAGGTGATACGGCCGCTGACCGTGCGGGTGCGGTTCCAGGATCTGGATGGCAAGCGGCAGGAGCTCGACGCCGACGGGCTGCTGGCGACCTGCCTGCAGCACGAGATCGACCATCTCGATGGGGTGCTGTTCGTCGATCACCTGTCGACGCTGAAGCGCAACATGATCATGCGGCGCCTCGCCAAGGACCAGCGCCAGAAGTCGGATTGAGAGCGGGAGCCGGATCATGCGCCTTGCCTTCATGGGCACCCCAGACTTCGCGGTGCCCGCGCTTCGCGCATTGCACGAGGCCGGGCACGAGATCGTCGCGGTCTACAGCCAGCAGCCGCGGCCAGCCGGGCGCGGCCAGGCGGTGCGTGCCTCGCCGGTGCAGCGGGAGGCCGAGCGCCTCGGGCTCATGGTGCGCACCCCGGCCAGGCTGAAGCGGAACGAGACCGCGCACGCCGAGTTCGCCGCATTGTCGCTCGATGCGGCCGTGGTGGCGGCCTATGGGCTGATCCTGCCTGCGACGATGCTGACAGCACCGGTCCGGGGATGCCTGAACATCCATGCGAGCCTGCTGCCGCGCTGGCGCGGTGCGGCACCGATCCAGGCATCGATCCTGGCCGGGGACGGCGAAACCGGCATCACCATCATGCAGATGGACGAAGGGCTCGATACCGGACCCATGCTGCGTCGGGACGTGGTGCCGATCGATGCCGGCACCACCGCGTCCGGCCTGCACGACGCCCTGGCCACGATGGGTGCGCGGCTGATCCTGGAGACGCTCGAGCATGACGACACGCCGGTGTCGCAGCCCGCCGAGGGCACGTCCTACGCGCCGAGGCTGACCCGCACCGACGGCCGCATCGACTGGCGGCGCGATGCGGCCTCGATCGACCGCCAGGTCCGTGCCATGACGCCATGGCCGGGCGCCTTCACCGCGCTGGACGGCGTCGTGCTCAAGATCGAGGCAGCAACGCCGATGGCCGCCCATCCGCACGGCGACAAAATACCCGGGACCGTGCTGGACGACCATTTGACGATCGCCTGCGGCAGCGGCGCGCTGCGGATCGACCGGCTGCAGGCGCCTGGTCGCAGCGTGCTGGATACGGCGGCGTTCCTGCGCGGCCGCCGGATGCCGCCCGGCACGGTGCTGCAGTGACCGGATCATGACGCGCTGGGCGTTGCTGTTCGAGTATGACGGCACGCCGTTCGTCGGGTGGCAGCGCCAGGCAGTCGGTATCTCGGTGCAGGGCGTGATGGAAGAGGCCGCCAGTCATCTGGTGAACCGCACGCCAGTGGCGGTGACCGGGGCGGGGCGAACCGATTCGGGCGTGCATGCAGCCGGACAGGTGGCGCATCTCGACCTGCCGTCCTCGCTCGGCGGCCAGCAGCAGATGACCGCGAGGCGCCTCCGGGATGCGCTCAACTACCACATGAAGCCGCACCCGATCGCGGTGCTGGCGGCGGCGGCCGTTGCCGACAAATGGAGCGCGCGCTTCTCGGCGATCAACCGGCGCTATCGCTACCGGATTCTCAACCGGGCCGCCCGCCCGGCGCTGGACCAGGGACGCGTCTGGCACGTCAAGCACGATCTGGACCTCGACCGCATGCGCGAGGCGGCACTGATGCTGATGGGACGGCACGATTTCACCAGCTTCCGGGCCAGCGCCTGCCAGGCCAAGAGCCCCATCCGCACGCTCGACCGGCTCGAGTTGTGCCGGGACGGCGGGGTGATCGATATCCATGTCGAGGCACGCAGCTTCCTGCACCACCAGGTCCGGAACATCGTCGGCACGCTCAAGCTGGTGGGCGAAGGCAAATGGACGCCGGCGCAGGTCGCGACCGCCCTGGAGGCGCGTGACCGCGCGGCCGCCGGTCCGACCGCTCCCCCGGATGGGCTGTTCCTGATGGAGGTCGGCTACGAAACCGACCCGTTCATCGAGCCGCCTGACTGAGCGAACTCGGCCGATATCGCCTCAGGGCGCCATGACCAGCGGCAGCAGCGGCTGCATCAAGGTGCCCACCAGCATCGACCCGACCGTCAGGGCCAGCACCGTGACCCCGGCCTTGAGCCTGCTGATCGACAGGCCCTTCCAGGCCATGAACCATTGCAGCCAGAGCAGATAGGCGCCGAGCAGCAGCACGATCAGCCGGCCCGCGACGGCGTGGCTGACGCCCATCTGCAGCAGGATCGCGGTCACCAGCATCGCCGGCAGATAGGCGGGAAGGATGAGCCAGACGCTCCACAACGAGGCGGTGGCGTAGCGTGGCCAGAACTCGGATCGCTTCCAGAGCCGGGCCATCGTATGCGAGATCACCGGCGGAAGCAGCACCGCACACACCAGCGCCAGCAGCAATATCACCGCCGGCAAGGTCGGGCGCTGCATCAACAGCAGGGCGGCCAACACCAGCAGGAAGCCGATCGGCGGCGAAAGCCCGGCCAGGAAGGCATCGCGATCGCCCTCGAAACACTCGAACCCTTCCGCCCGGCCGCGGCCGAGCAGCAGCAGCCCGCGGATGATGTTGCGGCCGTTGCGCACGGCGCGCTTCGGCTTCGCGGGACGATCGGGACCACTCATGCGGGCGCTCCGGCCATGATCCTGTCGAGCATGTTCAGATAGATCGCGGACAGCAGTGCCAGATCCCGCACCGGCACGTTCTCGTCTGCCTTGTGCATGCTCTCGCCGACCAGCCCGAACTCGGCCACGGCGCAGTGCCTGGCGATGAACCTCGCATCCGAGGTGCCGCCGCCGGTATCGAGCCGCGGACGACGCCCGGTATGGATCTCGATCGCATCGCCGAGCGCCTGGACTTCCGGACCTGGCTCGGTCCGGAACGCCTCGCCGCTGACCCTGATGTCGATCCGGCCAGTCGGCGCATGACGGGACATAGCACCTCGCAGCATCGTCGTCAGCGATGCGCCGGTATGCTGGTCGTTGAAGCGGATATTGAGCTGGGCCTCGGCCTGCGCGGGAATCACGTTGGGTTCCTTGTTGCCGACATCGATGCTGGTGACCTGCAGGCTTGAGGGTTCGAAGAACGCGGTGCCGCGATCGAGCGGGATGGTGGTCAGCTCGGCCAACAGCGCCAGCAGCCGGTGCACCGGATTGTCCGCCACCTGTGGATAGGCCACATGGCCCTGAACTCCGGGAACCACAATGTGGGCATTCAGGCTGCCGCGACGGCCGATCTTGATCACCTGGCCGAGTTCGGTCGGATTGGTCGGTTCGCCCACCAGGCAGAAATCCGGGGTATGGCCGTGCGCCGCCATCCAGTCCAGCACGCGGACGGTGCCGTCGAGCGCCGGGCCTTCCTCGTCGCCGGTGATCAGCAGGCTGATCGAGCCGGCCGACCCGGGGTTGGCCCTTGCCGAGAGATGCGTCGCTGCCGCAGCCACGAAGGCCGCGATCGCTCCCTTCATGTCGCAGGCGCCGCGTCCGTACAGCACACCGTCCTGAAGCACGCCGTCGAACGGGGGCGCCTGCCACGTCGCCTCGCCGGGCGGCACGACATCGGTGTGGCCGGCAAAACAAAGATGCGGGTGGCTCGTACCGATCCGCGCAAACAGGTTCGGGGTCTGCCGGCCGGCATCGCCGAACGGCAGCGACGTGACGCTGAACCCGAGACGTTCCAGCGTCCCGGCCAACACGGCCTGGGCGCCGCCGTCGGCGGGTGTCACCGACGGGCAACGGATCAGGGCCTGCGCCAGCACCAGCGGATCGACAATGAGCCCCGTGGCGTTCAATCGCGCAGCAGCTCGTTGATCGAGGTCTTGGCGCGGGTCCGCGCATCGACGCGCTTGACGATGACCGCACACGCCAGCGACGGCAGACGGCGATCGGGGTCCGAGCCCGGCGCCGGCGGCAGGGTGCCGGGCACCACCACCGAATAGGCCGGAACCCGGCCGATGAAGATCTCGCCGGTGGCGCGGTCCACGATCTTGGTGGAAGCACCCAGGAACACGCCCATCGACAACACGCTGCCGCGCTCGACGATGACGCCCTCGGCCACCTCCGAACGGGCACCGATGAAGCAGCCATCCTCGATGATCACCGGAGCAGCCTGCAACGGCTCGAGCACGCCGCCGATGCCGGTGCCGCCGCTGATATGGCAATCGCGGCCGATCTGCGCGCAGCTTCCGACCGTGGCCCAGGTATCGATCATCGTGCCCGCACCGATCCAGGCTCCGACATTCACGAAGCACGGCATCAGGACGACGCCGGGTGCCACGTAGGCAGCTCGGCGCACGACAGCACCGGGGACCGCCCTGAAACCGGCCGCCGTGAACCTGGCCTGATCCCATCCGGCGAACTTCAACGGCGCCTTGTCGAACACCGGGGCGCCACCGGCGCCGGGCATGGGCACGCTGTCGTTCAGACGGAACGACAGCAGCACCGCTTTCTTGGCCCAGTCGCTGACGATCCAGCCACCGCCTGCGGAGCCGGTCTCCCCGGAGCCGTCTGCCGCAACCGGGGTCGCCACCCGGAGCGACCCGTCATCCAGCGCCGCCAGCACCTGTTCGACATCGCTCCTGTCGGCACCGACGCTGGCCGACGAGAGCTCCGCCCGCCGGTCCCAGATCGCCTCGATGCGTCGGCGTAAATCGTCGTTCGTCATGATGTTTCCGGCCGGTGGATGATCCTGCACACGGCACCGGTGAAGGAGGCGCGGACCATGCTCAGCCACTCCGCCCATGTCAACGCGGGCGCGCGACCGGCCTGGGACGTAGGCAGTTTCAGACATTTACGGTCTCTTCAGATTTTGGGACGAGACTTCTGGTCAGCGATGACCCCAAAATCCCCCATGTCGAATCATTCGGCCGCTGATGCGCCCCTCCATCCGTCACCCGGTCCCACGGCCGGGGAGTTCCGCACCGACACGCCGGCTGCAACCAGTTCCCTGGTCGCAGCCATGGCCGATAGCCGATCGCGATGGCGAGACTTCGCGACGCTGGCTCTGGACCTGGTGTTCGAGATCGATCGGCACGGTGTATTCGTGTTCGTCGGTCCCGACACCGCCCTCGGATGGTCGGCCGAGCGTCTGTTGGGCCTGAGCGCCGACAGTCTGCTGGTCCAGACGGCGGGCACGATCGGTTTCAATCCCTTCCGGCCACAGACCTCGTTGCGCCGTCACCAGACCTGGCTTCGGCGCGGCGACGGGGCATTGGCAAGCGTACTGATCTGGGCCTACCCGCTGCTCGACGCAGCCGGCGAGCCGGCCGGCTGCAGGGGGGTGGCGCAGGACATCACCGAGGACAACCATCGCGCCGAAATCCTGGCAGAGACTTTGTTGCGGCGCCAGACCATGACCGAAATCACCCGCCGGATGCGGCGGGCGGTTCTGCCCGACATGGTCATCAAGATCGGCCTCGACGAGCTGCTGGATGCGACCGGCGGCAGCGGCGTCCTGATCGTCGCCTGCGATGGCGCCTCGCCGATGCCGGCTGCCCAGGAGGAACCTGCCCGCCTGTTGCCACGCATCCTGCATCGGTCGGGTTCCGCCCCGCCGATGTCCGACCAGGACATCGTGTCGTTCATCTGCGGAGCGGCTGCCCGAGAAGCGGCGCCATGGACGAGGTCCGAGTCGGAATTTGGCCTGCAGATCATCATGAGCGCGATCGGGACGCATTTCTGCGAGCCTGTCGTGCTGATGATCTGGCGGGACGCACCTCGCGACTGGATCGCCGGTGATGCAGAGCTGGTGGACGCGTTTTTGACCGCGCTGGTCGGCATGCTCGAACACGACCAGGTGCAACGCGAGCTCTCGCGCCAGTCCGGCTCCGACACCCTCACCGCTCTGCTCAACCGCGACAGCTTCACCATCGAGGTCAATCGCCGGCTGGACCGGCTCGACAAGGAGGGCCTGCCAGGAACCCTGATGGTCGTTGGGCTGGACCGCTTTCGCGAGATCAACGAGGCTCTTGGCCCGGAAAGCGGCGACGAGGTGCTGCGCCAGTCGGCGCACATCCTGAGGGACACCGTACGTCCAACCGATCTGGTGGCCAGGCTCGGCGGCGACGTGTTCGCCCTGTGGCTGGACGGTGCGGATCAGTTTGCGGCGGCTGAGCGCGCAGAGATGATGTGCCAGCAGGGCATCAAGGTCACGATCGACGAACAGCAGCCGCTGCACGTTTCGGTCGGGCTGGCGACGCGTCCGAGCCGGTCCTACGAGACCATCGACAACCTGCTGGAACAGGCGCACGCAGCCCTTGGGGCGATCAAGCTGGCAGGCGGTGGCCGCTGGCACTTCTACAACGAGGGAGTCGGGCCGTGACTCCGTTCCAGCCTGGACAGGCCGATACCACCAGCGGACGCATGATATCGGCCGGAGCAATGATGGGTTATTCGAACCGTCTGACGGTCTATGAGCGGCCGGCGGATCCGGGCGCTCGTGAAACCCCTGATGTGCCACCGGTCATTGGCCCGGCTGGACCTCCGGGGCCGGGCGATGCGCCGGATTTCTGCGCCGCCATTATCGCTCGATTGCTTCCGGACCTGTCGACGTCGGAGCGCGAGCGGCTAGGCCTGAGACTGACCAAGCAGGCCGCGGCGAGGCTCGACCGCCAGTGGCATGAATCGATCGGCGATCGTCCCGTGCTTCATGATCCAGCCCTCCCGGCGCCCGACGTCAAGTTGGCCTTGCCGGAAGTGCTGCTGTCGATCACCTGGCCAGCGGCGCTGATGCTCCTGGCCGACGACCCCGTCGACCCGACCATGGTCGCACTGGCAAGTCCGGTTGCGGCCGTCCGCGAATCGGCACTCGTTGCCATGGAGTCCGACGCGCCGCTGAGACGGCTCAGTCAGGCTTGCGAAGCGATCTGCCATGCTCATCTGGTACAAACTTTTGAGGGCATGCCGCCTGCGGATCGCGAGCAGCCTGGTGCAGCGTCTGGCCGAGAGGGTAATAAAGCCGCTCCGCCGATGGGGCCGGTCTCTGCTCCGACCCACGAGACAGCCACCGAGCCTGCCCTGCTGGCCGCACTGCGCTCCGGCGACAACCAGCGCGCGATCGCGCTGCTGGCCGCGGCGGCCCTCGTCCCGGCGGAATCGATCGGGACGGCGATAAGCCTGCGCAGCCGGCGTGGCCTGGTCAGCCTGGCCTGGAAAGCGGGCTTCTCAATGCGTGCCGCCGTGTTGTTGCAGACCGAGCTGGGCGGGTTTCCGACCTGTGCGGTGCTGACCGCGACGGCCGACGGAAGCTGTCCGCTCAGTCGTAGGGAAATGGTCTGGCAGATCGGCTTCCTGGCCCGAAAGCTGATCTGAGCATTCAGCTCGCGCGGATCAGCGTGCCCGGGCCAGCCGTGGTGAACAGCTCGAGCAGGCACGCATGCGGGACGCGCCCATCGAGAATGACCGCAGCCCTGGCGCCGGCCTGCACTGCTGCCAGGCAGGTCTCGACCTTGGGGATCATTCCGCCCGAGATCATGCCTCTGGCGATGCCGCGGCGGGCATCGTCCGCGCTCAGCTCCGGAATGAGCTGCTTGTTCTCGTCTAGCACGCCCGGCACGTCGGTCAGCATCAGGAGGCGTGTGGCATTCAACGCCCCGGCGATGGCCCCGGCGGCGGTATCGGCATTGATGTTGTAGGTCTGCCCGTCCAGGCCGACGCCGACCGGAGCGATTACCGGGATCACCCCCGATCCGGACAAAGCATAAAGCACGCGGGTATCGATTCGCTCCGGTTCGCCGACGAAGCCGAGATCCAGCACACGCTCGATGTGGCTGTCCGGATCGCGAACCGTGCGGGCCAGCTTGCGCGCCTGGATCATCCCGCCATCCTTGCCGGAGATGCCGATCGCCAGCGCCCCTGCCCGGTTGATCAACTCGGCAACCTGCTTGTTCACCGAGCCCGACAGGACCATCTCGATCACGTCGATCATCGCGGCATCGGTGATGCGCAGACCGTCGATGAAGGTCGACTTGATGTCGAGCCGCTGCAACATCGCGTTGATCTGCGGACCGCCGCCATGCACCACGACCGGATTGACCCCGATCAGCTTCAGCAGCGCGATGTCGTGGCCGAATGCCTCCGACAATGCCGGGTCGCCCATCGCGTGACCGCCGTACTTCACGACAATGGTGTCGCCGGCATAGCGGCGCAGGAATGGTAACGCGCTCGCAAGGACTGCAGCCTGCTCACGCGCGGTCTTGAGGGCGTCCTCGCTCATCGGCATCGGCACGGTTCCTGGATTCTCGGCAACGAAAGGGCGTCCCGTATGGTCATAGAGCCAGTTCGGCGAGCGATGCACGGAGTTCGGGAATGCCGAAGCCGGTTCCGCTGCTAGTCGCGGCAACGACCGGGAACGCCGCCGCATAGAGCTTTGCCAGCCCCTCGACCTCCGCCAGCTTGGCCGCCAGCTTCGGCGGCTTGGGCGCGTCGCATTTGGTGAGCACCAGCTGGAAGATGACCGCGGCGCGGTTCAGAAGCTTCATCGCCTCGACGTCGTTCTGCTTGATCTCGACGCGGGCATCGAGCAGCAGCACCACCCGTCGGAGCGTCGGCCGACCGCGCAGGAAGTCGAACATCAGGCCCTGCCAGTCTTCCTTCACTTCTTTTGCGGCCTTGGCGTAGCCATAGCCCGGCATGTCGACGAGCGTCAGCCGGTCGGCAAGCGCGAAGAAGTTGAGCTGCTTGGTCCGGCCGGGTTCCGACGAGGCCCGCGCCAGCGCCTTGTGCCCGGTGAGCGCGTTGATCAGGCTCGACTTGCCGACGTTGGAGCGGCCGGCGAACGCGATCTCCGGCAGATCCGGCTCGGGCAGCTGGTCCAGCCGTTGGGCGGCATAGAAGAACTTGCACTCGCCGGCGAACAGCAGGCGGCCCGCCTCTAGCGCATCCGCCTGCTCCTCGACGGAAGGCGGCTTGATGGAGAAGTCCGGAGAGGTCAGCGGGACACCGTGCTGACCTGGCGTGAACCGCCCAGGTGAGTCCGGCGCTGGATCAGCCACTGCTGCGAGACGGTCAGCAAGTTGTTCCAGCAGTAATAGATCACGAGACCGGCCGGCTGGCGGGCCAGCACGAACATGAAGATCAGCGGCATCAGCTGGAACAGCCGCGCCTGCATCGGGTCCGGCGGCGGCGGGTTGAGCTTCTGCATCAGCAGCATGGTGCCGCCGAGCACAATCGGCCAGACGCCCAGGTGGAGGAACGGGCTCAGCACGCCGGGATCGAACGGGATCAATCCGAACAGGTTGAAGATGTTGGTCGGGTCAGGCTCGGAAAGGTCGCGGATCCAGCCGAAGAACGGCGCGTGCCGCATCTCGATGGTCACCACGAGGTCCTTGTAGAGGCACCAGAAGACCGGGATCTGCACCAGCATCGGCAGGCAGCCGCTGGCCGGATTGACGCCCTCCTGCTTGTACAGGGCCATCATCTCGGTATTCATCGCCATCGCGTCGCCCTTGTGACGCTCGCGAACCGCGGTCATTTTCGGCGTGAGCAGCTTCATCTTGCCCATCGAGCGGAACTGCTTGATCGCCAGCGGGAAGAACAGCGTCTTGACGATCAGGGTGAACGCCAGCAGCGCCAGGCCGAAATTCCCGAGTGCGGTGTTCAGCCAGTCCAGCACGTAAAAGATCGGCTTGGTCAGGAACGCGAACCAGCCGAAATCGACCGCCTTCCAGAAGTCGGTCGCATGCAGCTGGGTCTGGTATGCCTCGAGCAGATGCACTTCCTTGGCGCCGGCGAACACGTGGCTCGCCGTGCTCGCGATCGCACCGGCCGCCACGACCATCGGCGCCTGACTGATGAAATCGACCTGGTAGGTGCCGGCACCGTCGTTGGGCTGATAACGGTAGCTGGCGGTGACCGGCTGGTCGTGGCCGGGAATGATCGCGGTCAGCCAGTACTTGTCGGTGATGCCACCCCATCCACCATCCGGGCCCGAGGCCTGCAACGCCGACCAGCCGGTGCCGCCGCCTTCGGCCGCCTTGCTCTTGAGGCTGGTGTAGGACATCTCCTCGAGCCGTCCATCGACGACGGCGATCGGGCCCTCATGCACCAGGTAGCCACCGGTCACCTGGGGCGTGTAGCTGCGGCTGATGCGCGACCACGGATAGAGGGAAACGGGCTGCCCGGTGGTGTTCCGCACCCGTTGCTCGATCGTGAACATGTAGTTCCGGTCGACCGCGAGCGCGATCTGGAAGGTCAGGCCGGCACCGTTCTCCCATGAGAGCGTCACCGGCGTCTCGGGGGTCAGCTTGGGCTGGTCCGCGGTCCACAGCGTGGTGCCGTCGGGCACCTTCACGTCGGTGCCGCTGGAGCTCCAGCCGAGCTGCACCAGGTTGGGCTGCTTCTGGTCCTGCGGCTCGAGCACACGGACATGCGGGCTGCCGGGCTTGATGGTTTCCTGGTAGTCGCGGAGCACCAGATCATCGAGACGCGCACCCACGAGATCGATGCTGCCCTGGATGCGGGTCGCGTCGATCGGCAGTCGCGCGTCGGGTGACAACGGTGCGATGGCGGCGGGCTGGGTGCCTGGCGGAGCGAGGTCGGTGACCGGACGCGGTGCGCTTCCGGCCGGTGTCGCGTGGGTCGATTGCTGGGCCTGGCGATGCAGAACCGGGTGGCTCTGCTTCGGCATCAGCCACTCGAAGCCGACGAGGATCGCGACCGAGAGCACGACCGCGAGGAAAAGGCGTTTATTGTCCATCAGCAGGCAGGCCGATCTCGTTTGATGAATGGGTGGGCAATGCGGGATGCTCCGGAGCAGGAACATCCGGTCGGAACAGGGTCATGGCCGCCGGCGTGCCAAGGGTGACAGCGGAGCATGCGTCGGCCTGCAAGAGCGGAGCCTCGCACGGGGCCATGTAGCGTGATCGCCTGGAGTGCGTAATCGCTGCACGTCGGCATGAACCGGCAATTCGGCCCGAGGATCGGGCTGAGCCCGACCTGGTAGAGCCGGATCAAGCACATGAGGCAGAACGCTGTGCCCGCGCCTATCCGGCTGCCCAACTGCCTGATCACGATGAGGCCCGGTCGGCGAGCGCAACGCCGGTTTTCTTGAGCGCCCGGCGCAGGTCGTCGATCAAGGCGGGAAAGCGCCGACCGCGGGTCTTGTCGCGGCCGATCAGCACCAGGTCGACACCGGCCAGAGGCGTTCCACGTCGCGCCTCGTCACGCATCAGCAGCCGGGCTGCTTCGCGCAGGCGGCGCTTGGTTCGGTTGCGGACAACCGCATTGCCGACTTTCTTGGTCACGGTGAAACCAAGACGGGCCGGCAGCAGGTCGTCGCGTTTCATTGATTGAAGAACGAGACCAGGCATGGGTGCCTTCGCGCCCCTGGCGGCAACAAGCAGAAACTGCTTACGCTGCTTCAAGCGGACTTCGGATGTCGCCATGGCCGGGTCGCTCCTGCGACCGACCGGGCCGCCAGCCGGATGCCTCGCGGCATATCCGTCCGCACTGTTGCTGGCCGCGATCACTTGATCAACGGCGCAACCGGCCCGGGGTAGATACATCATCCGGGCAGCCACCAGCGGCTGCCCGGACCATGCCGTTTTAAGCGGAGAGGCGCTTGCGGCCTTTTGCACGGCGATTGGCGAGCACGGTGCGACCGCCGACGGTCGCCATGCGGGCGCGAAAACCATGGCGCCGCTTGCGGACCAGCTTGGACGGTTGATAGGTGCGCTTCACGGCTGCACTCTCCTGATCGAGTTGATCCGCTGCTTGTCAGCACGGACCGGTCTTAGACACGAATAATCGAAAGCGACCTGCACGTGGCAGACGCCTCCAGAGGGGCGCCTTATAGTCGTCCGGGTGCGGAACCGTCAACCATGGCGCACTACGCCGCGGCGAATCGTCCTGGACGCTTGAGCTCAGGCCCGCTTCGTCGGACAAACGGTTCGTCATGTTGCTGCGTTCGCTCCTGCCATCAGCCGGCATAGCCGGTCTGGTGTTGCTCTCCTCGCTTGTCCTGGCGTGGATGCACGCGCCCTCTGCCCTCGTGCTGCTCGTCCCCGCGCTGATCGCGATGCTGGGCGGGATCGTTTTCATACGAGCTGCCTGGCCCGGTGCCAGCCCGACCGAAACCGACGCTGTTTATCGCGCGGCCATCGCCGAAGCGCGGGTGCAAGGTCTGCTCAAGGCGGCTGCGGAGATGCGCCACGACCTGCGGGGGATTTTGTCGCCGGCGATGCTGACGGCGGATCGGCTGGCACTCAGCCAGGACCCGGTATCGCGTCGCACCGGAGAGGCGATGATCTCGACGATCGAGCGTGCCGATGAACGGTTGAAGCGACCCGATCGCGATCAGCCCGCGCAGGGGATGTATCGAGCCTGACGCGCTTGCCTAGAGCGCAGGCCCCCTGCCCCGATCTGGCAGCCTGAATAAGCCTGCGAGTTCACGCGTTGGATATGCCCGGCCGGCTATCCCAAGAAACCGACCGGGCACGAACCGTCCTAGCGCTGGATCAGTTCGATCTTGTAGCCGTCGGGATCCTCGACGAATGCGATGACGGTGGTGCCGAACTTCACCGGACCGGCTTCCCGCGTCACCTTTCCGCCGCCAGCACGGACCTTCTCCACCGCATCGGCAATGTTCGGCATGCCGACCGCGAAATGTCCGAAACCGGTGCCGACCTCGTAGCCGTCATCGTCTCCCCAGTTGTATGTCAGCTCGATCTCGGCCTGACCCTGGGCATTGTTGGCGTAGCCGACAAACACGAGCGTGTACTTCCCGTCCGGCACCTCGCTGCGGCGCAGCTCATGCATGCCGAGTAGACTGTAGAAGGCCAGGCTCGCATCCAGGTTCTTTACCCGGACCATGGTGTGGAGGTAGCTGCTCATTGGTGTGTGTCTCCAGTCAGTCCTGGCCGCCCGTGCCGCATGAAGCAGGATCGATACCGACCAGGAAGATGCCGTACCGGTCTGCAGCGTCTCGCAGCCGCTCCGGATCCGTCAAAAGGGTACCACCGGCTTCGAACGCAATACCCCGAAGTCCCGCGGCAGCGGCATTACTCACGGTCAGCGGGCCGATCGTCGGCATGTCGGCCCGGCGGTCCTGGCCCGGCTTGACCAGCTTCACCAATACCCCGCCCGGCCCCGGCTGACGAAGCGTTCCTGCCCGTTCCAGCATCCGGTCGGTGCCTTCCAGTGCCTCGACAGCCAGCACCAGCCCGGTCTGCACAACGCATCCCTGACCGATATCTAGCTGCCCCAGCGCCTGCACCACGGCGACACCGCGCGCGATATCGGCAAGCGCTTCGTGATCGGGAGCATGACGGCCGATCGTTCCCAGCCGACCCACACCGGCGCCCAGGAATTCCTGGGCGCCACGCACGACGAAGCCTTCCTCGCCAAGCACCCGGACCAATGCGGCCAGCAGGCCGTCGTCACCGGCGAACAGTGCCCGGCCAATCCGCGCCAGGATCCGGGCGCCCTCGACGTCCGGACGCAGATCACGAAGCGACGGACGGCGGACCGGGCCGATCAGCACCAGCTCGGTACAGCCATGGTCTCGCAGGGACGACAATATCCGTCCGGCCGCAGCGAGGCGGATGAACTCGTGCGGCCAGCTGCCCACGATTGCCGGTTCGGCAAAATCCTGGAACGCCACGATGAACACGTCCCTGCCCATCTGCACGGCATGCTCGGCGACCCGTCCCGGCAGCGGTCCGCCGCCGGCCAGGATCCCGAGCGTGCCGGTCAAGCGCCCTCGCTCTCCTCGGTGGCGCCCTTGATCGCGACCCGCACCAGCCCGCGACGGCTCGGCGCGTCGATGAAGCCCAGGATTTCCGCTACGCGCGGATCGTCGCCGAATTCGGCGCGGACGTGGGCCAGCCGCTGCTCGAACACCGGGGTGCCGACGGGCTGGCGCGGATAGAGCATCCGGAACGCGTGACGCAGACGGTGCATGTCGGACGGCGAGACCCCACTGCGGCGCAGCCACACCCAGTGCAGCCCGACCAGACGCGCCCGGTTGCCCATGACGCTGCCGTAGGGGATCACGTCGCTCTCGACACCGCACACACCGCCGACCATGGCCGCGCGGCCGATCCTGACGAACTGGTGCAGGGCGGCGGCACCCATGATCCGCGCATCGTTACCGATCTCGACATGGCCGCCCATGACCACGTTGTTCACGATGATCACCCGGTCGCCAAGCAGGCAGTCGTGCGCCACGTGGGCATTGGCCATGATCAGGCAATCGCTGCCGACCCGGGTCACCCCGCCGCCGGTCGCGGTGCCACGATGGATGGTGACGTTCTCGCGAATGACCGTCCGCGCCCCGATCACGCACCGGGTCGGCTCGCCACGATATTTCAGGTCCTGTGGCGCCAGGCCGACGGTACAGAAGGGATAGAACTGCACGCCCGCGCCGATTTCGGTGTGGCCGTCGATGACGACATGGGAAATCAGCTGCACATCGTCGCCGAGCACGACATTGGGGCCGACGCTGCACCAGGGTCCGATACGGATATTGTTGCCGATCCGCGCATCGGACGACACCAGTGCACTCGGGTGGATCGTCGAGGATGACGCGGTGGGCTGGGGAGCGGGTTGGTGCATGCGCCCGGCCTGCTGCAGCCCGGCGAGATCAGCCGCCATGACGTTAAAAACTCCGAGATGCGCCATGGCTTGGCCAGACGGCCAGCTTCGGCTGCGAATTCAGGAAGACGGTACGCCAGCCACAGCCATCCGACAGTCAGACTAGGCAGCACCAAGGAAACGTCCAACACAAGACATGTTGCGGGGCTTTTCCGGCGTCCGGCCTGCCTGGACCGACGACGGATCACTCCATGATGATCGCGCCGAAGTGGGCTTCCGCCACCGACACGCCGTCGACGCGAGCCACGCCGCGGAACTTGTAGACGTTGCCGCGCTGGCGCTCCTTGTCCACGTGGATGCGGAGCTGATCGCCCGGCACCACCGGTCGTCGAAACTTGGCGTTCTCGATCGTCATGAAATACACCAGCTTGCCCTCGAACCGGTCGCCGAGCGTCAGCACGACCAGCGCCGCCGCCGTCTGCGCCATTGCCTCGATGATCAGCACGCCGGGCATGACGGGCTTGCTCGGGAAATGTCCCTGGAAGAACGGCTCGTTGATCGTGACGTTCTTGATGCCGACCGCCGATTGGCCTTTCACGACATCGATCATCCGGTCGATCATCAGGAAGGGATAGCGATGCGGGATCGCCGCCATGATCTGCAGGACATCGAACGTCGTGCCCAACGCATTGTCCTGCGACACCGGACCATCATGATCCGCTGGCACCGTCACGCCGGAGGATGCAGTCACGTCCTGTGTCATCGGGGCATCGTTCCGGGTTGTTCCATCCATCAGGCCGTCCATCGGGATTGAACCCTTATCCTCAACCCGCCCCATTCTCGCCCGCAGTCGATGCCGCGGTGCCAGAGGCTGCCGGGCGTCGCGCCAGCCGCCGCAAGGCAGCGACGTTACGGAAGAACTCACGGAACGGCATTGCCGGGCTGCCGATCACGTCGGCACCCGGTTCCACATCCGACATGACACCGCACTGGGCACCGACGCGAGCCTTCCGGCCAATGCGTATATGGCCGATCAACCCTGCCTGCGCCGCGATCGTCACGTAATCCTCAAGCTCGGTCGAGCCGGAGATGCCTGCTTGAGACACCACGATACAGCAGCGACCAAGCCGCACGTTGTGCCCGATCTGCACCAGATTGTCGAGCCGCGAGCCGGCGCCGATGACGGTGTCCTGCGCTGAACCGCGGTCGATGGCGGCATTGGCGCCGATTTCCACATCGTCCTCGATCAGGACACGGCCGAGTTGCGGAACGGTGACGAAACCCGCCTTACCGACAGCAAATCCGAAACCTTCCTGACCGATCCGGGCGCCTGGAAACAATGTCACGCGATCGCCGAGTATGCTGTGGCTGACGCTTGCATGGGTCCCGATCCGGCAGTCGCTGCCTATAATCACCCCGGCGCCGATCGATGCGTGCGAGCCGATCGAGCATCCGGCGCCAACGACCGCATCCCTACCCACGAACGCGAAGGCACCGATCTCGGCCGACGGATCGATCAGGGCACCCGGCTCGACGACGGCACTGGGATGAATGCTCCCGGAGACCGACAAGCGTGGGTGGAACAGCGAGGCGACCAGCGCCCAGGCAAGATACGGGTCGGGTGTGACCAGGGCCGTGCTGGTCGCCGGCACCTGGTCGGCAAACGCCGGCGAGACGATCACCACCCCTGCCCGGGTCAGCGCGAGCTGCTTCAGGTAACGCCGGTTGTCCAGGAAGCTGACCTGATCCGGTCCTGCAGCCTGCAGCGGTGCCACGCCGGTAAACGACGCGGCAACACCGTTCGCCCGGTTCGAGGTCGGTAGGCTGGCCGAGATGCACTCGGCCAGCCGCTCCAGACCGAACGGACCGCTGCGCGCAAAGAAACGCGCATCGCCCGGCGCGTCTGATGCCGGTGAGAGCATTACTTCTTGGTCGCCGCTGCCGGTGCCGGGGCCGGGGCCGGTGCCGTCGCGGGTGCCGGGGCAGTCGCTGCGACGGGCGTCGGGCCCGGGTTCGCCGTCGTCGGATAGGTTCCGGTCTTGGCCAGCTGCTCCGGATCGACGCCATCGGCGGGGATGAACACCGCGGGCAGCGTCGTGTTGAGCTGGTTGACCACCTGCGGGGTGACGTCGAACTCGGGCATGTTCAGGGCGACCTGTTCACGATGCAGCACGAAGTTCATGCCGTGCGACGCCGCGACCTGCTTGATCACCTGCACCAGCTCCCGCTCGATCTGGCCGATCGCGACCTGCGCCGCGTCCTGGATGATGCGGTTGCGGTTGCGGAAATCCTTCTGCGCAGCCTGGACGCGCGCCTGGAGTGCATGGACACGGCCCTGCAGCTGCTCATTGCTCAGGCCCTTGGCAGCCTGGATCTGCTGCTGGGTATCGCGCCAGCTTGCCTGTTCCTTCTGGGCTTCCTGGTTCAGCTTGTCGCGGCGGGCACCGAGCACCTTCTCAACCTGCTGGGCGGCGAACGATTGACGCATCACGTCCGGCACGCTGATCAGGCCGAATACCGCAGCCGGAGGGGGAGCGCTCTTGGGCAGCTCGGCTAGTGTCGGAATCGGCGGCAGCGGCAGGACCGGCTGCACCTGCGGACCCTGAGCCTGACCTTGCCCCCCGCCCTGGCTGTCATCCTGCAAAGGTTCGGGCTGCGGTACCGCGACCGGGGCCTGACGCGCCTCCGGCGTGCCGGTGCGACGATGGGCAGCGGGAGCGGTATCGGCTGCGGGCTGGCTGCTCTTCGGGACGAACCAGCCGCCGCTTTGCTGTGCGTGCGCAGACGTCAACGCGGCTGAGGTGAATGCAAGCGGAGCCTGCGCGAGAAGGGCGCCCGCGAAAAGCAGGGCGCCGGTAGAACGAGACATAGTCACCTCAGAATTGCGAGCCGAAGCCGAAACGGAAGACTTGTTGTTTGTCGGAGTTCTGCTTCACCACCGGGAGACCGAGATCGACGTTGATCAGGCCGAACGGGCTTTTCCATGAAACGCCGACGCCGGTGCCGACGCGCGGACGCAGATTGTTGCCGAGAATCGCATCGCCACTCGGGTTGGGAATATTGTTGAGCACGCGAGATCCGGACAGGCCGCCCACATCGACGAAGTAACGTCCGGACAGGCCGAGATCAGGAGACAGCGGCAGCGGGAAGTTCAGCTGCGTGGACTGGGTATAGATGAACCGGCCACCAAGGGCATCGGTCGCCAGATGCTGGTTGGTCGGCTTCGAATAGGGACCGACACCGCCGTCGTAGAAGCCGCGCAGATTGTCGCCGCCGAGGTAGAAGTTGTCGACGATGTCCTGGCGGCCACCACCATAGTCGGCCAAGTAGCCGGCGCCGGCCTTGAGCGAGATCGTCCAGTCATGGTTGCCGGTCAGGTAATCGAGCGGGATGTAGTACGAGGTGTCGATCTTGGTGCGGACGTATTTCTCGTTTCCGCCCAGGCCGGCAACATCGACGCCGGCGGTGATGATGTAGCCCTTGTGCGGTGCCGACCGGCTGTCGCGGCGATCGTAGGCGAGTGTCGTCCCGACCTGCGACAGGTTCGACGTCCCATGCTCGGCCTGCACGTAGATGCTGGCCGCCGAATAGACGTTGTTCACGTTGCGGTGGATCAGCGAGTAGTTCCACGACTGCGACAGATAACGGTTGAAGGCGTAGCCGATACGGGCCGTCGCACCGATCCTGGTCTCGTAATAGTTCTGGACGCTCGAGCTGTTGCCCTCGGTCTGGATGTCGAACAGGTCGATGCCGGCTACCATGTTGCGGCCGAGGAAGTATGGGTCGGTGATCGATAGGTCGACCTGGTTTTCATACTGAGCGACCGTGCCGGTCAGGCTGGCATCGATCCCGGTGCCGACCAGGTTCGACTGCCTGATACCGGCGTTGCCGAGAACACCGGCATCCGTCGAATAACCACCACCAAGGGTGATCTGCCCGGTCGGCTTCTCGGAAATGTTGGCGTTGACGTTGACCCGGTCGGGCGCGGAGCCCGGCGCGGTATCGATCGTCACGCTGTTGAAGAAGCCCAGATCCTGCAGGCTCTGCTTTGACCGGCGCTGCTGTGCCGGGGTGAACGGGTCGCCCTCGGCAAAGTCGAACTGCCGGCGGATCACGTGATCCTGGGTGATGGTGTTGCCGTTGATGTCGATGCGATCGACATAGACCCGCGGGCCGTCGCTCACGTCGAACAGCAGGTCGACCGTGTGGTTGTCGGTGTTGCGAGCTATCTCGGGCTTCACCGAGGCGAAGGGCTGGCCTGTCGCCTGCAGTCGATCCTGAAGCCCCTCGGCGACATGCTGGATGTCGTCGCCGTCGTACCACTGGTGCTCGTAGAGGGCGATCAGCGGGCGCAGGCTTTCGGACGTGACGTGGCGCAGGGACGACTTCACCTCGATATGCCCGATGCGATAGCGCGGGCCCTCGTTGATGGTGAACGTCACGTAGAACGACTTGCGATCCGGGGAGAGCTCCGCAGTCGAATCGGCGACGGTAAAATCGACGTAGCCGTTACGGAGGTAGAAGCGCCGCAGCAGTTCGGCGTCGTACTTGACGCGGTCCGGATTGTACTCGTCCGACGACGAGAAGAACCGGTACCAGGCGCTCTGCTTGGAGGTGATGACCTGCGCCAGCCTCGCCTCGCTGAACGCCTTGTTGCCGACGAAGCTGACCTTCTGGATCAGCGTCAGCTCGCCCTCGGTGATCTGGAAGATCACGTCGACCCGGTTATGCGACAGGCGGATGATCTGCGGCGTCACGGTGACGGCGTAACGTCCCTTCTGGGCATACAGGTCGAGGATCTTCTGGCGGTCGCGGCTGGCGGTCTCGGAGGTGTAGACGGCGCGGGGCCGCAGGCCGATCTCCTTGCGGATATCCTCGTCCTTGGCAGCGTGGTTACCCTCGAACGAGATGCGGTTGACGATCGGATTCTCGATTACCGTCACCAGCAGAGTGCCGCCGTCGCGGTGCAGCGTGACATCCCGGAACAAGCCGGTCGCGTAGAGCGTCTTGAGGCTGCGATCGAGCTGTTCCTGGTTGAACGGCTCACCGGCCTGGACGACGAGGTAGGACAGGATCGTGCCCGTCTCGATACGCTCGTTGCCCTTGATCCGGATCGCCTCGATCGTGCCACCGCTCGCGACCGGCACGGTGCCGGAACGATGCTGCGACGGATGCGCGGCGCGATGCCGGACCTGGCCGGAGGCCGGCTGGGTCGCAGGATGCGACTGCGCGACGTCCTGGGCCTGAGCCGGAACATCGAGGGCGAAAGGGACAAGGCAGGCCGAAGCGAGCAGCGCAGAACGTTTACCGGACAAGACGACCCATCCCCCACACGCGATGACGTTCCATCGAGGAACAGTATCGCCCGCTTGCTTCATGCCGGGTGCGGCACCAACTGTCGGTAACCGCCGGCTGCACCCACTCGCGCCGAGCTACCCGAATATAAGGCGAGAGCGCAAGCACGCTCCTGCCGTTACGTGCCGTTGTTCAACCAATCACGTGACGAAGCCAGTCGAACAGGCCGAACTGGGTCAAGTCGTTGACGGTCGCGAACAGGAATATCCCGACGATCAGCATGAAGCCGGCGCGGAAGCCGTATTCCTGGACGCCTCGAGAAACCGGCCGGCCGCGAAGGGCCTCGATCGCGTAGAACACCAACCTGCCGCCATCCAGCACCGGCACCGGCAGCAGGTTCACCATGCCGAGGTTGATCGACAGGATCGCCATGAAGGTCAGCAGGCTGGTGAAGCCGGCAGCGGCGAATTGGCCGGACATCTGCGCGATCCTGAGCGTACCCCCGAGGTGAGACGGGCTGACATGGCCGGTTATGATCTGCCAGAAGCCGGACACCCAGCCCACCATCACCACGCCTGTCGTCTGTATGGCGGCGACGAAGGCCTCACCCGGGGAAACATGCTTCGGCGGCGGCAGCTGCGCCTGGACGCCGAGTTGCCCGGTCGCCTGGCCGCCACTCGTCGTCGAACCGAGCTTGACCGGGAGATCAAGCTCGTGGCCGTCGCGCAGCACCGTGAGCCGCACCTGGCGCCCAGGGCTGGCACCGATCAGCCGCTGCAGGTTCGCGAAATTGGGAATCGACACGCCGTCGACCTGTTCGATCACGTCGCCCGGCTTGATCCCCGCCTTGTCGGCAGGGCTACCCACGCTCACGCCGCCGATGCTCGGCCGCAGAGCCGCATAGTCCGACTGGTCCGCCGGCTTGCCGCTGATCGCGAACACCACCGCGAACAGCACGATCGCCAGGAGGAAGTTGAAGATCGGGCCGGCGGCGATGACGATGGCACGGCTCAGGACCGGCTTGTCGTGAAAGGTGCGTCCCGGCAGCCAGGTCGAACGGGTCTCAGGCGAGGCCTCTTCCGGCCCCTCGAAGCCATGCGGCTTCACGTAGCCGCCAATCGGCAGGATGCAGATGCGCCATTCGGTGCCGTGCTTGTCGCGCCAGCGGAACAGCGGCTTGCCGAAGCCGATCGAGAATACCTCGACATGCACGCCCCGCCACCGTGCCGCCGAATAATGGCCAAGCTCGTGGATGAACACCAGCACGCCCAGCACGACGGCTGCCGCAAGAACGGTCCGAAGAAAGTCGGGTATCATGATGAGCGCTGTCTCCTGTGCCGCGGCCGCGTCAAGCAGCGCGGGACGACGCGTGCAGCCCTGCCTGCCGCCGCGCCTCCTGGTCCCAGTATAGCACAGCTTCGAGCGTGTCGGCGGCTTGCGCCCCGATCCGGTCAAGCACCGCCTCTACCATGCGGGCAATATCGAGGAAGCCGATCCGTCGTGCGAGGAAAGCCTCCACCGCGACCTCGTTCGCGGCCGACAGGATCGCCGGCGCGGCACCTCCCGCGGCAAGTACCGCACGCGCCAGCCGCAACGCCGGGAACCGGACCATGTCCGGCGCCTCGAAGGTGAGCTGCGCCACGCGTGCGAGATCGAGCCTGGGCGAGTTCGTCTTCATACGCTTCGGCCAGGCCAGCGCATGCGCGATCGGGATGCGCATGTCCGGCGAACCGAGCTGCGCGAGCAGGCTGCCATCGGTGTATTGGACCAGTCCGTGGACCACCGATTGCGGATGCACCAGAACATCGATCCGCTCGCTCGGGAGGCCGAAGATGCGAGCCGCCTCGATCACCTCGAGGCCCTTGTTGAACAGGGTCGCCGAGTCGATGGTGATCTTGGCGCCCATCGACCAGACCGGATGACGAAGGGCGACTTCAGGAGGTGCGCGTTCCATTTCCTCGATCGAGGCGGTCCGGAACGGTCCGCCTGACGCGGTCAGGATGATTTTCTCGACCTGGTCGGCCTGTCGATCGGCCATCGCCTGGAAGATCGCGTTGTGCTCTGAATCGACCGGCAGCAGGGTGGCTCCGGCATCCGCCACGGCGCGCAACATCACGTCGCCTGCGCAGACCAGCGCTTCCTTGTTGGCCAGCGCGATTGCCCCGCCGCCCTTGATGGCTTCCAGCGTCGGGGCCAGGCCCGCGGCACCGGTGATTGCCGCCATGGTCCAATCGACCCGTTCACCAGCCGCATCGCACACCGCCTGCCGACCCGCCGAGGTGTGTATGCCGGTGCCGGCGAGCAAGCTCGCCAGCTCGGCATGACAGCTCTCGTCGGCGATCACCGCGTGGGATGCATCGAGCGCCTTCGCCTGCTCGGCGAGCTTGGCAGCGTTGCGGCCTCCGACCAGCACCGCGACCCGGTACTGGTCCGGCGCCTGGAGCAGCAGATCGACGGTATTGGCGCCGATGCTGCCGGTACTGCCGAGGATGGTCACGCTCTTCATGTGGTCAGTCCTTGGGCACGGAAGATGCCGGCCCTGACGGAGAAGCGGGCGGGGATACGGCTTGCACACCGGCATACCAGAAGCCCTGGCCGGTTGGCGCTGCGAGCGACAACATCGCGGCGAGCGGAGCTGCGGCGAGGAGCCCGTCGAACCGGTCGAGCAAGCCGCCATGGCCCGGTATCGACCGGCCGGAATCCTTGACCCCGCACCGGCGCTTGAACGCACTTTCGGCCAGATCGCCGGCCTGGCTGGCGATTCCCAGCAGCAGGCCGAAACCGAGCCCGCGCAGCGCCGATGCCGCCGCACCGACGGGCGAGGGCAGCAGCAGCGCCAGCACGGCGCCGACCAGCATCGCGCCGGCCAATCCGCCAAGTGAACCGGACCGCGTCTTGCCGGGCGAAATCCGCGGCGCCAGCTTGGGGCCGCCGATGGCCCGGCCGGCGACGTAGGCGAAGGTATCGCTGGCCCAGACCACCAGGATCACGAACAGCACGCCGTCGTAGCCGCTGCCGGTCGCGAAACGAAGCCAGAGCAGGCCGATGCCGCCGATCCCGATCGCGACGGAACCTATTCCGATCCACGGCCCGAGCGCCAGCGGTGCGAGAAGCATCAGCAGCGCCTCGTTCCAGCGTCCGACGGTGAGCGTCGCGATGCAGGCGATCGCCGGCCAGGCCAGCAGCACGATCCCGCGCAGGCTGCGGGCCGGTTGCTGCAGCATACCGGCCCATTCGGATCCGAGACCCACCATCCCCACTAGGACCAGCCCGACGAATGGCCACGAGCCGAGCCCCACGCACAGCAGCCCGAGCGGTGCCAGGATCGCCGCCGATATCAGGCGCAGTCGAAGATCGCGCCAGTTCCGCGGCTTTTTGGCCGCAGGATCCGCCGGGCTGGCTGATACCGCCTCAGCCAGGACGCGCACCGAAGCGGCGTTCACGCTGGTTGAAGGCGGTGAGGGCAGCGGCGAAGTGGCTGGCGTCGAAGTCCGGCCAAAGCACGTCCAGGAACACCAGTTCGGCATAGGCCGACTGCCAAAGCAGGAAATTCGACAGCCTGCATTCACCGCTGGTGCGGATCACCAGGTCCGGGTCCGGGATCCCGGTGGTCGACAGAAACCGCGCAAATCCGGCCTCGTCGAGCTTGGCCGGATCCAGCGTGCCGGCCTTCACCGCCTCCGCCACCTTCAGGGCCGCCTGCAGTATCTCGCCGCGCGCGCCGTAGGACAAAGCTACCACCATGGTCAGGCGGGTATTGCCGGCGGTCAGTCGCTCCGCGGCCTCGAGTTCGGCACGAACCTCCGGTCCGAACCGCTCATGCTCGCCGATCACCCGGACCCTGACGCCCTCGCGATGCAGTTCGGAGATCTCGTTGCGCAGGTAATGGCGCAACAGGCCGGTCAGGTCGGTAACCTCGTCGGCCGGGCGACCCCAGTTCTCGCTGGAGAACGCGTAGAGCGTCAGCCAGCGGACCTTGTTCTGGATGGCCGCCTGGATGACGCGCTTCACCGCCTTCGCGCCGGCCCGATGGCCCGCGACGCGCGGCAATCGGCGGGCGGCGGCCCAACGGCCGTTGCCGTCCATGATGACGGCAACATGATCGCACACCTTCGTCGCAGTCGTTCCGGCAGGAACAGCGGCAGGCGACGCGGCCAGGCTCGCGGCCTGGAGCAATGCGGAGACTGGATCGGCCAAGCGCGTCAGACCTGCTTGATCTCGCGGTCCTTCTCCGCGAGATTCTCGTCGATCCGGCGCACGTAGGAATCCGTCAGTTTCTGCACGACGTCCGACCATTCCTTGACGCTGTCCTCGGCAATCTCGGTCTTTTTCTCGAAGCCCTTGATCTGGTCCATGCCGTCGCGACGCACGCCGCGGATCGAGATCTTGGCGTTCTCCGCATAGCGCCCGGCTGCCTTGGCGAGCTCGACCCGGCGCTCGGCGGTCAGCAACGGGATCGGCACCCTGACGATCTGGCCGTCGGAGGCGGGGTTCAGGCCGAGCCCGGCATCGCGGATCGCCCGCTCGACAGCGCCAACCAAGGTGCGGTCCCAGACCTGGACGGTGACCATGCGTGCCTCGGGAACGGCGATGGTCGCAACCTGGGTGATCGGAACCTCGCCGCCATAGGCCTCTACCCGAACCGGCTCAAGCAGGGCCGGGCTCGCACGACCACTGCGCAGGCCGGTGAAGTCGCGCCGCAAGGTCTCGATCGCACCGTCCATGCGGCGCGTGAGATCCTCTTTGAGGGTATTCAGGTCAGCCACTTGACGTCTCCCCCGGCAACCGGCCTCTGACCTGGCTGCGTCGTGTCGAGGCCGATGGACGGCCAATCAAACGCGGGCAGGCGCCCGCGACCAAGATGACGTGTCTAGGACGGATCGACGATGCGTGTGAACCGCCCCTCGCCCCGGATGACTTTCGCGAAGGCGCCCGGCATGTGGATGTTGAACACGATGATCGGCAGGCTGTTCTCACGCGCCAGGCTGATCGCCGATGCGTCCATGACGTTCAGGTCCTGCGTCAGCACGTCGAGGTAGGTCAGCTCCTCGTAACGGGTCGCGTTCGGGTCCAGACGCGGATCGGCGGAATACACGCCATCGACCTGCGTGCCCTTGAACAGCGCCGTGCAATTCATCTCGGCGGCGCGAAGGGCTGCGGCCGTATCGGTCGTGAAGAACGGGTTGCCGGTGCCGGCGGCGAAGATCACCACCCTGCCCTTTTCCATGTGCCGGACCGCCCGCCTGCGGATGTAGGGCTCTGCGATGCTCGACATGTGGATCGCCGACATCACCCTGGTATCGACGTCGCAATTCTCGAGCGCGTTCTGCATCATCAGCGCGTTGATCACGGTCGCCAGCATACCGGCATAATCGCCCTGGGCCCGCTCCATGCCGCGCGCGGCCGCCGCAATACCCCGGAAGATGTTGCCGCCGCCGATAACCAGCCCAACCTCGACGCCCATGCGGTGCACGTCGGCGACATCGTTGGCGATCGCCGAGACGGTCTCCGGGTCAAGCCCGAAGCTGCCCTTGCCCATCAGCGCCTCGCCGGACACCTTGAGCAGGACGCGACGATAGGTCGGCGAGATTTCGGGCGCGCCAGGGTTCGGTTCGGCGGAAGGTCCGGTCATCGATCCTCAAGAGCTAGGGCGGGAGCCAGGGCGGTGGCGGTGCCGCAGGCAACATAGTGCAACGACGCGATCCTCATAATCCCCAGCCATTCTGACGACAAGCGTCACGGCCCGGGATAACCCGGATGCCCCTCGGGCGATCAGTCGAGTTCGTCGAGGCCGATCGCACGGAGACGAGCCCGTTCCTCGTCCCAGCCGGCGCGTTCCTTGACGTTCAGGAACAGGTGGCACGGCCGCTCCAGCAACGATGCCAGCCCATGCCGCGCCTTCTGGCCGATCTCCTTGATGCGGCTGCCGTTCTCGCCGATCAGGATCGCCTTGTGGCCGGCGCGCGACACATAGATCGTGACCTCGATCCGCACCGAGCCGTCCGGCTTCTCCTGGAAGCTTTCGGTCTCGGCGGTGCACGCGTACGGGATCTCCTCCTGCGTCTGCAGGAAAATCTGCTCGCGTACGAGCTCGGCCGCCAACAGGCGGTCCGGCAGGTCGGTCAGGTCGTCTTCGGGGTAGAGGAACGGACTGTCCGGCAGCGCCAGCGCCAGCGCATCGAGCAGGTCGTCGAGCCCATCGCCCTTGCGTGCGCTCACCATGTAGACGTGTTCGAACGGAACCAGCTCGGACAGCGACTGGGTCAGCGGCAGCAGCAGGCCGCGTTCGATCAGGTCGGTCTTGTTCAGCACCAGCCAGGTGCGGCGCCGCGTGGTCTTCAGCCGCTCGGCGATCGCCCGGACGCCCTCGGTGATGCCCTTCTGGCTGTCGATCAGCAGGAGCGTGATGTCCGCATCCTCGGAACCGGTCCAGGCGGCGGCGACCATGGCCCGGTCCAGCTTGCGCTTCGGCTTGAAGATGCCCGGCGTATCGACCAGCAGGATCTGCGCGCTGACGTCGGCGATCTTGCGCATCAGGATGCCGAGCACGCGGAAGCGCGTCGTCTGCGCCTTCGGGCTGACGATCGACAGCTTGGCGCCGGTCAGCTTGTTCAGCAGCGTCGACTTGCCGGCGTTCGGCGCGCCGACGATCGCCACGAATCCGCAGCGCTGGGTTATCTGTTTCGTTGGTGTTTCATCGCTCATGCGAGCTGACTTAGCAGATCGGAAGCCGCTAGGCTCTCTGCTGCACGCTTGGCTCCCGCCTCACCGGTGCCGGACCGGCCGTTCGCCTCGACCCTGATCACGAACCGTGGCGCATGCGACGGTCCCTCGGCGGATGCCACCGTATAGATCGGCAGCGCCAGCCCGCGACCGAGCAGCCACTCCTGCAGCGCGGTCTTGGCATCCTTGGGCGGCAGCGCCTGCCCGGTCATCGCCGCGTTCCAGGCCTGGTGAACGAAGCGACGCGCCGGATCCAGCCCACCATCCAGGTATGTCGCACCCAGCACCGCCTCGACCGAGTCCGCCAGCACGTTGGCGGCATCGCGTATCCCGGCACGCTCCTCGTGCGGAGCCACGTCGAGCGCCTCGCGCAGGCCGAGATCGATCGCGATCCGGGCCAGCACCGGCCGCGACACCAGCTGTGCCAGACGCGGGCCGAGCTTGCCCTCCTGCTCGTCCGGAAACCGGCTGATCAGCCATTCGGCCATCAGCAGTCCCAGCACCCGGTCGCCGATGAACTCGAGCCGCTCGTTCGAGCCGAGGCCCTTCTGGGTCGTACGACGGCCGCGCTTGTGACCGCCGCCCGGCGCGGTGCCGGCGGTCTGGGCCTCATGGGCCGCGGACCGATGCGTGAGTGCCTCGCGCAACAAGGCCGGCTTATGGAACTGCCATCCGATGACCCCCTCGACCTTCGCCATGGCAACGGCCAGCGGCGAGGCGGGCTCGTGCATTTCCGGGAGGATCGCGCTCACCTGGTTCAGCGCACCCAGCTCAGCAACCGGTTCCAGCGGATCTCTGCCGGCCACTGCCAGAACTGCCAGACCGGGTGACGGGCATCGTAAGAGAAGAAGATCAGTTCGGCCTTGCCGACCAGGTTCTCGATCGGGATGTAGCCGAGATCATCCATGAAGCGGCTATCCGCGCTGTCGTCCCGGTTGTCGCCCATGGCAAAGAAATATCCCGCAGGAACAACATAGTCCGGCGTGTTGTTCTGCATGCCTTCGTCGGTCAGGCGCAGGATCTTGTGGATGACGTCCTTATGGCCACCGCTGCCTGGCAATGTCTCGGTGAAGAGCCGGCCCTGCAATTCGCTGCGATGCTCGTCGATGGCGACATAGTCGCCGTCGTCGCTGCGCGGGACTTGGGTGCCGTTGAGGTAGAGCAATCCGTCACGCACCTGCACGTGATCCCCGGGCAGCCCGACGATGCGCTTGATGTAGTCGATCGAGGTGTCGCGCGTGTAGCGGAACACCGCTACGTCGCCCCGGTGCGGCGCCGAATAGAGGATGCGCCCGGAGAACAGGTTGGGTGAGAACGGCAGCGAGAATTTCGAGAAGCCGTAGGACGGCTTCGACACGAACAGGTAGTCGCCGACCTGCAGCGTCGGGATCATCGAGCCGGACGGGATGTTGAACGGCTCGAACGCCACGGTCCTCACCACCACCGCGATCAGCAACGCATAGACCACGGTCCGGATGGTCTCGCCGAGCCCGGACCCGGCCGCCGCAGTGGAGCGGGTACGGTTGCGGGCGTTGCGCGAGGCGTTCTTGAACGGTGTCATGAGGTGGATTGTGTCCGGTCTGTGCTGGTCCGGGATGGCGCATGGCGCCAGGGGGAGCGGCAGTGTCGTCTCCGGAGCAGGCGGACCGGAGGAAGGCGGATCAAGCCGACGAGGCCATGCCCTGTCAAGCAGAACGCCTGGGTCAGAAGGTGCCGTGCCCTTCGGGCATTGCCTGGATCATCACCTGGGCGAACGCGTAGGGGGGTTCGTCGGTCATCGTCAGCAGCAGGCTCGGATGATGGGCGGCCGGCATCAACCGGCGCAGCCTGATCAACGCGCCCCCGGTGAGGTGCAGGGTCGGCTGGCCACTGGGCAGGTTCACCACGCCCATGTCGCTGTGGAACACACCCTGCGCGAACCCGGTACCGAGCGCCTTGGCGCAGGCCTCCTTGGCGGCCCAGCGCTTGGCGTAGGTCGCGGCCCGCAACGCGCTGGTCCGGCGCTCGGCCTTGGCGCGCTCGATTTCGGTGAAGCAGCGCTCGATGAAGCGCTGCCCGTGTCGTTCCAGCACCCGCTCCACCCGCCTGATGTCGCAGAGGTCGGAGCCCAGCCCGATCATCATCGACATTGCGGGCTCGTCCGGATGCGCAATCGTTCGATCAAGCTTTTGCCCGCTCCACCTGGGTGATGCCGCCTGCGGACCGGAGGCCCGCGATGACCGACGAAAGATGGCGCAGGTCGCGCACCTCGACGTCGATCAGGATCTCCATGAAGTCGAGCTGGCGATTGACGATCTTGAGGTTGACCACGCTGCCGTCGTGGCGCGACGCGGTGTTGGTCAGGGTCGCCAGGATCGACGGCTCGTTGGCGGCGATCACGCTGATCCGGCCGACATGCGTCTCGACTTTCGAGCCACGGGCGATCGCGTCGTAGTCCCAGTCGATATCGATGAACCGCTCCGGCGTGGCGGCGAAACTCTCCAGCGTCTGGCAGCCGGCGGTATGCACGGTGATGCCCTTGCCGGTGGCAACGATGCCGACGATCCGGTCGCCTGGCAGCGGGTGGCAACAGCCCGCGAAATGGGTGGCAACGCCCGATCCGAGCCCGACCAGCGACATGCCGGAGGTTCCGGCCGCATCCTGTCGTGGCCCGCTGCGCGGCGGCAGGCTCGGGATCATCCGGGGCCCGCGACCGGCTTGCCGCAGTTCCGGATAGGCCGCCTGCACAACCTCGCGCGGGCCGAGATTGCCGTTACCGACAGAGACATAGAGGTCGGCGAGAGTCGGGCATTTCATCCCCTTCAGCGCCGCCTCGAGCACCTTCTCGGAGCCGTCGAGACCCTCCTGGCGGAACGCCTTGGCGAGCGATGCTCGACCGGCATCGACATGCGTTTCGCGCTGCTGCGCAGTGACATAGCGGCGGATTCGCGCACGCGCCTTGCCGGTGACGACGAAGCGCTCCCAGGACGGCGACGGCGTACCGCCGCGGGCGGTCATGATCTCGACCTGGTCGCCGTTCTGGAGCTCGTGGCGCAACGGCATCAGCCGGCCGTTCACCTTGGCGCCGACGCAGCTATCGCCGATCTGGCTGTGTACGGCGTATGCGAAATCGACCGGCGTGGCGCCCCGCGGCAGCGGGATCAGCTGGCCCTTCGGCGAGAAGCAGAACACCTGGTCCTGGTAGAGCTCGAGCTTGGTGTTCTCGAGAAATTCGTCCGGCGCCTGGCTGTTCTCCAGGATCTCCAGGAGGTCCTGCACCCAGCGCAGCCGCTTGACCTTGGGGGTGCCCTCTTCCCCTTCGCCCAGTCCCTTGTAGGACCAGTGCGCGGCGACGCCGTTCTCGGCCACGTCGTGCATCTCGGCGGTGCGGATCTGCACCTCGATCTTCTGGTTCCGCGGTTCGCGCAGCGTCACCCCGGTATGCAGGCTCTGGTAGCCGTTCGCCTTCGGGGTGGAGATGTAGTCCTTGAAGCGCCCGGTGATGACCGGATAGGCCGAATGGACCGCGCCGAGGGCGATGTAGCAGCTCTCCTTCGAGGGAACGAGCACCCGGAACGCCATGATGTCCGACAGCTGCTCGAAGGCGATGCTGCGCCTCTGCATCTTCTCCCAGATGGAGAAGGACGATTTCTCGCGTCCGGTGACCTCGACCGACGGAACTCCGGCCTCGAGGCAAAGGCGGGTCAGTTCGCGCCTGACCTCCTCGATCACGTCGGCACCCTGCCCGCGCAGGTAGTTCAGCCGTGCCTGGATGGTGGCGTTGTGCTCGGGTTCCAGCTCCTGGAACGACAGGTTCTGGAGCTCGGTCTTGACCTTGTCCATGCCGATGCGGCCGGCCAGGGGCGCATAGATGTCCATGGTCTCGCCAGCGATCCGCTGCCGCCGGTCGAGCGCCTTGACGTAGTGAAGCGTGCGCATGTTGTGCAGCCGGTCGGCCAGCTTGACGATCAGCACACGGATGTCGCGGCTCATCGCCAACACCAGCTTGCGGAAGTTCTCCGCCTGCTTGGTGCGATCCGACTGGAGCTCGAGCCTGGTCAGCTTGGTGACGCCGTCCACCAGGGCGGCAACGGTCGGGCCGAACTGCGCCTCGAGCTGCGGCAGCTTCAGGCCGGTATCCTCGACGGTGTCGTGCAGCAGCCCGGTACAGATGCTGGCGACATCGAGTCGGAGCCCCGCCAGGATGCCGGCGACCGCGAGTGGATGGGTGATATAAGGCTCGCCGTTGTCACGCTTCTGGTCGGCGTGTGAGGCGCGGGCAACCTCGAAGGCACGCTCTATAAGCGCGGTGTCGGCATTGGGATCGTAGGAACGGACCCGCCTGATCAGGCCGGCACAGCTGATCGCGCGCTCGGGCACCGCGGGCGGCGACGGGTCGTGGCCGACGGTCTGGCCGATAACCGGCCCGTCGGGTGCGCGAGGTGCCCGCGAAGGGCGGCCGGGAGCTCCGATCCTGTCGTCAGCTCCTGGCCACATTGCCGATGCTCCTATCGGCGCGAACGTCCGCCGAGTTCAGCCTCGATAGCAGCTTCCAGCTCTTCCGGGGTCAATTCCGTCCCCATGGCACTGGCTTCCTCTTCGACCGACACATCCTGCAGGCCGAAGATGTTCTGGTCGGTCGGGATGAGGTCGAGCACCTCCTCGTCGGCAGGCTCGGGCTCGGGAGCCCGGGCCAACGACTTCACCAGATCCTGGTGCAGGCGGCTCAGTTCAACGGTCTCTTCGGCGATCTCGCGAAGAGCCACCACAGGGTTCTTGTCGTTGTCCCGGTCCACGGTGAGTTCTTCGCCACGGCTCAGGTTGCGCGCGCGCTGGGCAGCCAGCAGCACAAGCTCGAAGCGGTTGGGAACTCTTTGGACACAGTCTTCGACGGTGACGCGCGCCATGCGGCCGATCTCCGGATCAATTCAGGGAACCGCAGCATATAAGGAGCCGCGATCACAATCGCAAGCGATGCTGCAGCGCACCCTCGGCCGATGCTCCGACCGAGGGTCAGCCCTGGATAGCGGCAACCGGCTGGTATGACCTAGTGCCGGGTATCGGCCATTTCCAGATTGGCACTCCCGATGCCACCCGCGCGTGCGACCAGCGTCGTGAATTGACCCATGGCGTTTGCCATCGCCGCTTCATGACAGGCGGTGTAGGCCCGCCTGCCCGACGCGTCGCCCTGGTCGTCGAAGCCACATACCCGACGCGCGGCCATCTCGATGCGCTGCCTCATCGTGACCTGAGCCGATGGCGATGCAAGATCGAGCCCGACCGAGCTGACCTGTTCGGTCATGCTCCCATCATCGTTCACGACCCCAGGTTGCGCCGACGCGGTGGTCGCGAATGCGGCGAAAAGGAGCCCGGCAAGAAGCGCCTGGGTTGGGCGGGAAGCCCGATAGTCGATAATCGACAGAAAGCGGAACATGGAAGCGATCCTTTGCTGATGTTTGACCGCTCGCTGGATAGGCGCCGGCCTGGCTCGGCCGGTAATCAATCGCTGCTAAAACTAGCTAATCGGAATAAATCCAGCGTCGTCATCGCTTTGAGATGCCGGTTAACGATTTCGCTTGTTACAACGGCAACAAGAATGATTGTGACCCGAATGCAGATAGTTTTCGGCACTGGAATCAGTATAGTTTCACGTGGACGGCACGGATGGAACTGCAAGCGTGCATGCGCGCACAGAAATCTTTGTTTTCGAACCGTTCCGGTTTCAGCCGGAACGGCGCCTGCTCATGGCGAATGGCAGGCCCATCACGCTTACGTCCAGGGCATTCGATATTCTGGAGTATCTCGTGCGCAACCGGGAACGTGTCGTAACGCGCGAGGAGATCGTGGCCCATGTCTGGCGGGGCGTTACGGTCGGGGAAAACAATCTTTCAGTCCAGATGTCGGTTCTTCGCCACGCGCTTGCAGAGCCCTGTGGTAAAAAACAGTTAATCGTGAACATCCCTGGAAGGGGCTACCGCTTCATCGTCGAGGTCGACGCACAGATAGAACTCGATGAACCTGCTGTTGATCAGGCCCGACCTTCTGCCGCCGACCAGAAGACCGAAGGATCCCACATCAAAATCCCGAACCGCTACAGGCCGCGCCGTTCAACGGCCCTGGTGGTAGCCGGCTTGATCTTGATCGTCACGGTATCCTCGGTGGAGATCATAAGAGTCATGTCAACGTCGACACAGACTGTTGTAGCGATCGCTCCGGACCTCCGCCTCAGCGTCGGCGTCGGTGAGTTCGTCGGGATCGGGGGCAAGAGCGAGGCAGCCATTCTCGCGGAGGAGTATCGCAGGCTCACGCTATCGAACCTGGAGGACTTTCCCGAGCTGAAGCTCTACCCGCTAAGCGGAATAACCATCGCGCCCCGCTTCAAGCTCACTGGTTCGATCACTGTCGATGACCATGGCATAAGGGCCGAAATCACCGTCCAGGAGGGACCGAGCTGGCAGATCATCGATACTGAGGTCAGGCATCTTCCGCCACAAGTCACGGATGTTCAACGCGCCAATGCCGCGACCCAGATGATCGCCGGCATTCGATCAAGTGTTTTCCGCGCGGAACATGAACTTCGCGGTGATCGGCGACCGGATGCGCTGGATCTCCTCGTCGATGCTCAGTTGGCCGCAGCCGATACCAACGACCCAGTCCCGGTCGCGAAAGGAGTCTTGCTTGCCAGGCAGGCGCTCAGAAAGAACCACGGCCTGATACCGGCAAAAGCGTTCCTCGCACTTCTGCTGGCAGACTCCGTGCAACTCAGCGTCGCCTCGGCTGGAGAGGCCGATGCTGTTGAGGCACAGTCGCTCATCCAAGAAGTACTTCACGATTACCCGATGAACCCGGTCTATATTGGGTTCAAGGTTTATATCATGCTGACGCTCGAGAGAGAAAATGAGGCTCAGCTGATTGCGGAAAACGGTTTGAGCATTAGTCCTGGATACTATTCGCTTGAACAGCTCCTGGTTGCGGCGTTCATGATGACAAACCAGCTTGGCGAGGCCGGTATCCATATCGGAAGTAATCCCGGAGATCCCTGGGATGATCGGCCGGCCTATCTTTCGTATCTCGAGACCGATTATGCGATGGCCCTTCGTCAGATCGATAATGTCCTGATCTCGAGTGGAACCAGCTGGAGCACCGGCTTCACGATGCTCTTCAAGGTGTCGATCCTGATGAAGCTCGACAAAGTCCGCGAAGCAAAGAAAGCTCTTCATGATGCGCTGGCAGAACTTGCGCCACGGTTCCGGCACGTCTCTGCGCTGCGACGCTGTTATTACGCACTGCCGCCGGGAGCCTGGACGCTCTTTGTTCAGGACCTTCAGGCCGCCGGCATGCCTCTCTGACAATCTCTCGAGCTTCAGGAGTCCATCGTGTCATCCTCACCCATCAAGAAGTCGGCGCTTGCGCACAATATCTATCTCCTGCTGGTCGGCGCTGCGTTGACTCTGGCGTTCTTAGCGGCGAAGCGGCGGCACCGACATCACTGGGCTGCCCCCATTCCTTACCGTGGCGTCACCACGCCGGTTCATTGATCGACCGTCGCCTGCACATCCGGATCAGGGTTGCTCACCAACAAGGCTGATCGCCGATCGGTGCAGTTGCCCAGCCGGCAAGCCGGAGATCAGATCACGGACGATACATCCCAGGCCCGGGTGAACCCAGTCCGGTGCGACGTCCTGCACGGGCAGCAGCACGAAAGCCCGGAGATGAGCGCGTGGGTGCGGCAGCACCGGGTCGGGTTGTTCCCGGACGATCTGGCCGCCTTCCCCCATTGCGATAATGTCCAGGTCCAGCGTTCGTGCAGCGTTCGGAACGCTGCGCTCACGACCGTTCGCCTGTTCTATTTCCTGCAGCATCGCCAGGAGTGTCGCCGGGTCGGGTTCGATCGAGCCTGTCGGCGCCAGTCGCGCGACGCCGTTGAGGTAGTCCGGCTGGTCCGAGCGCGGAACCGGGGCGGACCGATACCACGGTGACATGGCGACCAGCCTGATGCCCGGCAGTCGTGCCAACGCATCTACCGCTTCGGTGCAAACCTGATACGATGTTCGTCCGTCATGCGCGGACAGATTAGCGCCGACCGCGATCAGGATCATCGCCAGCGCCGCCATCGGGCCGGAAACATTGCCGCAGAGCGATGTGCCGGAGGGAAACATCGGCAAGGATCACAAACAATGATTTTCAGGCAGGACGAACGGGTCTGTCTCTTCATCGACGGGGCCAATCTCTATTCCGCATCCCGCAACCTCGGTTTCGACGTCGATTACCGCAACCTGCTCGGGTTTTTTCGATCTCGATGCAACCTCGTGCGGGCATATTACTATTCCGCCGTGCTCGATACCGAGGAATATTCACCCCTGAAGCCGTTGACCGACTGGCTTGCCTACAATGGCTACACGCTGGTCACCAAGGCAGCCCGCGAGTTCACCGACCAGAGCGGGCGTCGGCGGGTGAAGGGCAATATGGATATCGAGCTCGCGATCGACATGCTCGAACTCGCGCCGAAGATGGATCACGCGGTGTTGTTCAGCGGCGACGCCGACTTCCGGCGGCTGGTCGAGGCCGTGCAGCGGCAGGGGGTGAAGGTGTCGGTCGTCTCGTCGATCCGCACCACGCCGCCGATGGTGGGCGACGATCTCAGGCGCCAGGCAGACCAGTTCCTGGACCTGGCCGACATCGCACCGGAATTCACCAGGAGACAGGTGGAGCCGCGACCGCGATCACCGGCCAGGATGCCCGCCGGCGAACCGCTTGCCGAGGCCGGCGCGACCGTCTGACCGGACGCGAACGGCGCGGCGTTTGTGATCGGACATCGGCTGCGCTAGATCGCTGCCGATGTCCAAGGCCGCTTCCCGTCCTAAATCTTCCGCTCCGTCCGACGCGGCCGAGCCGCCGCACGATTGTCCGCTCTGCCCGAGGCTGGCCGCCTATCGGGATGCGAATCGGCTGGCCCAGCCCGATTGGTGGAACGCCCCGGTGCCGAGCTGGGGCGACCGGTCGGCGCAACTACTCGTCGTCGGGTTGGCTCCGGGTGTGCGCGGCGCCAACCGCACCGGTCGTCCGTTCACCGGCGATTTCGCGGGGGTGCTGCTCTACCAGACCCTGATCAGGTTCGGTTTTGCCACCGGCACCTACGGCGCGGAGCCCGATGACGGAATGGTCCTGAGGGACACACGCATCGTGAACGCCGTGCGATGTGTTCCGCCGGCCAATCTCCCGCTGCCGATCGAGATCAGGACGTGCAACGGCTTCCTTCAGGCGGAGTTGGCATCCCTGCCCCGGCTGCGCGCGATCCTGGCGCTCGGCGTGGTGGCGCATAACGCGGTGCTGCGCGCGCGTGGCCTTCCACCGACCCGCCAACCCTTCAAGCATGGCCAGGTGCTGACGCTTCCGGACGGGCTGCTACTGACCGACAGCTATCACGTGTCCCGCTACAACACGAACACCGGACGACTGACCACGCCGATGTTCGAGGCCGTGGTGCAGGCGTTGCGGGATCGTATCGGCGAGTGACCACGCTCGTAGCACCGGTCAGGCTGGGAATCGATTTCGGCACCACCAACAGCGTCGTGGTGCTGGTCGACGACACCGGCACCACCCACACATTGAAGTTCGGGACCGACGGAGGGCCGTCGAGCGATACCTGCCGCACGCTCCTGTGCCTGTGGCTGGAGCATGCCGCCGGCAACGCCCAACTGCGCGATGCGATCGGCCAGGAGGCGATCGAGGCCTATCTCGACGATCCGGCCGACAGCCGCCTCATCATGTCGATGAAGAGCTACCTGGCACAATCTTCGTTCCGGGAGACCCGGTTGTTCGGCCAGGTGATGACGCTGGAAGCACTGGTGGCGCGCTTCCTGGCGGCCCTGATGCGCGCGGTCGGTTACCGGCCGGGCGACATCGCAGCCACGGTCGGTCGGCCGGTCCGATTCGCCGGCGACAGGCCCGACGACACGCTCGGCGAGAGCAGGCTGCGCGGCGCGTTCGCCGAGGCCGGATTCGGGCGGATCGACATCGCACTCGAGCCGGAAGGGGCCGGCTGGCGCTTCATGCAGCGACTGGATGCGCCGTCGGTAGTGCTGGTCGGCGATTTCGGCGGTGGCACGAGCGATTTCTCGGTGATGCGCTTCGATCCGGGCTCGGTTCGGCCGGTCGTGCCGCTGGGCCATGCCGGAGTCGGGCTGGCCGGCGACCAGTTCGACAGCCGGATCATCGACCGGGTGGTCTCGCCGCTTCTCGGACGCGACAGCACCTACCGGATCATGGGCGGCACCCCGCTGCCGGTCCCGGCAGAGTGGTATTCGAGCCTGTCGCGCTGGCACCTGCTGTCGCTGATGCGTGCGCCGCAAACGCTCCGCTCGATCGCGGATGTCACCCGGACCGCATCCGCGCCGGACCAGCTTCGTCAGTTGAGCAGGCTGGTCGAGGAACAGCAGGGCCATGCGCTGTATCGGGCCGTCGCAACCGCGAAGGCCGAGCTCTCGCGCGACGACCGGACCGTGCTTCGCTTCAGCCACCAGGATCTTCGCATCGAGCAGCCGATCGAGCGCGGCGACTTCGAGACCTGGATCGCGCCGGACCTGAAACAGCTCGATGCGGCAATCGGCCGCGCCCTGGACGATGCGGGAATCGCGGCCGGCGGGATCGACCGGGTGTTCCTGACCGGCGGCACTTCCTTTGTGCCGGCGGTGCGCCGGTTGTTCACCAGCCGGTTCGGACCGGACTGCATCGCCGATGGCGGCGAGTTCGTCTCGGTCGCTGAAGGCCTGGCCCTGATCGGCGCCACCCGCGGGCGCTGACTCCTCGCTCTGGAATGGCGTCCAGGCCGGTCGGCTCGATGTAGGACCGGCAGACTATGCAGGCGGTCGGTACCTCACGGTCTCGCCCCCTTCGGGCGGAACAAAAGCGCGCAGGCCGCGGTGTGTTGCCTGTCATCGCCCGGGAAGTTCAGCCGCGCCCGCGCAGCAGCCTGGCCTTGTCGCGCTGCCAGTCGCGCGCGGCGATCGCATGCCGCTTGTCGACGTTCTTGCGGCCCTCGCCGACGCCGATCAGAACCTTCGCGACGCCGCGTTCATTGAAGTGGATGTCGAGCGGCACCAGCGTATAGCCGCTCTTTTTCACCTCGCCGAGCAGCTTGGAGATCTGCTTGTGGTGCAGCAGCAGCTTTCGCGGCGCTCGCGGCTCGAACCGGGACAGAACCCCGCCCTGGTATTCCGGGATGTAGCAATTGAACATCCAGACCTCGCCGTCCCGCTCGGCGGCATAGGCCTCGGTCAGGGTGGCACGACCCAGGCGCAGGCTCTTGACCTCCGGCCCCTTCAGGACGAGGCCCGCCTCGACGGTCTCCTTGATGGTGTAGTCGAAGCGCGCCTTGCGATTCTGCGAAGCGATCCCGTGCGAGATCATCCCGCTCTTTTTCTTGTCTGCTGTCATCGTATGGGTCAGCCGAGCAGGCCGACCTCCTCCATTGCGGCGCGGACCAGCTCGCGCGTCTGGTCCTGCAGCGGTGCCAGCGGCAGCCGGCAGAACTCCGCCGAACGACCGAGCAGGCTCGCCGCGTATTTGACCGGGGCCGGATTGCTCTCGATGAACAGGGCGTCGTGCAGCGGCAGCAGCCGGTCCTGGATGTCCATCGCGGCCCTTACGTCGCCGCGTTCCCACGCCGCGTGCATCTGCGCACACAAGGCCGGTGCAACGTTGGCGGTGACGCTGATGCAGCCGCTGCCGCCCGCAGCGTTGAAGGCAATCGCTGTGCCGTCCTCGCCGGAAAGCTGGCAGAACGCCCGACCGGCCCGGCGCCGGACCTGAAGCGGGCGCAACAGGTTTGCGGTGGAGTCCTTCACGCCGACGATATTTGGGTGCCGCGATAGCTTCGCCATGGTCTCGACGCCCATGTCGATGACGCTGCGGCCGGGAATATTATAGATGATGATAGGGATATCGACCGCGTCGGCGATTGCCGTGAAGTGCCGGAACAGCCCGTCCTGGGTCGGCTTGTTGTAATAGGGCGTGACCACCAGGGCGGCATCCGCGCCAGCCTCGTGCGCATGGCGCGTCGTCTCGATCGCCTCGGCGGTGCTGTTGGAACCGGTGCCGGCGATCACCGGGATACGCCCGGCGGCGACACGTACCGCGATATCGATCAGCCGGCGATGCTCGGCGTGGGTCAAGGTCGGACTCTCGCCGGTCGTCCCGCATGGCACGACGCCGTTGCTGCCGCACTCGACCTGCCACTCGATCTGGCGCTCGAAAGCCGCTTCATCCAGCGCGCCGTCGGGCCGCATCGGCGTGATCAGGGCGACAATGGACCCCTTGAACATCGGCTTCTCCAGAGTATCCGACCCGGTCGGGCCGCCTGAGTGTGAGCGCTCGTGATGGCGGCAACGTGGGAAGATCCCTCGGGTCAACGCGCAGCAGGCTTGGCCAGTCTAGCCCGGTCCTGCGGTTGCTGGAACCACCCGGGACGGAGGGCACGACGCCGGATGGGCGGCGGGTCTTGCTCGATCCGGCCGATCGACTGATGCTGCGGCGCTCGCAATGCCAGGTTCAGCGCACCATGATGTCGTCGATCGTCCTGGAGCCCCGAACACCTCCATCATCGGCACGCCCTGGCTCCCGGCCGGGCGCGTCACGGCTGCTGCGCAGATTGCTGCTGCCAAGCCTGGCGCTGCTTGCCCCTACGCAGATCGCCGGCTGCGCGCGGACGCAAGTCGCCGCAGCGGTCCCGCCGATCGCCGGTGCCGCCACGCCGGGCACCCAAGAGGCGGCACGTGTCGCCGGCTATCAGGCGCTGGCGGCCGGCTCCGCCGATCCCGTCGCAGAGCGGCTCGTGCGGTATCTGCGGTTGCTGGCGCCAGGCGGCGGGTCCGCGGCCGAGATCGCCGACTTCCTGCACCGCAATCCGACCTGGCCGAACCGCGGCCTGCTGACCCAGCGCCTCGATCAGGCGATCGCGAGCGAGACGGACGTTGCGGCCCTCGGCTCGCTGTGCGGCACGGCAACCCTCGCATCCTCCGAGTCGCTGCTCCGATGCTCCGGTGCATGGCTTCCGTCACAGCCGGGAGCAGACGCGACGCTGCCCCTCATGGCGGCGATCGTTCCTCCAGCCATCATCCAGGCGGCGCGGACGGCCTGGGTGAACGGCATCGACCAACCCGACCGGGAAAGGGCCTTCCTGCATAGCTGGGGGAGGTTCCTGACCGCGGACGATAACTGGCAGCGGTTCGACCGGCTGGAGTGGGGCGGCAACGTAGCCGCTGCCAATCGTGTCATTCCGCTACTGCAGGCCAGCCAGCAGCAGCTGGCGACTGCCCGCCTGTCGTTGCGGCGCAATGCCGACGGGGCGGACGGCGTTGCCGCAGCCATGCAGGGGGATGCATCGCGTGACCCGGTGCTTGTTCTGGATCTTGCACGCTGGCTGCGCCGGCGCGACCGGCCGGACGAGGCGCTCGCGCTCTGGAAGGCGCGCGGCTTCACGGCGGAGACGCGGGTCTCGCGTCCGAGGCTGACCCCCTTCTGGACCGAGCGGGACGCGCTGGCCCGGGACCTGCTGCGTGACCATCACGATGCCGATGCGCTCGTCATGGCGGATGACGGCTACCAGAGCGATCCGTCCGCCCAGGTCGATGGAGCGTTCCTGACCGGCTGGATCAGCCTGCGCCGGCTGCATGACCCGGCGGGTGCCGAGGCGCGGTTCTCGCACCTGTTGTCATCCACCTCCGCGATCACCCGGAGCCGCGGCGACTACTGGACCGGGCGTGCCCGGCTGGCGCGCGGCGACGTGGCCGGCGGCCGGGCGGCGCTCACCGAAGCAAGTGCGTTTCCCACCACCTTCTATGGCCAGCTGGCGATCGCACGTCTGCAGGGCCCCGCATCCGGCCTCGACATCCTGCTCGATCCCTCGCTCGATCGGTCCGTTCTGGCCACCGGGCTGGGCAACCTTCACGATCTGCGCTGGACCAGTGCGCAGGCGATCGACTTCGCAGGCCTGGAGCTCGCCCGCGCTGCCGAGACACTAGTCGCCTGGAACGATCCTAGGCACGCGCGCGCCTTCCTCCTCATGCTCGACCAGTCGGTAAGCAGCGATACCGACCACGCGCTGGCGGCTTCGCTGGCGGTCAGGCTGGGGTTGCCGGACGTCGCGGTGGCGATCGCGCGCTCCGCCGGGCGACATGGGCTGGTGCTTGCCGGTGCGGGCTGGCCAAGGCCGTATGCGCCACCGCCGTCGCCGGTCCTGCCGCCTGGGCTGGCTCTTGCGGTGATGCGCCAGGAAAGCAGCTTCGATCCGCAGATCGCCAGTCCCGCCGGTGCCAGGGGATTGATGCAATTGACGTCTGGCACAGCTCGGGATACCGCCCGCACGCTCGGGCGGCCGGACCTCACGCCCGGTCCGGACGGAGCCTCGCTGTTCGATCCGGACGTCAATCTCGCACTCGGCACGGCCTACCTGGGCGGACTGATGACGCGCTTCCGAAACGTGGCTCCCTACGCGATCGCCGCTTACAATGCCGGACCTCACCGGGTCGATCGATGGCTGGTCGAGAACGGCGATGCAACAGCCGGAGCCGGCAGCGCGGATGATGCGCAGGCGAGGATGATCGATTGGATCGAGATGATCCCGTTCGCCGAAACCCGCAACTACGTCCAGCGCGTCATCGAGAACATGGGGGTGTATCAGAACGATCCAGGTGGCCGCGCATGACCGGAGATCCCGGACGCGCGGCGTTCTGGCCGCGGATGATCGCCAGTTTCGGCGGATGCGGTTTCGCACCCTCGGCGCCCGGGACGGTGGGATCGCTGGCCGCCATGCCGTTCGGCTACGCGCTGCTGCAATCACCGCCGTTGCTGGTGATCGGGATCGTTGCGGTTTCGATAGTTGGCTGGGCGGCGATCGGGCGCGCCTCTGGCGGTGCCGACCATGGCTGGATCGTGATCGACGAGGTGGCCGGCATCTGGATCACCCTGCTCGGGCTGGTGGCACTACCGGGATTGGCCGGACCGCACGGGCTGGCGATGGTGATCTACCTTCTCCTCGCGTTCGGTCTGTTCCGGCTGCTCGACATCAGCAAGCCTGGCCTGATCGGGCGGATCGACCGGCGGCACGACGCGTTCGGCGTCATGGGCGATGACATGCTGGCTGGGATCGTGGGCGCGTTCCTGCTGCTGGCGATCCGGCTGGCTTCGAGGTGGATGCAATGATCGGCGAACGCACGCTGGCGCAGGCCAGGGAACTGCTCGACCTGCTGGCGGCGGCGCATCTGACCGTCGCGACCGCCGAAAGCTGCACTGGCGGCCTGATTGCCGCGTCGCTGACCCATCATGCGGGAAGTTCGGCCAGCGTGCTTGGCGGTGCGGTGACCTATTCCAACCCGATGAAGCACGAGCTGCTGGGCGTCGGCATGGAGCTGTTCGACCGCATGGGAGCCGTCAGTTCCGAAGTCGCCGCTGCAATGGCAGAGGGCGCACTGGCGCGCAGCGGTGCGGACCTTGCGGTATCCACCACGGGGATCGCCGGACCCGGGGGCGGCAGCCCGGACAAACCGGTCGGACTGGTCTGGTTCGGCGTCTCCGCTCGTGGGGCTCCGACTCGTACCCGATCGATGGTGCTGCCCGGTGACCGGGCCACCATTCGCGAGGCGGCGGTCCGGGAAGCCCTCACGATGTTGCGGCAGGCGGCCGTCGAAGCGTTTCCGAGGCGGTAGAACCCTTACGTTGCCGGATCGGCACGGTGCTTGCGGTGTCCCTTGTTGTAGGCATGGATCTGCTCGACCGAGACCCAGCCCTTGTGGTCCGTATCGATCTCGTCGAACCGCTTCACCACGCGGATCCAGCTCGATTGCTCGGCCTGCGCCTTGGTCAGGTGCCCGTCATGGGTGATATTGGCTGCCGCGAAATGGGTCTCGACGCTGCCACCATGGCTCACTTGGAGCACGTAGCCGTCGGCTCGATCGATGGCCGATGCCCCGGCAATCGCCGGCATCGACGACGCATGCGACGGGACCACTTGGGCAAGTGCGGTAAAACCGGCAAGACCGCCGCAGATCAGGACTGCACTCAGATTGACGAACAGACGCATTGGTTCCGCTTTCCTGGCGCGGCACCCCATACGATCTGCAGAGAAGATCGCTTCGGTGCCAAACTAAAAGAACCCCGGAGCATCATGCCCCGGGGTTCCATCAGTTCAACACCAACTCGTTTCGATCACGTTAAGCAGGACGTCCATGTCAAGTGGGGCCTGATGTTCGCTCCGTGATCGGTTGCTGCTTTAGTTGCCGGCCGGAGTCGCTGCAGGTGCCGCCATGGCGCCGGCGGGTGCATTCGACGGCATCGTCTCGGCCGACGTTCCCGACGCCGGAGCGGACATCGCACCCGGAGCCGCCATTGCGCCCGGTGCCGACATGGCCCCCGGAGCAGCCATCGCGCCCGCTGCCGGTGCTGCGCCCGGGGCCATCGAGGCATCGGTACCGCCACGAGCCGCTGCAAGGCTCTTCTCGTTCAGCGCGTCGGTGCTCGCATCGCCCCTCATTCCGCCCTTGCCATGCATGCCTGCATGCTTACCGTGCATGCCCATCTTGTGATGATGATGATGCATCGGCTTCGCATCATCTGTCGCGGCCATCGCCGGAAGAGCGAATGCGAGGGCGGCAGCACAGATCGAAGCGCTCAGGATCGACTTCATCGGATATTCCTTCTTCGTCGCAAAGACAGGTGGTTGGTTCAGCGGGTAAGCTGCGAGCATCGCAACTCCGACACGACGTGGAAACGATCAGTCACGGTGGCAGTTGCGCAACAGTCGCCGAAAGTCGCCAAGCGGGTCGAACTTGGGCTCAACCCGACGAGCCGGCAACCTGCGTCGAGCCTGGCACCGATACCGGAGCTGAAACCGGGCGCGTCGGAGGCGTCCCATAGATGTCGCGAGCGCGCTTGAGAAACGAACTCACCATCAACTTGACTGCCTCGTTGAAGACGACGCCGATCGCGGCCTGCAGAAAGCGTGACCGGAACTCGAACTCCACGAAGAAGTCGACCAGGCACCCGCGCGGGTCGGGGGTGAAGGTCCACACGTTATTGAGGTAGCGGAACGGGCCCCTCTCGTAGCGAACCTTGACCGTATGTGGCCGATTTAGCTCAACCCGACTGGTGAAGGTCTCCCGAAACGGCCCGAAACCGATAGTCGTGTCCGAAACCAACTCCGTCTCGCTCCGTCTTCTGACTCGCGAACCGACGCACCAGGGTAGGAATTCGGGATAGCGGCCGACGTCGGCGACCAGGTCGAACAACTGTTCGGCGCTGTAGGCGATCAGACGGCGTTCGGCGTGCGTCGGCATCAGGCCGACGCCGGAGCGGTGTTTGCTGAACGCGTGTTCTGTAGCGCGCGAGCCGCCCGCAAAGCCGCGAAATCCTCGTCCGCGTGGTAAGAGGACCGGGTCAGAGGGGTAGCGCTCACCTGCAGGAAGCCCTTGGCACGCGCCATCGCGGCGTAGTCGGCAAACTCGTCCGGCGTGACGAAGCGATCGACCGCGGCATGCTTGACGCTCGGCTGCAGATATTGGCCAAGCGTCAGGAAGTCGACGTCGGCTATTCGAAAATCGTCCATGACCTGCAGGATCTCCAGTCGCTGCTCACCGAGCCCGACCATCAGGCCGGACTTGGTGAAGATCGACGCATCGAGCTGCTTGACCGTGTCCAGCAGCCGCATCGACTGGTAGTAACGCGCGCCCGGCCGGATCGTCGGATACAGCCGAGGCACGGTTTCGAGATTGTGGTTGAACACATCCGGCCTGGCTTCCACGACGATCTCGAGTGCGCCGCGCTTGCGCAGGAAATCGGGGGTCAGGATCTCGATCGTGGTGTTCGGCGACGCGAGCCGAAGCGCCGCAATCACCCGCGCGAAATGGCGCGCGCCGCCATCGGCCAGATCGTCGCGATCGACTGAGGTGATGACCACGTGGCGCAGGCCGAGCTTGGCCACCGCATCCGCCACCCGGTTGGGCTCGTCGGCATCGAGCGCCAGGGGCTGCCCGGTGCGCACATTGCAGAACGAGCAGGCACGGGTACAGATCTCGCCCATGATCATCATCGTGGCATGGCGCTGGGACCAGCACTCGCCGATGTTCGGGCAGGCCGCCTCCTCGCACACCGTCACCAGGCGATGCTCGCGCATCAGCTTCTGGGTCTCGTGATAGACCGGGCTGTTCGGCGCCTTGACCCGGATCCAGTCCGGCTTGCGCAGGATCGGGTTGTCGGGGCGATGCGCCTTCTCCGGATGCCGCACCACGACCGGCCCTGCCCCGGACCCTGCCACGGACGGGGCCGTCTCCTGGGATACCGCCCCGAGGCGATGGTCGATCAGCAGGCGCGTTGACATCGTTGCCAGGGTTTCCAGTGGTGAACGGTCATCGACAAGTGGAACCCGGGCAGCGAAGCGTCAAGCGCACGCTGGCCGCACGGCTGGCCTGACCCCGGAAGTCGCCCGTCGTCAGAAGTGAATTGCCTGGCCCCATGCGTCGAGCACCGCCTCGTGCATGGTTTCGCTGACGGTGGGATGCGGGAACACCGTGTGCATCAGCTCCTGCTCGGTGGACTCCAGCGTGCGCGCGATGACGTAGCCCTGGATCAACTCGGTCACTTCGGCACCCACCATGTGTGCGCCGAGCAGCCCGCCGGTTTTGGCGTCGAACACCGTTTTGACCATGCCATCGGGCTCGCCCATCGTGATCGCCTTGCCGTTGCCGATGAACGGAAAGCGCCCGACGCGGATTTCACGACCCTCGGCCTTCGCCTTGGCCTCCGTCCAGCCGACGCTGGCAACCTGCGGACGGCAGTAGGTGCAGCCCGGGATGTTGGTCCAGTCGATCCCGTGCACGTCCATCCCGGCGATCTTCTCGACGCACAGGACACCTTCATGACTGGCCTTGTGAGCGAGCCATGGGGCGCCGGCCAGGTCACCGATCGCATAGACGCCCGGCTCGCCGGTACGGCAGAAATGGTCGATCTTCACATGAGTCTTCTCGACCTCGACCTTGGTGCCTTCGAGGCCGATATCCTCGACATTGCCGACGATACCGACCGCGGAGATGATGCGGTCGAACTCGAGCGTCTCCGACTTCCCCTTTGCCTCGATCGTGATCGAGACGCTGTCGGCCAGCTTCTGCGGCGTGCCGATCTTGGCACCGGTCAGGATACGGATGCCCTGCTTCTCGAACTGAGTGCGCGCGAAGGTGGCGATCTCCTCGTCCTCGACCGGCAGGATCCGATCGACGACCTCGGCCACCGTCACCTCTGCCCCCATGTTGCGATAGAAGCTGGCGAACTCGATACCGATCGCGCCCGAGCCGATCACCAGCAGGCGCTTCGGCATCGCCGCCGGCACCATCGCCTCGCGATAGGACCAGATCAGCTTGCCGTCCGGCTCCAGGCCGGGCAGCACGCGGGCCCGTGCACCGGTGGCGAGGATCACATGCTTGCCGGTCAGGGTGGCGACCGCCTTGCCATCCTTGGTAACCTCGACCCGACGCTTGTCCCCGTCCGTTCCGGCAAGCTTGCCGCGGCCGTCGAACACCGGAACCTTGTTCTTCTTGAGCAGGAAGCCGACCCCGGACGCCAGTTGCTTGGAGATCGCACGGGACCGCTTCACCACCTTGTCCAGGTCGAAGCGGATATTGTCGGCCGAGAACCCGAACTCGCCGAGATTGTGCAGCAGGTGGTTGATCTCGGCTGAACGCAGCAGCGCCTTGGTCGGGATGCAGCCCCAGTTCAGGCAGATGCCGCCCAGATGAGTGCTCTCGACGACGCAGACCGACAGCTTGAGCTGGGCGGCCCGAATCGCGGCGACATAGCCGCCAGGCCCGCCGCCGATGATGATGATGTCGAAATCGGTGGTTGCCATTTCAGATCACCAGGCTCAGCGGATTTTCGACCACCGACTTGAAGACCGAGGCCCACTGGGCGGCGAGCGCCCCATCGACCGCGCGATGATCGACCGACAGGGTCGCGGTCATGACCGTGGCGCTCTCGATATGGTCGACGCCATCCCTGGTCCGGACTACGGCGCGCTTCTCGCTGGCGCTGACCGCGAGGATACCGGATTGCGGCGGGTTGATGATCGCCGAGAAAGCCTTCACCCCGAACATGCCCATGTTGGAGATCGAGAAACCACCACCCTGGAACTCGTCCGGTTTCAGTTTTCCGTCACGGGCGCGAGCGATCAGGCCGCGTGCCTCGCTGCTGATCTGCACCAGCGACTTCTTCTCGGCGCTGCGGACGATCGGGGTGATCAGCCCATCCGGAATAGAGACCGCCACCGAGATATCGACGTCCTCGTATTCGATGATCGCCTCGTCGGTATAGGTCGCGTTCACCTTGGGAACCCGGACCAGGGTCACCGCGCAGGCCTTGATCAGCATGTCGTTGACCGAGATCTTGAACGACCCCGGGCCCTCGGCGGGTGACGCGTGATTGAGCTGCGCACGCAGCGCCAGCAACGCGTCCATCTCGACGTCGATCGACACATAGAAATGCGGAACGAACTGCTTGGATTCCGACAGGCGCCTGGCGATGACGCGGCGGATGCTGGTGTTCGGGATACGGCGATGCGGCGCGGTGATGACCGCCGATGCCGGACGCCCGGCAGCCGACGGCGGCAAGGTGGGAGCGGCGGCCGGCTTCGGCTGGGCCGCCTGCTTGCCTGCTGCCTCGACATCCGCACGGATGACGCGGCCGTTCGGTCCGGTGCCCTTGATCGACGACACGTCGAGCCCGGCCTGGGTGGCCAGCCGCCGTGCCAGCGGCGACGCGAACACGCGGCTGGCGCTGTCGGTCTTGCCGGGACTCGATGCGGCGGGCAGAGCCGGCGTAGAAGTTGCCGGCGGAATGCCACCCTGGGCGACAGGCTCGCCCGCAGGAACCGGAGCATCCTGCTTGCCGCCATCGTCGGCGGCGTCCGGCACCGCCTCGCCCTCGGTCACCATGATGCCGATCGGGTCGTTGACCTTCACGCCTTCGGTACCGTCGGCCACCAGGATACGGCCGAGGATGCCCTCCTCGACCGCCTCGACTTCCATGGTTGCCTTGTCGGTCTCGATCTCGGCGATGATGTCGCCGGACGCGATCACGTCGCCTTCCTTCTTGAGCCAGCGGGCGAGCGTGCCCTCGGTCATGGTCGGGGAAAGCGCCGGCATGAGGATGTTGACGGACATCGGTATCGCCCTCAGACCAGCTTTTTCACAGCGTTCACGACCCAGTCCGGCTGCGGCAGAGCAAGCTTTTCCAGGTTGGCCGCATACGGCAGCGGCACGTCCAGGCCATGCACCCGGACCGGCGGCGCATCGAGCCAGTCGAACGCGTGTTCGATGACCTGCATCGCCACCTCCGCGCCTATGCCGGAGAACGGCCAGCCCTCTTCGACAGTCACCAGGCGCGAGGTTTTTTTCACGCTCTCGATGATGGTCGCGGTGTCGAGCGGACGTATCGTGCGCAGGTTGATCACCTCTGCCTTGATACCCTGCTCGGCCAGGATCTCGGCAGCCTTCAGCGCGACGCCCACCATGATCGAGAACGCGACGATGGTGACGTCGGTGCCTTCCCGCTCGATCTTCGCCTTGCCGATCGGCAGGATGAAGTCCGGGTCGGTAGGGCACTCGAAGCTCTGGCCATACAGGATCTCGTTCTCGAGAAAGATGATCGGGTTCGGGTCGCGGATGGCGGCCCGCAGCAGGCCCTTGGCATCAGCCGCCGAATACGGCGCCACCACCTTCAGGCCCGGCACGTGCGCGTACCAACTCGCGTAGCACTGCGAATGCTGCGCGCCGACGCGGGACGCGGCACCGTTCGGGCCGCGGAACACGATCGGACAGCCCATCTGGCCGCCGGACATGTAAAGCGTCTTGGCCGCCGAATTGATGATCTGGTCGATCGCCTGCATGGCGAAGTTGAAGGTCATGAACTCGACGATCGGCTTGAGGCCGGTCAGCGCCGCGCCGACCGCCATGCCGGTAAAGCCGTGCTCGGTGATCGGGGTATCGATGACCCGACGCGCGCCGAATTCCTCCAGCAGACCCTGGCTGACCTTGTAGGCGCCCTGATACTCGGCAACTTCCTCGCCGATCAGGAACACGTCGTCGTCGGCGCGCATCTCCAGCGCCATGGCATCGCGCAGTGCCTCGCGGACCGAGGTCGGCTTCGTCTCGCCCCACTCGCGTTCCGGGCTCGGCCGGGCGAGTTCCGGCGTCTTTTCCGCCGAGGCGCGATCGGCGATTTCCTTGGCGCCACTATCGGCCGCGACCTTCGGCTGGGCAGCATCTTCCTTGGTTGCCGGCTGATCGACGGCGGAGGCATCCTCGCCATCGGCCAGCAGCACGGCGATCGGCGCGTTCACCGCGACGCCCTCGGTGCCTTCCTCGACCAGGATCTTTCCCAGGATCCCCTCATCGACCGCCTCGACCTCCATGGTCGCCTTGTCGGTCTCGATCTCGGCGATGATATCGCCGGCAGCGATGGTATCGCCCACTTTCTTGAGCCAGCGGGCCAACGTGCCCTCCGTCATGGTGGGAGAAAGGGCTGGCATCAGCACCTGGGTCGACATAGGCGTCAGGCCTCCACCAGTATGTCCGTCCACAATTCGGACGCGTCGGGTTCCGGGCTCGACTGCGCGAAATCCGCTGCATCGGCCACGATCTTCTTGATGTCGTCGTCGGTCGCCTTGAGGGTCGCCTCGTTCTCGCCGAGGTCGAGCAGCGCACGCTTCACCTGCTCGATCGCATCCCGCTCGCGACGCATCTGGTCGACTTCTTCGCGAGTACGATACTTCGCCGGGTCGGACATGGAGTGTCCGCGATAGCGGTAGGTCTTCATCTCCAGCAGGAACGGTCCGTTGCCGGCGCGGCAATGGGCGACGGCTTCCTGGGCAGCGTCACGCACCGCGACCACGTCCATGCCGTCGACCTGCTGGCCCGGGATGCCCCAGGGCGAGCCGTTCTTCCACAGCTCCTTCGAGGCGGACGACCGCTCGACGCTGGTGCCCATGCCGTACTGGTTGTTCTCGATCACGAAAATGCAGGGCAGCTTGTGGAGTGCCGCGAGGTTGAAGCTCTCGAAAACCTGGCCCTGGTTCGATGCCCCCTCGCCCATGTAGGCGACTGCGACCTCGTCGCTGCCGCGATACTTGTTGGAGAAGGCCAGCCCGGCACCGATAGACACCTGCGCGCCGACGATGCCGTGCCCACCGTAGAAGTGCTCCTTCTTGGAGAACATGTGCATCGAGCCGCCCTTGCCGCGGGAATAGCCGGTGGAGCGGCCGGTCAGCTCTGCCATCACGCCCTTCGGGTCCATGCCGGTCGCCAGCATGTGGCCGTGGTCGCGATAGGAGGTGACAATCTTGTCGCCCTGCTTGAGCGCCATCTGCACGCCGACGACGATCGCTTCCTGCCCGATGTACAGATGGCAGAAGCCGCCGATCAGACCCATGCCATACAATTGGCCGGTGCGTTCCTCGAACCGGCGGATCAGCAGCATGTCGTGGTAGGCGCGGGTCAGGTCTTCCCGGCTCATCACCGGACTGTTGCTGCCGCGGGGCGCCTCGTCCTTCATCTTCCTCGCACCGCTCATCGTCATTCCTCGCTCGTTGGTCGGACAACAGGTTCAATCGGGGTCTCGGCCGCCTCGTCGTAGGCGCCGGACTTGCCGCCGGATTTATGCAGCACGCGCACTTCCTCGATACGCATGCCGCGATCGACCGCCTTGCACATGTCGTAGATGGTCAGCGCGGCGACGCTGGCCGCCATCAAGGCTTCCATTTCGACACCGGTCTGACCGGTCGTGCGAACGGTCGCCTCGATCTCCACGCCCCCACCGTCCGGCTCCGGTGTCAGGATGACCGCGACCGAACTGATCGCCAGCGGATGACAGAGCGGGATCAGGTCGGACGTGCGCTTGGCCGCCATGATGCCCGCAATCCGGGCAGCGGCAAAGACGTCCCCCTTCTTCGTGTCACCGGAAACGATCTGCCGCAACGTCTCCGGGCGCATAGCGACGCGTGCACCGGCGACTGCCTGGCGACGCGTGACCAGCTTGTCCGAGACATCGACCATGGCGGCACATCCCTGGTCGTCGAGATGGGTTAGCCGGGGCGATTCGCCATCCAATTTTTGGGACTCCATCCGGCCGCTCTAAATCGGACCGAGCAGCGCCGCACAGGCCGCCTCCGCATCCGGCTGCCTGAGCAGGCTCTCGCCCACGAGGAAGCAGGACGCGCCCGCAGTGCCGAGCCGAACCACATCCTCGCGCGTCCGGATCCCGCTCTCGGCAATGACGATACGGTCCGGGGGAACACGCGGCGCCAAGATCATCGTGGTCTCAAGATCGGTCTTCAACGTCTTGAGATTACGGTTGTTTATCCCGATCAACGATGCCTCAAGACCCAGTGCGCGATCCAGCTCCGCCTCGTCGTGGACCTCGACCAGGACGTCCAGATCGAGGGATCGCGCCAGGTCCAGCAGGTCGATCGCCATCCGGTCGGTCAGGGCAGCCATAATCAGCAGGATGCAGTCCGCCCCGATCAGGCGGCTCTCATAGACCTGCCATGGGTCGAGGATAAAATCCTTGCGCAGGACCGGCAGGCGCACTGCGGCCCTGGCTATCTGCAGGTCCGCGACATGACCCTGGAACGACGGGCCTTCGGTCAGCACCGACAGGCACGCAGCGCCGGCCGCCTGGTATTGGCGCGCGATCGACGCCGGGTCGTATTCCGGCCGGATCATGCCACCGGAGGGCGAGGCCTTCTTGATCTCGGCAATCAGGCCGACCTGGCGCTCCGCGGTCTTCAGCTTGAGCGCCTGACCGAACCCGCGTGGCGGCTCGGCGAGGTCGCGCAGCCGGAGCTTGAGCTCCTTGAGCGGCAGGCCGACGCAACGGCGCGAGACTTCCTCGCGGGTCAGCGCGCAGATCCGGTCCAGCACATCGGGCATGTCATGCATCGAATTTGCGACCTGATCGATCTCGGAGGCCCATCTCACACAAATCCTGCGTTCGTTCGGTTAAGGCGGGGATCTGGTCTGCGCAACGCGTTCAGCACGGAAAGAGCCGCGCCGTCGTCGAGCGCGCGTGCGGCATGTCGCAGCCCCTGCCGCAACCGCTCGATCGGTGCCTCCACCTCGTCTGTCGCCCCCGGGTTCCCGCCGACTGCATCCACCGGCACCGACAACGATGCCGGGGAGATGTTGCCCCGGGTGCTGACCTGCAAGGCCGCGGCCACATTGAGCATGACCGTATCGCGATACGGACCGGCCTCACCCTCGAGCAGGCGCTCCAGCGCCCGCGCATTATCGCCGGCATCGCCCCCGGCGACAGCCTCGATCGGCTGCCGCTCGAGCCCGAGATCCTCGGGACGAAGCGTGAACCGGCTGAGCCGGCCCTGGTCCATGACGACCACCCGGTTCGGACCGGCAAGGCTGAGCTCGTCCATGCCCGGCGCGGTGCTGCCCGCCGCACCGTCGCCATGTACCACCCACACGCAATCAGACCCGAGCTGATGCATCGCCCTGGCGATCGGCTCCATCCAGCCGGGGGCGAACACCCCGATCATCTGGCGGCGCACGCGGGCAGGATTACAGAGCGGACCCAGCAGATTGAAGATCGTCCGTGTGCCGAGATCGGACCGCACCGAGGCGGCGTGCCGCATGGCCGGGTGGTGGGCGGGGGCCGCGATGAAGGCAAGGCCGTTCATCTGCAGCGATGCCTCGAGTGCGGCCGGCTCCTGCAGGAACGGAATGCCCAGCGCCTCGAGCGTATCGAACGCGCCGGCACGCGAGGAGACCGCGCGGTTACCATGCTTGGCGACCGGCACGCCGAGGGCTGCGAGCACGAAGGCGACCGCCGTGGAGATGTTGAGGGTGCCGTGGCCATCCCCGCCGGTACCGCACACATCGATCGCGTCGGCGACGCCGGGAACGATCGTCATCCTGGCCCGCATTGCCCGGGCTGCGCCGACCAGTTCGGATACCGTTTCGCCGCGGACCCGAAGCGCCATCACCAGCCCGGCGATCTGCGCGTCGGTGGCGATCCCCGACATCACGATCTCGAACGCCGCCTGCGCTTCCTCGACGCTCAGGCGCGCACCATCGGCAACCCGGGCGAGCACCGGCTTCAGCGACGGCTGTTCATCCATTCGTCGGGCCCGCATCATACCGGGTGCACAGGCCGGAGGCGCACCGAGAAGCCGGGTCTGCGAGGCCCATCGTTCAGGCAGCCAGTTCGCGCGTTTGAGTGTTGCGGCCACGTGCCAGTGCCAGGAAGTTGGCCAGGATCGCGTGGCCATGCTCGGAGGCGATGCTCTCCGGGTGGAACTGCACCCCGAAGATCGGGAAGTCCCGATGCCGCAGGCCCATGACCACCCCGTCAGCCGTATGGGCCGTGGCGACCAGGGTCGCCGGCAGGGTGTCCGGCCTAACGGTCAGACTATGATAGCGGGTCGCCTGGAACGGCGACGGAAGACCGGCGAACACGTCGCCGCCGTTATGCTGGATCGGGCTGACCTTGCCGTGCATCGGCGCTGGCGCACGCACCACCTCGCCGCCGAACACCTGGCCGATCGCCTGGTGCCCGAGGCAAACGCCGAAGATCGGTACCCTGCCCGCCGCCGCCTCGATCAGGTCGCAGCAGATCCCGGCTTCGTTTGGCGAGCACGGACCAGGCGACAGCACGATCGCTTCCGGCCGCAGCGACATCGCCTCGTCGACCGAGAGCGCATCGTTCCGGCGCACATCGCACGCTTCACCGAGTTCGCCCAGGTAATGCACCAGGTTGAAGGTGAAGCTGTCGTAGTTATCGATCAGCAGGATCATGCTGTTATTGTGGGGTGCCGCCCCGGACCGGTCAAACCACCTCAGGTAGAAACGCCATGCGGACGCTGCGCATCAGCATGCACCTGGACACCAGGGGGCGGCTGGGTCTGGGCTATCGCCAGCTCGGCCGCCCGGAACAGCGCACGCGCTTTCTGGATCGTTTCCTGATACTCGGCCTCGGCCACGCTGTCGGCAACGACCCCGCATCCCGCCTGCACATGCATCGTCCCGTCCTTGATCAACGCCATTCGCAGGCCGATGCAGGTATCCATGGCGCCATCCACGCCGAAGTAACCGATGCATCCGGCGTAGGTGCCACGCCGGGTCAGCTCCATCTCGTCGATGATCTGCATGGCACGGATCTTCGGGGCGCCGGTCAGGGTCCCGGCGGGGAAGCCGGCGATCAGCGCGTCCACCGCATCCAGTTCGGGACGCAGCATGCCCTCGACGGTCGAGGAGATGTGCATGACGTGGCTGAAGCGCTCGATCATGAAGCTTTCGGTGACCTTGACGCTCCCGAGCGTGGCAACCCGGCCGACATCGTTGCGGCCGAGATCGACGAGCATCAGATGCTCTGCGCGCTCCTTCGGGTCGGCGAGCAGTTCGGCCTCGAGCCGTTCGTCCTCGGCACGGTCGGCGCCCCGCGGCCTGGTGCCGGCCAGCGGACGCACGGTGACGGTGCCCTCGCGCAGGCGTACCAGCACCTCGGGACTGCTGCCGACCAGCTGGAACCGGTCGTCCCCGCTGGACAGGTCAAGAAAGAACAGGAACGGCGCCGGGTTGATCCGCCTGAGCGCCCGGTAGAGGGCGAATGGCGGCGGCGCGAACGATGCCGAGAAACGCTGGCTCGGCACCACCTGGAACGCGTCGCCGGCGGCGATGTACTCCTGGACGCGGCCCACCACATCGAGGAATGCCTCCCGCGTGAAGTTCGAGCGCGGCTCGATCGGCACGGTGGCGACGGGCTGGACAGCGCTGGCCGCGGGTAGTTCCAGCGATAGCGCGTCGCGGGCCTGTGCCAGCAGCGCCTGTCCGCGCGCCCACAGCATGTCGGCCTGGTGCTCGCCGTCCGGACGCAGCGGCACCGCCAGGGTCAGCTCGTCGCGAACGTTGTCGAACACCGCGAACAGCGACGGCCGCAGCAGCATCGCCTCCGGCAGGCCGAGATCATCGACGGGAGAGTTTGGCAGCCGCTCCATCTGTCTGACCATGTCGTAGCCGAGATAGCCGAACAGGCCGCCGATCATCGGCGGCAAGGACGCCGGAAGCTCGATCCGGTTCGCCGCGATCTGCTGGCGCAGGCTGTCGATCGGATGGGCATCGAGCGGCATGAAGCTGTCCCCATCCCGGCTGACCGCCACAGTCCCGGTCCGGCAGCGCCAGATCCGGTCCGGTAGCAGCCCGATCACCGAGTAGCGACCACGCGCGACGCCGCCCTCGATGCTCTCAAGGAGGAAGCTGTTCCGGTCCGCACCGGGCAGGTGATGGCGCAGCTTCAGGAAAGCCGAGACCGGGGTCAGCAGGTCCGCGGCCTCGACGGTCCAGGCGATGACCGCCTGCCCGTCCCTGAGCCTGTCCTGCAAGGGCGACATGCTCACGAGCCGCTGTTGCTGTCCGAGGCTCCCGCCCCGGATGGCACTCCAACCACCTTCTCGACGGTCTTCACGTTGATGTTCGGCTTCGCGCGGTCGCGGAGTGCGCTCACGTAGCTGTTCTCGATGTCGTCGGCCAGTGCGGCGTCGAGCGCCTGCCGGGTCCGGCTGTAGCCCAGCGTATCGGCCGACGGGGCCGGGTGGCGGATGCCGGTGATCGTCGCCACCACGAAGCCGGTCGGGGTCTCCAGCATTGTCGACGTGCCGGGCTTCAGCGAGAACGCGATCTGCACGAGATTCTGGGGCGCCGGTCCAGAAGTCTGGCCGCGGCGGACCACGACGTCGCGCAGCATGTCCGGCCGGGCTGCGGCAGTGACCGCTAGGCCGCCATGCGCCTGAGCGTTGGCGTACAGGGCCGCGGCGGCCTGCTCATCGGCATGCCGTACTGCGTCCTGCTGGAAGTCGGCACGCAACCGGTCGCCGGCCTGCTCGAAGGTCAGCGGCCTGGCCGGGGTGATGTCCTCGACCGCCAGGGCGTACCAGCTATTTTCCGGCCCCTGCATCAGGGTCGGCACATCGCCTTTGCGGGCAGCAAACGCCTGGGCCAGGATCGCCTTGCGGATCGCGGCGCTGCCAGGGAACGGTGCCGGCTCGCCAGCCTGCGTCAGGCCCTGGGTGTCGAGCGTGCCTTCCGCGGCCACTGCGCCGAGATCGCCGGGGATCGCGTCGAGCCCGCCGCCGGCGATCGCATCCTGCAGCTTCTGGACACGCGGCGAGAGCAGCGCCGCCGCCTGCTGCCGGCCGACCAGGTCGTGCAGCTCGTCCTTCGCCTGGTCGAACGTCCGGTTCACCGGGGGAGTGATCTTGGAGACGCGCAGCACTACCCAACCCGCATCGGTTTTCGCCGGGCCGGTCACGACGTCGGCCGGGGCAGCGAACACCAGCTTCGCAATGTCGGGTGACGGGATGCTGGCCAGGGTGGCGTCGTCCAGCGAGATCGGCGTCGCGTCCTTGGCGGTCGCCTGAAGCTGGGCCCAGGCGACGCCACCGGTCCAGAGGCCGGCGAGCTGTTTCGCATGGGTCTCGTCCGGGACGATCAGCACCTGCACGGACCGCTTCTCCGCAACCTGGTACTTGGTGATCAATGAATCATATGCCCGGCGCTCGTCCGCTTCGGGGATATCAAGCCCGTGCGCGATGGTTTCCGGCGACAGCAGCACGACCTTGATCCGGCGATACTCGGGCGCCTTGAACCGGTCCTTGTTGTTGTCGAAGTAGCGATGCAGCGCGGCCTCATCCGGCGCCGCCGGGACCGGAATGGCGGTGAACGGCAGGGAAACCATGTCCAGCACGCGGGTTTCGGCACCGTAATCGAAGGCGCGGCGCACCAGTTCGGACGGCGCCATCGCCCCCACCCGGATCGGCTCGACCAGCGCGGTCGCCGCCGACTGCTCGCGGAAGATCTTGACCAGTTGGTCCTCGGTGAAGCCGGCCGCCTGCATCCGCTGGTCGAACAGCGTCCGGCTGAACTTGCCGTCCGCGCCGAGGAACGCCTTCTCGGCAAAGATCTGGTCGCGGACGATCTGGTCCGGCACCACGATCCCGGTCCGGCCGGCCTGGTTGGCAATGACTGCCTGGAAAATCAATTGCTGCAGCGCCTGGACCGCGATCTGGCGACGCTCGCCGAACGGCAACGAAGTAGGATCGGCAATACCCTGCGACTGCGCGGTCTGGCCAAGGGCACGCTGGTAGGTGCGCTGGAACTCGTCGGTGGCGATGTGCCGGCCGCCCACGGTCGCAACGTTGGCGCCGCCGCCGGTGATCAGGTTGGTGAAGAAGTCGCCGATCCCCCAGACCGCGAAGCTCGCGAAGATCACGACGGCCAGGATCCGTCCGAGCCAGGAGCCGATAAAGACGCGGCGCATGAAAGCGAGCATTGAGCAATCCACATGGAGGGCGGCAACAGGAAGACTGGGCCGGTCGGTCGTCGGGTCGGCGAGGCGGCGCACCATAGGGTGGGGCCCCGACCTTGTCATGCAGCGACCTTGTAAGGCGGCGCGCTTGTCATGCAGCACCCCGGCATGGTCTACCACCCGCCCTGACAGCCTGCCGGGCGGGGTCGCACCCCGGTTTCGGTCTGGGATGTCTACACCACGGAAGATTGGCGGGGATGGTCCGGGAATGAGTCGTCAACTGATCGCCGGCAACTGGAAGATGAACGGCCTGACCGCCGACGCAAGGAGCCTGGCTCAGGCTTTGCAGTCCGGCGCGGGCAACGGCTTCGGGCATGCCGATCTGCTGGTCTGCCCGCCCTTCACCCAGATCTCGACGGTAGCGGGCATCCTGACCGGCACTGCAATCACGGTCGGTGGCCAGGATTGCCACATGCAGGCGAAGGGCGCGCATACCGGCGATATTTCCGCCCCGATGCTTCGCGATCTTGGTGCAACCCACGTCATTCTCGGCCATTCCGAGCGCCGGCAGAACCACAAGGAAATAGACGAGACGGTTCGCGAGAAGGTGCTGGCGGCGCGGTCGGCTTGCCTCATCCCGATAGTCTGCGTCGGGGAAACCGAGGATCAGCGATCGGCCGACGGACACGAGGACGTGGTCGGCTGGCAGATCAAGGGCAGCCTGCCCGACGGGTTTGCCGATGGCGAAGGCGTCGTCGCCTACGAGCCGGTCTGGGCGATCGGCACCGGCCGCACCGCGACCGAACAGGATGTCGCGGCCATGCATGCCTTCATCCGCGCCGAGCTGGTTCGCCAGTTCGGCGATGCCGGCCACAAGACCCGCATCCTGTATGGTGGATCGGTGAATGCGAAGAATGCCGCAGGCCTGCTCGCGGTTGCCGATGTCGGCGGCGCCCTGGTCGGCGGCGCCAGCCTGAAGGCCCAGGATTTTTTTGCCATCGCGGCTGCCGCCTCGCGCGGTTGAGCCGGAACGGAACAGCATCATGATCGCCGCACTGCTCGTCCTTCATCTCCTCGTCACGCTGACATTGATCGGCACGGTGCTGATCCAGCGCAGTGAAGGCGGCGGCCTGGGCATCGGCTCCAGCCAGGGCATGGGCAGCTTCATGAGCGGTCGCGGCACCGCCAACCTGCTGACCCGCACCACCGCGATCCTGGCCGGCCTGTTCATGGCGCTGTCGCTGACGCTCGCGGTGCTCAACCGTGGCAGTTCGGGCCATACGCACGACATCCTCGCGGTGCCGGCAACTGCCACTGCGCCGGCCACACCCGCCACGCCGGTACCGGGAGCCGCCCTCCCCGCGCGGCCGCCAAGCCCCGTCCCGGCTCCGACCCCCGGCCACTGACTGCGACGCCCTGGTGCCAGGGTGAGCGATCCGGACATCGTCGTCATCGGCGCGGGTGCTGCGGGACTTGCAGCTGCTGCGGTCCTGCGCCGTGCCGGAAACTCGGTGCTGGTGCTCGAGGCCGGCCCCCGGATCGGCGGCCGTGCCCGCACCGTGCAGCCGGAACAACTGGGTGGCGCCTCGATCGACGAGGGTGCCACATGGCTGCACGAAGCCGGCCGCAATCCCCTCGTGGCGCTCGCCCGCCAGGCTGGAACGAAGCTGCATGAAGGCCATCCCGGGAGCCGTCGCCTGCTGATCGGGTCGAAGGTCGCCAGCCCGGACGAGGAAAACGCCTACGCCGAAGCCGACACCGCCTGGCGCTCATGCGTCCAGGCCAGTCTCGATGGTCCGGACATCAGCCTGGCCGAGGCCGGTAATGCCCGGAACCATGCCTCGGACCCGTGGTTGCCGAACGCGGAAGCCTGGGAAAGCGCCATCATCGCCGCGGTCGATGCGGACCAGCTGTCGCTGTTCGATTGGCATCGCAACCAGCTCGCCGACGACGATCTCCGTCCCGATCGGGGCGTCGGCACCCTGCTGGCCAAGCTGATGGGACCTCTGGCCGGACCGGTGCGATGCGGCGTCACGGTAATCGGGATCGACTGGCATCATCCGGCCGGGGTCACGATCACCACCACCGGCGGCACCGTCAGGGCCCGCGCATGCATCGTCACCGTCTCGACGGGGGTGCTTCGCGACGAGCGGATACGCTTTACCCCGCCACTGCCGCCCGAGACCCTGACGGCACTCGACGGCCTGCCGATGGGATTGCTGAGCAAGCTCGCCTTGCCGATCTCGGACAAGCCGGACTCGGCCGCACGGTTGGCCGTTGATCCCGACACCCTGATCGAGCAGCGACTGAGCGCGCGCGGCGAGCCGATGATGCTGCTGAGCGTGCGTCCAGCCGATGCCCCTTATGTTTCCGGGTTCTTCGGCGGGCGGTTCGCCTGGTCGTTCAGCGGTCGCGAGGAGGATGCGCTCGACGAAGCGATGAGCCGGCTGGCCGAGACACTGGGGGCCGCCGCGATCGATGCACTCAAGCCAGGCGGCTTCGTCTCCCGCTGGGGCAGCGACCCGCTGTTTCTCGGCGCCTATGCGTACGCAAGCCCCGGCCGTACCGACGCCCGGGCGGCGCTGGGGCGGCCGATCGGCGACGGCCGACTCGTGCTGGCCGGAGAAGCCTGCCGGACCGACGGGCTGGCCGGCACGGTCGGCGGGGCAATGCTGGACGGAGAGCGCGCCGCCCATTCGGTGCTGGCGGCACTCGGGGATCGCGGTCCATGGCCGGCAATATGGCCACAATCGGACACATGAATTCGAACCATGGGTTTCGTGTGCGCCGGTTCAGGTGTAGGACGACCGCCCATGACGCGGTTCGTATTTATCACCGGCGGTGTGGTCTCCTCACTCGGCAAAGGCATTGCCTCGGCAGCGCTCGCAGCGCTTCTGCAGGCTCGTGGCTACCGGGTCCGGCTACGCAAGCTCGATCCCTATCTCAATGTCGACCCGGGCACCATGAGCCCCTATCAGCACGGCGAGGTGTTCGTAACCGATGACGGGGCCGAGACCGATCTCGATCTGGGGCATTACGAGCGCTTCACCGGCGTGCATGCCACCCGGGCGGACAACGCCACCACCGGGCGCATCTATTCCGACGTGATCGCCCGCGAACGGCGCGGCGACTATCTCGGCGCCACCGTGCAGGTCATCCCGCACATCACCGACGCCATCAAGGATGTCGTGGTCCAGAATACCGAGGATCTCGATTTCGTGCTGGTCGAGATCGGCGGCACCGTCGGCGATATCGAGAGCCTGCCGTTCCTCGAGGCAATCCGCCAGCTCCGCAACGACCTTGGCCCGGACCGCACGATGTTCGTGCACCTGACCCTGGTGCCGTGGATTTCCAGCGCCGGCGAGCTCAAGACCAAGCCGACCCAGCACTCGGTCAAGGAGCTGCAGAATGTCGGCATCCAGCCGCAGATGCTGCTGTGCCGGTCCGATCGGCCGCTACCCGACAATGAGCGTCGCAAGATCGCCAGCTTCTGCAATGTCCGGCCCGAAGCGGTCATCTCGGCACTCGATGTCGATACGATTTATGCCTGCCCGGTAAGTTATCATGCCGAAGGCATGGATAACGAGGTGCTTCGGCATTTCGGCCTGCCCTACGAGGGCGAGCCCGACCTGTCCGCCTGGCACAACGTGCTGGACGCGATGCGAAATCCGGAAGGTGAAGTGCGCATCGCGGTCGTCGGCAAATACACCTCGCTGCTCGACAGCTACAAGTCGCTCAACGAGGCGCTGATCCACGGCGGCATCGCCAACCGGGTTCGCGTCAAGCTCGACTGGGTCGACAGCCAGATCTTCGAGAGTGCGGCGAGCGACCCGGCCGGTGCCATCGCACGGCTCGAGGATGTGCACGGAATCCTGGTTCCGGGCGGATTCGGCGAGCGCGGATCGGAAGGCAAGATCGAAGCCGTGCGGTTCGCCCGCGAGCACAGGATCCCGTTCTTCGGGATCTGCTTCGGCATGCAGATGGCGGTCATCGAGTGCGCGCGGAACCTGGCCGGCATTCCGGATGCGTCCTCAACCGAGTTCGGCGCCACCGAGGACCCCGTGGTCGGGCTGATGATCGAATGGGCGCGCGGCAACGAGATGCTACGTCGTCGCGAGGGTGGCGACCTCGGCGGCACGATGCGGGTCGGTGCCTACGACGCGGTGCTTGCGGAAGGGTCGCGTGTCGCCGAGGCATACGGGACCACGGAGATCCGGGAGCGCCACCGGCACCGCTACGAGGTGAACATCCATTACCGCGAACAACTCGAGAAGACCGGCATGGTATTTTCTGGCTTGTCGCCGGACGGTATTCTTCCTGAAATCATCGAGTATCCGGCGCACCCGTGGTTCATCGGCGTGCAGTATCATCCCGAGCTGCTGTCGAAACCGTTCGCTCCTCACCCGCTATTTTCGGGCTTCATCGCCGCGTCGGTGAAAAAAGCACGGCTGGTCTGAGCCGGCCGCCAGCTTCTCAGATGGCGTCATAAAAGTATCACCGGTGTCCCGCTGCCGGATCGGCTATGTCCGGTCCTGCAAGAGCGCCCGGGAGCCGATAGCCTATTTTATGGGCGTCTGATCGCAGAATGCTGCCCTATCCCCTGGCATATGCGCCAATTGCAACAGCACGACACATCCCGTTGCATCAAAAGCACATTTCGTCGGCATACTTGTCCAGGTAGGCAGGATTTTGCGGGCAGATCGTTTCGGAACGGCTAGAAGCGGCGGCACGGCCCCCCTGCTTCAAGGCGCATCCCCTCCATACTGACCAGAACTTGTCTCGCTGCCCTGCTCGCCAGCACCGCCTTAACCTGCACCGCCTTGTCAGCATCGGCACAAACGGCCGCACAGCCGGGTGCTGCCAAGCCAACAACGTCGAACGCCGAAAGCGTGACGGTGACCGGACGCAGCGTCCGTACGACGTCTCCAGGCGGCGGCCTGATGCGTGTCGAAACTGCCCCGAAGGCGGTCCAGACGATCACCCGCGACTTCATCGCCAAGCAGTCGCCGACCAGCGACGCCCAGTCGTTGCTGCGGTCGTTGCCCAGCACGAACGTGACGGACGTAGACCCATACGGATTGTATTCGGGATCGTCGCGCGTGCGCGGCCTCGACACGTCGGAAGTCGGCTGGCTGCTGGACGGCGCCCCACTGAACGATATCGGTGCGGGCCAGTTCTATTCGAACGAGGTGCTGGAAGCCGAAGATCTCGAATCGGTCTCGTTGACGCCTGGGTCGGTCAATCTCGATAGCCCGGTGGTCAGTGGAGCGGCCGGCCTCGTCGAAATGAAAATGTCCGATCCGACGTTGAAGCCGGGCGGCCTGCTCGACATCTCCTATGGCACCTACAAGTTGAGCCGTGAGTTCCTTCGTCTCAACACCGGCTTGATCGGCAACTCCGGTATCCGCGCCATGTTCGCGTTCAGCAACACGCAGGCGAATAACTGGGAAGGCCCGGGCGGTGCGCACAAGAAGCACATCGACTTCAAAGCGGTGAAGGATTTCGACAACGGCAGCAGAACATCGCTGACCGTCGCCTACAATAACGAGGTGGCAGACTCGTTCAACAGTAACGGCGTCACGGCTGCGAACTACCGCAACTTTATCGAGAAGGGGAACAGCAACTCCTATCTCGCAACTTATCCCGGCGCCGCGGCCGGTGCGAACTTCTACCTGCTGCATCAGAACCCGTTCGAGAACGTCATCGCCAGCGCCCCGTCGAGCCTGGTGATCAACTCGCGCCTGCACATCGATGACCCCCCGTATTTCTGGCATGGCATCGGCAACGGAACCGGCGCGACCTTGCTGACCGAGAACAGCCTCTACTACGGAAACCAGAAGGTCAGCGTCGATCTGAACGGTGACGGCAAGACCAACACCGCGAATAAGGTGCTGGCATTTACCCCGTCGAACCAGGAACAGTTCCGCCCCGGCAACACCATCAAAGCGGTGTATGATGTCGACAAGCACAACACTGTCACCGCCGGCTGGTGGTATGAGTATTCCGACCTCCTGCAGTATTCACCAATCGGCATTATCAATCAGCAATCCGGCGTTGCGGCCAATGTCTGGGGCGTTCAACACAACTACACTCTATCGAACGGCCAACAATATAATGCGCGAGACTGGGACACGATTACCCAGGTGAACATGTTGTTCGTCGGTGAGCACGCACATTACCTGGATGATCGCCTGGTCATTGATGCCGGCTTCAAGGAGGCGATGGTCTCACGTGATCTGACCAACCATATCCCCGGAACCACCTACCAGAACACCAACAACGTGGCGCTGCCGCTACCGCAACTCGGCATCAGCTACCAGATCGATCCACGTAACCAGATCTATGTGACCGGCTCGACCAATTTCCGCTCGCCGAGCAACACTTCGTTGGCCGATCAGATCAGCAACACGACCGGTAAGACGTCGCAATCTGCCAGCAACCAGAAATCGGAATACTCGATCGCCGAGGAGATCGGCTACCGTTATAGCGGGTCAACGCTGATCGGCAGCATCTCCTTCTTCAACTACAACTTTACGAACCGGCAGATCTCTCTCAACTATCTGGTCGGCGGGGCGCCCATCAGTTCCTCGGTCAATGCCGGCGGCCAGACCTCGCGCGGCGTCGACATCCAGCTTTCGACGCGGCCGATCCTGTTCCATCTGCGCCCGTATTTCGCGTTCGAGTATCTCGATGCGCGGATCGACAACAATCTGGCGACAACTGGTCTCCTGCGCGGGGCAACTGTAACCGACTACCTGCCGACCACCGGCAAGAACGCGATCGCAAGTCCGCATGTCCAGGCGAAACTGGGTCTCGACTACGATGATGGACGATTCTTCCTCGGTGCGGACCTCGACTATGTCGGCAAGCAGTATTCCTCGTTCATGAACGACGAGAGCATGCCCGACTTCATCACCAACAGCGTCTACTCCGGCTACCGTTTCCACCGGTTCGGCTACCTGAAGGCACCGCAGATCCAGTTGAACCTGCAGAACCTGACCGGCGCGACCTACCGCACCGGCGTCTACAGCCCGCAGAACAATGCCCTGGCCACCAAGGGCGTCTATGGCAGCACCATTTCCAGCAGTGGTGCACCGCTCTACCAGCTGCAGCCGGGCTTCTCGATCGCAGTCACTATGTCATCCTCGTTCTGACCGTCCGGCCAGGGGGAAGCATTGACCGACAGGCATGCGATCAATGCTTCCCCGGTGTCATCGCTAACACCGGGATGGTGCCGACCATTTTTATCCGTGAGCAGACGCTGCAGTCGTGACTGAGGTGATCGCGAACGGCCTGGTCCGGGTTTAGACAACCGTGATGTCAGTCGCCTTTCCGGCCGCGCTACCTGGCTGGCTTCGGCGTAATGAGAGCGCCGCAGATAAACCGCAACATGTCCAACCTGACCGGCGCTACCTACCGGACCGGCGTCTAAAGCTTCAAGAACAACGCCAAGACGACACCCGGCATCTTCGGCAGCAGTATCTCAGGCAGCGCGCCGACCTACTACACGCAGCCGGCGTTCGGGGCGATCGTCACCGTCTCCTCGGCGTTCTAGACCCCAAAATGGGCATCGGGGCCTTGGTCCCGATGCCCGGATGCTTCTGGCATCGAGTGCTGCTATACAGCGATCCGATACCTCGCCGGAGAGACCATGCCGTTCGTTCGCGCTTCGCTTCTCTCGCCCCTGGTCGCGATGATCCTGGCTGTCACCGCGGCTGGCGGTGCCCAGGCCGGCACGCTTGCCGAGGCAGCGGCCTTTCTCAAGCAGAAGTCGGCCGAACCGGGGGTCGTCACCCTGCCGTCCGGCCTCGAGTACAAGGTGATCTCGTCGGGCGATACCTCCGGCGAGCATCCCACCGCGACCAGCAGCGTGATGGTCAACTATGTTGGCAAGCTCTCCGATGGTGCCACGTTCGACGACAGCCACGACCAGATCGTGACGCTGCCTCTCGGTAGCGTGATCAAGGGCTGGACCGAGGGTCTGCAGTTGATGCGGCCGGGTGACGTCTGGATGCTCTATATCCCGCCAGCCCTGGCTTATGGCGCCAAGGGTGCCGGTCCGATCCCGCCGAACGAGGCGCTGGCGTTCAAGATCGAGTTCGTCGCCGTCTCCGGTCACTGAAAAAGACCGAACCGGCAACGGCTCACTTCCTGCGGCAGCCTCCTGCGGAATCCTGTTGAATCGTAATGCCTTTCGGATCCGTCGGTTCTTGATCTAGGGATATCCGGACTGGTTGCACGCAGAGGGTGCAAGGCAGGCATACCTTTGGCTGCCCGGTGCCTGCCCTATATCCCGCGTTCCGAATACTGACCCCGGCCGAGTGACGCGGTTGGACGCAGAGGAACACCGATGCCACCAGGCCTCAACGACGATCAGCATCCGCTCGCCGAGAGGTTCCGGTCCTTCATCCGCGACTCATCCTTCTCCTGCATCGGTGCCAAGTCGGCGCTTGCAAAGGGTCAGCTTCGGATCGTAGTGGCCCGCGATATCCGGTCCGCATGGGACGACCTCAGGATCCTCCCGGAGTTGCTCGATCTGGTGCAGAGCTACCGGGCCGATCGCCTGTTGTTCCAGAGCTTCGTGGTGCTGTTCGAGCAACCGGACCAACTCGACGAACACGAGTTCGAGGAACATCTCTGGGACCGCGTGCAGTCGCTGTCCGATAAGGATGACTGGATGGGCAAGGATTACGATGCCCGCGTCAGCCCCGACCCTGCCAGCCCACATTTCTCCCTCAGCTTCGGTGGCGAGGCATTCTTCGTGGTCGGACTGCACCCCGGTGCCAGCCGCATCGCCAGGCGGTTCGAGCGCCCTGCCCTGGTGTTCAACCTGCATGACCAGTTCGAGCAGTTGCGTGAACAGGGTCTCTACGACCGGCTTCGGACGACCATTCTCGATCGGGACCTGAACCTGAACGGAACCCAGAACCCGATGCTGTCGCGGTTCGGCGAGAACTCCGAGGCACGCCAATATAGTGGCCGGGCAGTTGGCTCGGACTGGCAGTGTCCATTCAGTGGCCGTCAGGCGGCACCGGCTCAGTCAACTTCGGGAGATCTCGAAGATGCCTGACCAGACCGGTCGCATCTTCGAGATCCCGCCCCGTTCCGGCGCTGCCTTCACTCTGGATGCAGGCCAGCGCCTTACCGTAATCGATCCCCAGGGCGAGCAGGTGGCGGATCTCCTCGCATACGTGCGCGGTGACACGTCGGAGGTAATTTCATCCGGGCGCACGCTGGATTATGCCAGCCGGCTGTTCCTGACCACCGGTGATCCTATCTACTCGAACCGAAGCAACGTGATGCTGCGGATCATCGAGGACACTGTCGGCCGTCACGACTTCCTGCTGACCCCCTGCTCGGCGGACACCTTCAGGATCATCTATGGCGACGAGCAGCCGCATCGTGGCTGCTTCGGCAACCTGGCCGCAGCACTGGCACCCTACGGGATCGGACCCGACCAGATCCCGATCGCCTTCAACGTGTTCATGAACGTTCAGGTCGACGGTCAGAGCGGCGCACTGACCGTGGAGCCACCGATGAGCAAGGCCGGCGACCACACGACGTTCCTGGCGGAGCAGGATCTGATCATCGGACTGACCGCCTGCTCCGCGCTCCAGTCTAACAACTACGCATTCAAGCCGATCCATTACCGGATCGACTGAACACGGTCGTTTGGCGCCGGCTCATTCCGCGGCGATCAGTCCCGGCTCTGTCACCTCGTCGCTCTCCTTGTGGATGGTGACCGGGATCGACTTGGCTGCTGGGACCTTGCTGCTCTCCGCATAGTGCCAGATCGGCAGCAGCACGTTCGCTTCCGGGTAGTAGGCGCCGATACAGCCGGCCGGTATGTCGTAGGCGACGACGGCAAGCCCACCCAGGGCCCGATACACGCCATCCTTCGACGAGGTTTCCAGCCTGATCGTGGCACCGACCTTGAGGCCGAGCCGCTCGATATCGTCCTTGTTCATCAGCACGACGTCGCGGGTGCCGTTGATGCCGCGGAACCGGTCGCTATAGCCGTAGACCGTGGTGTTGAACTGGTCGTTGCTGCGCAGGGTGATGAGCCGCAGGACATCGTTCCCGGTCTCGGGCATGTCCAAGTCCTCGTCCAGCCCCTTCGGGGTAATGAAGTTGGCCTTGCCGGTCTTGGTCTTCCACACCCGCTCGCGGGCGGGCATCGGCCGCTTGAAGCCGCCCGGCTCCCACATGCGCTTGTCGTAGTCGAAGAAGATCTCCGGATACGTCACGCCGATCTGCTTGCGGATCAGGCTATAATCGGCGGTCCACTCGTCCCACGGGGTCTTCGGGTTCGGGTCGAGCGTATGCTTGGCCATCTCGGCCACGAACCGCACCTCGCTGATCAGATGCGGCGAGGCCGGCCGGCGGACGCCCTTCGAGCCATGGATGCAGCCGGTGCTGTCCTCCATCGAGGTCGACTGTTCACCTGTCGCCTGGCTGTCCGTCTCGATCCGTCCGATCACCGGCAGGATAAAGCTGACCTCGCCGGGGATGATCTGGCTGCGGTTGAGCTTGGTCGCCACGTTGACCGTCAGGCGGATGCGGCGCCATGCCGGCTCCATCAGGCTCCGGTCCGGTATGGCCCGGACGAAGTTGCCGCCGAGCATGATGAAGGCCTTGACCTTGCCGGCCAAGATCTCCTCGCACGCCTCGACCGTATTAAGGCCGGTATCGCGGGGCGGCTCGAACCCGAACTGCTCGGCGAGCGTGTCCATCGGCACCAGTTCGGGCTTCTCGGTGATGCCGACGGTGCGCTGGCCCTGCACGTTGCTGTGGCCACGGACCGGGCAGATGCCGGACCCCGGACGGCCGATATTGCCGCGCAGGAGCATCAGATTCACCAGCATCTGCACGGTCTCGACCCCCGCCCGATGCTGGGTCAGGCCCATGCCGTAGACGGCGATCGTCGCCTTCGCACGGGCATAGATGCGCGCCGTGGATTCCAGTGCCGCTCGCGACAGACCACAACGCCGCACCAGTTCTTCCCAGTCCTGCGTGCGCAGCCAGCTGATGAACTCGTCCATCCCATGCGTCTGTTCGGCGATGAATCTGTCGTCGAGGAACGGGGTCTCGCCGGCTACCCGGGCCGCGTCGTCGATCTCGATCAGCGCCTTGCAGATCCCGGTGATGCCGGCGAGATCGCCGCCGGCCATGATCTGGTGATAGGACGAACTGATCCGTGTCTCCTTGCCGGCGACCATCTCGACCACCGATTGCGGATTGGTGAAGCGCTCGAGGCCGCGTTCGCGCAGCGGATTATAGGTGATGATCGGCACGCCGCGTTCCGCCGCGACCTGCAGCGGATGCAGCATCCTCGGCGCATTGCTGCCCGGGTTCTGGCCGAAGAACAGGATGCAGTCGGTCTCGGCGAAATCATCCAGGCTCACCGTGCCGACCGGAATACCGATGCTGATCGGAAGCGCCACCGAAGTCGTCTCGTGGCACATGTTGGAGCTGTCGGGCAGGTTGTTGTTTCCGTACAGCCTGGCGAACAACGCATACAGATAGCTGGCCTCGTTCGAACAGCGGCCGGAGCTGTAGAACACGGCGCTCTTGCGATCCTCGATGGCGCGCATCTCGCGGCCGATCTCGGCCATGGCGGCACCCCAGGATACCGGAACATACTTGTCCGACATCGCGTCGTAGCGCATCGGATGGGTCAGGCGGCCGGCCTGCTCCAGCTGGTAATCGTCCCAGTCGAGCAGTTCGGTGACCGTGTGGGCGGCAAAGAAGTCCGGCGTGCAGCGGTGCGAGGTGATCTCCCAGGCCGTCGCCTTGGCGCCATTCTCGCAGAACTCGAACGGCAGCGGCTTGGCCGGCTTCACCCAGGCGCAGCTGACGCACTGGAAGCCATCCACCTTGTTCTGGCGAGCCAAGGTCAGCGCTCCCGAGGCCAGCACGCCTTCCCGGCTGAGGATCTTGCCGAGCGACTTGGCCGAGCCCCAACCACCGGCTGGCGCGGTATAGGGCTTGAAGGTGGCTTTCTGGCTCATCGACGGCGCTCCGATTCAGCGAACTCAACACCTTTAGGGTGGCTTGCGTTGCCGATGGAACCGCAGCCTCCATCACGTTGTTCGTGACTCGTATTCAGGGGGATTGGCGTCGCGATGGTTAGTCAGGCCTACATGACCGAGAAGCCGGCCGGACCTTCCCCGGTCAAGGTGTTCTTCGACCAGAAGGTGATGCCGGTCGCCATCAATGCGGCGGGCGACTTCGAAGGTGTGCTGGAGCGTGTCGCGATCGGCGCACGACGGGCGCCGGTGGCGTCCCTGGCAGCGGCCCTCGGGGTCGGTACCCTTGTCATGCTGTGCGTCGTGCCACGCCGGACCTGACGTCAGCCGACAGTCGGTTCCGCGAGATCCGGTTCGCTCCACGCCATCCGTCGTGACATCTCCGGGTCGTCGGCAACGCCGTCTACCCGGTTGAACAGCAGGGTCTGCCGTCGGACCGGCTCGAATTGCGGCCAGGCAAGGCCGGGCCGGCCGTCGCGAACGAACTCGATCCAGTGCCGTCGCATGCGGCTGGCGAGGGCTGCACGCACACCGCGAAGTGGTCCCCCGCGCAGTGCCGACGGCAACAAGCCGTGCATGTCGAACAGATAGAGCAGGTCGAAGCCGTGCGCCGCGCCGAGCAGCGGGTTGGTGATGTCGAACCGGTAGAGCCAGGTCGGCGCGTGCGCCGCATGGCGTTCCGCGAAATGCAGGGTCGGCATGGCGAAATACAGGTCGGTCGCCAGTTGCAGGCTTCCGGCCCGCGTCGAAGGATACTGAGCCATGATGCCGTCGGTCGCGTGATCGCCGAAGCCGCGGCGCAGCAGCGTCTCGAGCCGGTTGCGCTGCCGCTGCCTGATCCCGCCGGGAAGGATCTCGAAGCTGCGGTACTCGTCCCGGTTATTGCCGGCCAGCAGCGGTATCGTCGGGGTGGGCGCGGAATGCGCATCGGCGAGCGTCGCCGGCAGCAGGTCGCCGTCATACCAGGGAAGGCCGGGGGCATCGGCCGACATCTCCTGCTGCACCGCCTGCTGGACCTCGAGCAGCCTGCGCACCGGCAGCCCCTGAAGCAGTTCCAGGGTCGGCTCCGGTTCACCGAGCAATTCGATGAACCGGCAGGCCAGCATCCGGGCACGACCGGCTTCATGCGCGATGGTCAGGGCACCGCTCTGCATGATGGCGCCATGGAACAACGGGGTTGCTTGCAGGCACAGCATCAGCAACGACACCGAGACCGAACCGGCCGACTCACCGGCGATGGTGACCCGATCGGGGTCGCCACCGAACGCGGCAATGTTGTCCCTGACCCAGCGCAACGCGGCGATCTGGTCGCGCAGCCCGAGATTGCTCGGGATGCCCGGGTCGTCCAGCGCGCTGCCGAGATCCAGGAAACCGAGCACGCCCAGACGGTAGTTGATGGTCACCGCAACGATCTCGCCGGACGCTGCGAGATGGGCTGCGTCATACATGTCGGCCGAGCCGAGCAGGAACGCGCCGCCATGGATCCAGACCATGACCGGTCGGCGCGCCGCATCCGCAGCCCGAGAAAACACGTTCAGGACCAGGCAGGCTTCGTCCGAGTGATCGCCATGCGCGCCGATGGCGAGCGGGATACCGGGGATCCGCTGCGGACACGGCGGCCCGTAGGACGTCGCCGCCCGGATACCCTGCCATGGGGTCGGCGGATGTGGGTGCTGGAACCGCACGGCCTCCGCATAGGGAATGCCGCGCCAGATGCAGACCGGGCCCTCGGCATGGATCGAGATGGTGCCCTCGACCAGGCCCGCTTCGGTGGCAACGGTCAGCGTGGCCTGACCCGCCTGGCTCAAAGCCGGACCGGGATCGATGCGATCAGGCAGAGCGAGACCACGCCGGTCAGCAGCCAGCGCAGGGCCATGTAGCCCGGCGGCAACAGCCCGGCCCTGGCGGTACGCGCCTCGATGACCGCGGTCAGGATGAAGCCGAGCAGCAGCACCACCAGTGACACGACCGGCGAGGCGACCATCGGGATCAGGATGGCGGCCCAGCCGACCAGCGCCGGCAGCACCCCAAGGGTCAGGCGGCGGCCCAGGACCCCGGCCGGCGCCGGGCCGTCGAGCGGGCGCGCTGCCAGAGCCAGGCCCCAATGGACGGCACCCAGAAACGACAGGATGACCGCGCCGTAGCCGATCAGTGCCTGCACCAGGCGCGGCACGGGCACCTGGTTCGGGTAGATCAGGATGCCCATCGCACACGCCACGAACGGGATCAGGCCGCCTATTCCGAGGATGACGGCGAGCAGCGGCAGGCGTCTCATGATGCGAATCCTCGGCAGCGTTCAGGGACACGGGCAACGTCGCAGCCGGAGCGCGGATGCGCCATGTCGCCCGGGCTTGCGCATCATCGGCCGAGATGGTCGAAAAGGGCCGCCCGAACAAGAGAATAGAGAGATAGCATGAGCGCCATTGTCGATATCGTCGCGCGCGAGATCCTGGACAGCCGCGGCAACCCGACCATCGAGGTCGATGTAGAGCTGTCGTCGGGCGCCAAGGGCCGCGCCGCAGTCCCGTCGGGTGCCTCCACCGGCGCCCACGAGGCTGCCGAACTGCGCGACAACGACAAGAGCCGCTACGGCGGCAAGGGCGTGCTGCAGGCCGTCGCGTTCGCCGAGGGCGAGATCCTGGAAGCGCTGCAGGGCGCGGAATCGTCCGAGCAGGTGGCGATCGACCACGCGATGATCGACCTGGACGGCACGCCGAACAAGTCGCGCCTGGGCGCCAACGCGATCCTGGCGGTCTCGCTGGCGGTGGCCAAGGCGACCGCGGAAGAGCTGCAGGTGCCGCTGTATCGCTATGTCGGCGGCGTGTATGCGCGGACCCTGCCGGTGCCGATGATGAACATCATCAATGGCGGCCAGCATGCCGACAACCCGATCGACATCCAGGAATTCATGATCCAGCCGGTCGGCGCCGCCACCGTGGCCGACGCGATCCGGATGGGTTCGGAGATCTTTGCCCAGCTCAAGAAGGGCCTCAAGGATGCCGGCTTCAACACCAATGTCGGTGACGAGGGCGGGTTCGCGCCCGGGCTGAAGTCGGCCGACGAAGCGCTGACCTTCATCACCCGCGCGGTGGAGAAGGCCGGCTACAAGCCGGGTGACGACGTGACCTTCGCGCTCGATTGCGCCGCCACCGAGTTCTACAAGAACGGCAAGTACGAGCTCGAAGGCGAGGGCAAGTCGCTCGATGCCGGCGGCATGGTCGCCTACATAGCCGACCTGTGCAGCCGCTACCCGATCGCCTCGGTCGAGGACGCGCTGGACGAGGATGACTGGGAAGGCTGGGCGCATCTCACCAGCGTGCTCGGCGCCAAGGTGCAACTGGTCGGTGACGATCTGTTCGTGACCAACCCGGAGCGACTGCGTCGCGGCATCGCCGCCAAGACCGCGAACTCGATCCTGGTGAAGGTCAACCAGATCGGCACGCTGTCCGAGACGCTGGAAGCGGTCGAACTGGCGCACCGTGCCGGCTACACTGCTGTCATGAGCCACCGGTCCGGCGAGACCGAGGACAGCACCATCGCCGACCTCGCCGTCGCCACCAACTGCGGCCAGATCAAGACCGGCTCGCTGTCCCGTTCGGACCGCACCGCGAAGTACAACCAGCTCATCCGCATCGAAGCCGAGCTGGACAGTGCGGCGCGCTATGCGGGCCGGACCATCCTGCGCGGCTGACGAACAACCGGTCCGGCGGCATCCAGCCGCCGGACCGGCATTCGGTCAGACGGTATCGGTATCGTGGTCGGTGCCGCGGGTGACGAGATCCATGCGCAGCGTCATGCAGTAGGCGCCGCCGCCGGACAGGATGAACGGAGCCAGCCCGACCTCCTTCACCATGTAGCCGCGTTCGGCAAACCGGTCCTTCAAGCGCTGGGTCGGTTCGGCCATGACGATGGTACGGTCGACGGCCACCGCATTGACGCAGAAGCGGGCCGCATCCTCGGCCGATGCCTCCATCAGCCGGTCGGCCGAGACGACATCGCGGATCAGGCTCACGCCCTCCCTGGTGAACGCGGGCGGATAGAAGAACACCTCGCCATGCGGTAGCACGCAGAAGCAGGTATCGAGGTGATAGAACTGCTCGGTCGCCAGTTCGAGCCGGACGATATCGATGTCGAACACACGGGCGATATGGTCCGGTGCCCCGGCCGCCGAACGTGGGCCGAAGCCGGTCCAGGCCAGCGAGCGGGTCCGGTCCCAGATGCAGTCGCCGGCCCCTTCCTGGAACATGCCCTGCGGCAGGTCGATCACCTCGTCCAACAACCCACGATCGCGCATTCCCTGGAACACCGCCCTGAACGCCGCCTCCTCGCCCTGGCGTTGCGGATGGCGAAACGAGGCTACCAGCGCCTTGCGATCGAACACGATGCCGCCGTTGGCCGGAAACACCATGTCGGGCAGGCCGGGAACGCCCGGCGCCGTCTCGATGTCGCCGCCCGCCTCGCGGAGGGCCCGCTTGAGAGAACTGAATGCAGTCCGTGCCTCGGCCAGGTGACGTTCCGGATGCTCGGACCAGGTGCCGGGCTTCATCCAGGGGTTGATCGCGTAGGACACCTCGTAGTGGGCCGGATCGACCAGGAGGTAGGTGGGCATGCTGCGGCGCTCCGACGTTGGACCGGAAAACGGAGAAATCCGCCCTTCCCGTCATAGACCTCTTGCAATCGACCACCCGGCCGTGGCGACATAGGCTACTGAACTGATAGCACCGCTTGCCGCCAATGCGCCCATCGTCGGGGCTGGTGTGCCTGGAGAAAGACCTGATGAGCTTCGGACGTGCTGTGAAGCGCAAGGTCAGGGCGACGCTGCCGCCGCTGCTGTTCCTGTCCCTGGTCGGGTATTTCGGATGGAACGCCACCCAGGGCGACCATGGCCTGCGCACCTATCGCGCCCAGCTCCAGTTGCTGCAGCAGGCGAACGAGTCGCAGGCAGCTGCGCAATACGAGCGGGCAGCGTGGACCCAGCGGGTATCCGGCCTGCGCGACAAGGGCCTGGACGCGGATACGCTGGATGAGCGCGCGCGCGCGATGCTCAATCTGGCGGAGCCGAACGACATTGTCGTTCCCTACGGCTCCAACAAGCTCTACTAGCCCACCATACGAGCTTCATACGACAAGCGCGGCCGGATAACCGGCCGCGCTTACAAGGCTCGAAGCTGACGCGTCGTGGACGCGAGTCGCGAAGCTACTTAATTTTAGCTTCGCGGAATGCGACATGCTTGCGCGCAACCGGGTCATACTTCTTGAGCTCGAGCTTGCCGGTCTGGGCACGCGCGTTCTTCTTGGTCACGTAGAAATAGCCAGTGTCCGCGCTCGACACGAGCTTGATCTGGATGGTGTTCGACTTCGCCATGGGATCCTCAGCCTCTGCCTGCCGCCGTCGCGGCCGCGCCCGATCCAGACTCCGGAAACGGAGCCGTCAGGGTCACTGGTCGCAGCAGTGGTTCAAGGGGCCGGAAAATGCTCATCAAGGCGGCCCAGGTCAAGCCCTAAGGTCGGGCGGGCAGCTACCCTGCCTGTGAGAAGACACAGTAGAAGGGGGCGGATAAGGCTTCGACCGGCAGCTTTCCCGGAAGGATTCGAGCGCGATGTTGAGTGTCGACGAGGCAAGACGCCGGATCCTCGAAGATTTGCGCCCTTTGCCGGCCGAGATCGTTTCGATCCTGGACGCCTGGGGACGGGTCGCCGCGGCTCCGTTACTGGCTCGGCTCAACAACCCGCCGAACGACATTTCGGCGATGGATGGTTATGCGGTCCGTAGTGCCGATACCGTCCCGGGCTCGTTCCTGAGCCTGACTGGCGAGGCCCCGGCAGGACATCCGTTTGCGGGAACCGTCGGCCCTGGCGAGTGCGTCAGGCTGTTTACCGGCAGCGTCATGCCAGACGGTGCGGATTGCGTGCTGATCCAGGAGAATGCCGAGCGCCGGGAGCAGCAGGTCGAGGTCCGGGAGGCGGTGACGCCGGCGCGTCACATTCGCCGCCAGGGACAGGATTTTTTGGTTGGCGACGTGCTGGTTCCCGCCGGGCGGCGCCTCGGTGCCCGAGATGTCGGCGTTGCCGCCGCCGGAAACCATGCCTGGGCCACGGTGCATCGGCGGCCGCGAATCGCACTGCTGGCTACCGGCGACGAGCTGGCGCTGCCCGGCGAGCCGATCCCCCCCGGCGGTGTCACCAACTCGAACACGCCGATGCTGGCGGCCCTGGTCCGTGCTGCGGGCGGCGATCCGGTGCTGCTGCCGCTGGTCAGGGATGATGCCGACGCGATAGCCCGCGCGACCGATGGGCTGGCCGGCATGGACATGCTGGTGACGATCGGGGGCGCCAGCGTCGGCGATTACGACCTGGTGCAGACCGCGCTCGCCACGCGTGGGCTCCAGGTCGATTTCTGGAAGATCGCGATGCGGCCCGGCAAGCCGTTGATGCATGGTCATATCGGGGCGGGAGATACACGGATCCCGGTGCTGGGACTGCCCGGGAACCCGGTATCGGCGCTTGTGTGCAGCCTGCTGTTCCTGATCCCGGCCCTGCAGGCGCTGTCGGGTGAGACCGTCTTCGATCCGGCCGGCGGCCTGGAACGCGAGCATGCCAGCCTGGCCACGCCGCTCGAGGCGAACGATCAACGGGCGGACCATCTGCGGGCGTCGCTGACCAGGGCCGCCAACGGCGCGTTCGTCGTGACACCGTTTTCTCGCCAGGACTCCGGCATGCTCCGCCGGCTGGCCGATTGCGAGGCGCTGATCCTGCGCGCACCACATGCACCGGCTGCGGCTGCCGGAACTGACGTCGAGATCCTGCGGCTCGACCGACTTGGCATCTAATGCATTGACCTAACACACTTGACCTGTGTGGAAGAACCAACCTAGAACGGTTGGAGTTGCCGCTTTGTTCTATGCGCTCGCGAACTGGTGCGGGACGGGGCATGCATGGCGGACGGAGACACCACGATGCTCACGCGCAAGCAGCACGAGTTGCTCGGCTTCATCGACCGGCACCTCAAGGAGACCGGGTTCTCGCCGAGCTTCGACGAGATGAAGGACGCGCTCAACCTGAAATCCAAATCCGGAATCCACCGGCTGATTTCGGCGCTCGAGGAGCGCGGTTTCCTGAGCCGGCGGCACCATCGGGCCCGCGCACTGGAAGTGCTTCGCCTGCCCGAAACAGGCGGCCGGGACGGGATCACGGTGTTCCTGCCGGAGCAGGACCTGACTGGACTTGCGCTTGACGCTGGCGGTGCGGTGCCGGCTCCGCTCGAGGAGCAGCCGGGCTTTGCGCCCAACGTCATCAAGGGCGATTTCAGCCAGAGGCTTCCCGGAGTGCGAGCGGCGCCAGGAGTGGGTGCAGTCCAGCTTCCACTCTATGGACGGATCGCGGCCGGACTGCCGATCGAGGCCCTCCGTGATACCGGGATGCATGTCGAAGTGCCGCTGGCGTTGATCGGCAGCGGCGAGCACTACGCCCTCGAAGTTGCCGGTGACTCGATGATCGAAGCAGGCATTCTGGACGGCGACACCGTCATCATCCGCCGGTCCGACAGCGCCGATAACGGCCAGATCGTCGTGGCCTTGATCGACGACGCTGAGGTGACATTGAAGCGGCTCCGCCAGCGCGGCAATGCGGTGGCGCTGGAGCCGGCGAATGCCCGGTACGAGACCCGTATCATTCCGTCCGACCGCGTCCGGGTTCAGGGCCGGTTGGTCGGGCTTCTGCGGCGCTATTAAATCCGGCTGCCGGCATGAGCCTGGACAGGCGGCCAATCGCCTCCGCGTCCAGGTGATCCTGTAGCGGGATCTCGGCGAGGATCCTGATCCCGCCATGGCGTTCGAGGGCGCTGCGGTTGCCGGGTGAAACCGGACCGTTGAGAACGACGCCGGCGATGGCGATGCCCCGGTGCCGAAGCGCCGCGATGCTCAGCAGCGTGTGGTTGATCGTCCCAAGCGTGCTCCGGGCGACCAGCACCACCGGAAGGCCGAACAGAGCAATCAGGTCGATCATCAAGAGCCCGCCCCCGACCGGCACCATCACTCCCCCTGCCCCTTCGACCACCAGCGGCCTCGTCCCGGCTTGTTCCGGCAGGTCGAGCCGGGTCGGGTCGAACACCACGTGCGCGACGGCAGCCGCGTCCTCGGGCGACAGGGCGGCGCCAAGCGCCAGTGCGGGCGGATGCAGACGCGCCTGATCGATCCCGGTCAGCCTAGCCACCGTTTCGCTATCGCCGGGTTCCTCGTCGAGCCCGGTCTGCATCGGTTTCCAGTAGTCGGCGTCCCAGGCTTTAACCAGGCAGGCCGCCACCAGCGTCTTGCCTACTCCGGTGTCGGTCCCGGTCACGAATACGCCGCGCCGAGGGGCTTGCAGGATGGTGCCGTAGGCGACCCAATAGGAGGCGGTGCTCGCGTGGTCGGCCTCGAAACGGCGCAGCACGCGCCGCATCGAGCCTGGCCCGAGCGGCCGACTCCCGGCGGATGGCTGGTGCGCCCCGATGCCGCGCAGGGCGCGAACGAATGCGAGCCCGGTGGGATGGCCGATCGCAACGGTTTCCGTATTCCATCGACCGCCGCACGCCCGAAGCAGCCGGTCCGCCTGGGGATACTCGGGACCGCTATCCACCAGCCCCTCGCTGCGATGCGCATCGCGCCATTCCGACAGGCTGCCGGCGACCAGGGTCGAGAGATGCAGATGTCCACCCGGTGCAAGCAGTCGCGTCAGCTGCAGGATCGCGCCGGCCGGATCGGCGAACCACTGGAGCGCCAGGCTCGAGCAGATCAGGTCGAAGCCCCCGGCCACTGCCGGAAATGCCCCGTCCATCGCCAGCATCAGCAGCCGGGGATCATCGCCCATCCCATTACTACAGGCCTGAAGCATCGCTGGGGCCAGATCGGTGGCGACGATCAGGGAGTCGGGCAGAAGTCTGCGCAGCGCCTGTGTCAGCAGGCCGGTGCCACAGCCGATTTCGAGGACCCGCAGGGGACCCATCGACCGGGTGCGAGCAAGCTCCCCGGCGATGCGCAACGCCAGCCGTCCGGCGACCAGTCGCTGGAGCGTGGCGTTCGACTCGTAGGTCGTCGCCGCACGCCCGAAGCTGCGGCCGATCATGCGGCTCCGATTCATGCCCGCGCGAATTTCATCAGCTGTCCGGCGCACCAGTCCGGATGGGTGAGTGGCAGAAGATGACCGGCGGCTTCGTTCCAAAGGATCGTGCTCCGGTCGAAGCTGGCAACCGTCATCGTGGGTGAGACGATCGGATCGAGGCGCCCGGCCAGAGCCAATAGCTTAAGGTCCGCCGCCGCCGCGCGTGCGTCACGATCCCGCAATGCATGGAGGCCCTGCTCCAGACGATCCGGCCTCGGTGCGCCGGAAAACCCGCCGTCGGTTCCGCACCGGACCCGGAAGGCGGTGACGGTCCCGACCGGATCCGCCGCAAGCCGCAGCAGCATCCGATCGAGCACGCGCATCGGCACCCCGGACGCGAAGTCCGGTGCCTGGCTGAACCGGCTGAAGCCGTTGATGGCAATCAACCCGATACAGCCCGCCGGACGGTCGCCTAAGAGGTCGAGCGTGCCCGCCGAGTGGCCGACCCCAATATAGCCGGTCGGCACGGTCGGCCAGGATGGCGTGGCACCGAAATATCCGCGCTCGATGACTGCGGTTTGTGCTTCCGGTAGCGCCGCCCGCATCGGACCCCAGATGGACGCGCTCGAACCCCAGCCATGGGCGAACAGGAAGAACGGCGTCTCGCTCATCCGGCCCGACCGGTCACGGCGAATGTGTCGGTTAGCGCCGCGATGATCCGGTCGATCGCCGCCTCGTCATGCACGGCACTCAGGGCGAGCCGTATGCGGCTGGTGTTGGGCGGCACCGTCGGTGGCCGGATCGCGATGCCGAGCACGCCGTGCCGCTCCAGGGCCGCCGCCAGCTCGAGCGACGCGGACGCATCGCCGACCAGCACCGGTACGATCTGGGTGGTCGATCCGGCCGTATCGACGCCGAGCTGCGCCAGCACCGCACGCACCCGCCCGGCAGAGACCTGCAGATGGCGACGCGCGTGGTCCATGCCGGGGACTAGGTCGAGCGCCGCATCGATCGCGCCGAGCACCGGAGGCGGCAGCGCCGTGGTGTGGATGAAGCCCGAGCACGCGTTGACCAGGTAGTCGCAAAGGCTCCGTGAGCCGGCCACGTAAGCGCCGAAACTGCCGAACGCCTTGCTGAACGTGCCCATCACCAGATCGGCGCCGCCGGCCTCGACAGACAGCCCGGCGCCAGCCGGACCCAGCACACCGGTCGCGTGGGCCTCGTCGACGTAGAGGAATGCGTCGTGCCGCCGCGCCAGCATACGGAGCCGGCCGATGTCGGCACGATCCCCGTCCATGCTGAACACGCTCTCCGTGACGATGAAACGCCGTCCGGGGTGATCGGCCCGTTCGGCGATGAGTGCTTCGAGATGGTCGAGATCGTTGTGGCGAAAACGCACTTGCCGGATACCCGCCGCCTGGATGCCATGATGCAGGCTGGCGTGGTTGAGCCGGTCGGCGAACACCAGCGGTGCTGGCCCGGCCAGCTTCAGCAGCGCCGGCAGCACGGCCGCATTGGCCTGCCAGCCCGATGCGAATAGCAGGGCACCCTCGGTCCGCTTGAAATCCGCCATGCGGGCCTCCACCCGCTCGTGCAGGTGGAGCGTTCCGGTCACCAGCCTGGATGCGCCCGCGCCAGTACCATACTTGCTGCCCCATTCGGCAGAGCGCTCGGCCAGTAACGGGTGGTGGGCGAGACCGAGATAGTCGTTCGCAGATGCGTTGATCAGGATCCGTTCGTCACGGGTGACCGTGCCGGAGCCATTCCGGCCGGGACGCAGGGTGCGCCGCATCCCGCGGTCAGCCAGATCGCGCAGCGCCTCGTCGAACAGGGGGTCGAGAGATGACATGAGGCCGCACTCCTGCCGGATCGCCGGCCGCATGGTCAACTCGGCCGATCTGCGACGGCCCTGGCCTTGGTGCCTGCATCGGTGCGATCAACCGGCATGAGCAGCAGCAACCTCTGGCTTCCCTATACCCAGATGCGGACCGCCTTGCCGCCCCTGAAGGCGGACTGGACCGACGGCTGCCGGATCGGTCTCGCCGACGGGCGGGTGCTGATCGACGGCATCGCGTCCTGGTGGACCGCTTGCCATGGCTACAACCACCCGCATATCGCCGACGCATTGCGGACGCAGCTCGCGCGGATGCCGCACGTGATGTTTGGCGGCCTGGTGCACGAGCCGGCCCAACGCCTGGCCGACCGGCTGACGACGCTGCTGCCGGGCGACCTGAACTCGGTGTTTTTCGCCGAAAGCGGCTCGGTCGCGGTCGAGGTCGCGATCAAGATGGCGATCCAGTACTGGCTGAACCGCGGTGAGCAGGGCCGCTCCCGCCTTGTCGCCTTCCGCGGCGGCTACCACGGCGACACCTTCGCGACGATGGCGGTGTGCGACCCCGAGGAGGGCATGCACAGCCTGTTCCGGGGGGTACTGGCGCAGCACCATCTGGTCGACCTGCCGCGCGACGACGCGTCGGAGGCGATGCTTGGCGGTTTTCTCGCGCTGAACCGGGACGGCATCGCAGCGATCCTGGTCGAGCCGCTGGTGCAGGGCGCCGGCGGCATGGTGTTCCACGCGCCGGAGGTGCTGCAGCGCCTGCGCCGGCTCGCGGACCAGCACGGCCTGCTGCTGATCCTGGACGAGATCTTTACCGGGTTCGGCCGAACCGGCAGCCTGTTCGCCTGCGAGCAGGCCGGCATCGTGCCGGACATCATCACACTGTCGAAGGCATTGACCGGCGGCACCATGGCATTGTCCGCTGCAATCGCGCGACCGCACGTCTTCGAGGCGTTCCAGTCCGATGATCCGGTGCATGGTCCGACACGTGCGTTGATGCACGGGCCGACCTACATGGGCAACGCGCTCGCCTGCGCCGCTGCCAATGCGTCGCTCGACCTGTTCGAGCGGGAGGACCGGCTGGGCCAAGTGGCTTCGATCTCGGCCCAACTGGAGAGCGAACTGGAGCCCTGCCGGGCGCTGCCCGGGGTGGTGGATGTTCGGGTGATGGGGGCGATCGGCGTGGTGCAGCTGGCGCGGATCGAGGCCATGAACGCGCTCAAGGCGGCACTTGTCGAACAGGGCGTCTGGGTCAGGCCGTTCCGCGACATCATCTACTTGACGCCGGCCTTCACGATCACCTCGGCCGAGCTCACCGTGCTGACCCGGGCGGTCCGCAGGGCAATCGCAACGATCTAGGAAAGCGTCCGGTCGCCCTGCTCTCGCCACGCGGCCGGAGGATGCCCTAGCTCCAGCGAACCGCGGCTTCGTCGTCGGCGGCCCGGGCCTCGACCCAGTCGCTCCCGCCGTCATCGTAGTCCTGGCGCTTCCAGAACGGCGCCCTGGTCTTGAGCCAGTCGATCAGGAACGCGGTCGCATCAAGTGCATGCCCGCGGTGCGGAGCCGCCGCCAGCACCAGCACGATCCCCTCGCCGATCCCGAGCCGGCCGATCCGGTGCAGCACGGTACAGCCCGCTAGCTCGAACCGTTGCTCGGCTTCCGCGGCGATCGCGCCGATCGAGCGTTCGGTCATGCCGGGATAATGCTCGAGGGTGAGCGCCTGCAGGGATCGCCCATCGGTCCGACGATCCGGACGGACGATTCCCACGAAGCAGCCGATACCGCCGACTCCGGGGCTCGCGGCGGTCAGTGCCGCCATCTCGGCAGCGACATCGAACGGCGCTTCCTGGACACGGACGGTCGCCATCAGCCGCCGGTCACCGGCGGGAACAGAGCGATCTCGTCGCCGGCACCGACCGGATCATCCGGGCCGGCGAACTCCTGATTGATTGCGACCCGGATCGTGCGTCCCTCCCCGGCCATCGTGGCGAAGACAGGGTCGCGTGATTGCAACCATGCAAGCACGCCGCGAACATCGCGCACCTCGGTCGGCAGGATCGCTGTTTCAGCGGACTTGCCGACCCGGTCGCGAACCCAGGCAAAATAAAGCAGCTGCACCGAAGCCATTCGACCATGCCCTTGCAGGATGGTCTGCTACTTGGGAAAGCCCTTGACGGTTTGCACGCTGCCGTCGGGGTTGATGACGGTATTGGTCCCGTCGCCGTTCGGAATGACGATCTTGCCGCCAGTATCGGCACCACTCTTGGTGTGGAACTTCTCCGCCGGGTCCGGAACGCTGGCCGCCAATGACCCGTTGCCACCGGTCGAGCCGCCGCCGCCGCCGAAGCCGTCCTGGTCGAGCGGCGCGCCGCTATGGATCGACTGCTGTTCGCCGGCAGCCATGCTGCCGCCATTGCGCATCGACGCGCCACCGAGCAGCGCGCCGTTGGTCTGGCCGCCATTGCGCGACACGTCGCTGAGCGACGGCAGCGGTTGCGGCGGACCGGGCCAGACGTTGCCGGCCTGCGGCTCGATCGGCATCTCAATCGGTGTCTGGCCGCGCGACCGCAGCACGTTCTCGCTGACGCCGGTGGCTGCATTCGGATTTTGGCCGGGCAGGCGCTCGGTATCGTTGAAGAATTTGCCCAGGCCCGAGCAGCTGCTCAGAAGCAGTAACGTCCCAAGCATAGCGGAGCGCCGCATCGTGATCCCCTCTGCGGCTCCATGTGCCGCCCCAGGTCGGACTGTGCCCTTAACCAGGGGTTTAGCTCAAGAGAGGGTGATCAGACGGATGCGGCAGCGCGGCAATCCAGACACAGATTGCGTCCGGATTGTTCAGGTCGAGCAGGGTTCCGGACCAGTCCGGCACCTCCGTATCCGAGGCCACGGCGTCGATTCCCGGATCGTCGAGGAAGAGCGGTCGCTTGCGTGAACGCACCGAAACATCCGCACGCACCAGCTCGATTCGCATACCCTCCGTGCGGCCGAATCCCTCCACCAGCACGATATCGACCGGTGCCATCCGGGCCAGGAGCTCGGGAAGCAAGGGGCGATCGACCGGAGTCTCACGCATCAGCGCCCATCGTCGTTCGGACACCAGCAGCACCTCCTGCGCACCGGCGTCGCGATGCCGGCGGCTATCCTTGCCGGGCGGATCGATGTCGACCGAATGATGAGTGTGCTTGACGGTGGAGACGGTCAGCCCACGTGCACGCAGGCGTGGGAGCAGCGCTTCGATCAGCGTGGTCTTGCCACTGCCGGACCGGCCGACGATTCCGACGACGCGCCCGGACATCCGGCCTAGGGAACCGCCTGGCCGGAAGATGCCGTGGAACGGGCCTCGGGCTGACCGACATGACGCAGGCCGGTGACCAGGTAGTCCCAGCCGGTCACCAGCGTCAGCAACGCCGCGACCCACAGCATCAATGCGCCGATCAGTCCGACCGGTAGCCAGGCAATGCCGATCAGACGGGCGGTGCTGTCTCCCGCCAGCAGGACGCCCAACGCTCCCATCTGGAACGCGGTCTTCCATTTCGCGAGCCGGGTGACCGGCAGGCTGACGCGGCGGCCGGCAAGGTGCTCGCGCAGCCCGCTGACCAGGATCTCGCGGAGCAGGATCACGATTGCCGGGTAGAGGCCCCACAGCGGCAACCGGCCCAGTCCGGCCAGCACCATGAGCGAGGCGCCGATCAGCAGCTTGTCGGCGATCGGGTCCAGCATGCGCCCGAGATCGGAGAACTGGTGCCTCGCACGTGCGATGTGACCGTCCAGGTAGTCGGTGATGCCGGCCAGGATGAACAGCAGGCAGGCGATCAGGTCGGCCATCGGCCGATGCACCGCCACCAGCGCCACCAGCACCGGGATGGCGGCAATACGGGACAGGGTCAGGACGTTCGGCAGGTCGGTCAGCATCGGTCGGATCCGTTTCCTGGTTGAAGCCTAACGCAACCGGCGGCAGGTCGATACATCGATGCATGCGCGTGGCGCCCGATGTTCAGCTTTGGGAGTCGCGCCAGCCTGCATGAAAGTGCCCATAGATCGAGCGGGCGGTCTCCCGGCTGATCCCCGGGGCATTCTCGAGATCGTTGAGCCCGGCCTGTTTCACGCCGCGAGCCGAACCGAAATGGTTCAGTAGCGCACGCTTTCGGGCAGCGCCGATACCGGGGATCTCGTCCAGCTCGCTTTGCACGATCGCCTTGGAGCGCCCGGCACGATGGGTCGTGATCGCGAACCGGTGCGCCTCGTCGCGCAGGCGCTGGAGATAGTAGAGCACCGGGTCGCGCGGCGGCAGCTGGAACGGCGGCCCATCGCCGGTGTGGAACCACTCCCGGCCCGCATCGCGGTCGGGACCCTTGGCGATCGCCACCAGCTTGACGTCGTTCACGCCCAGGTCGTCCAACACCTGGCGCACCGCCGAGAACTGGCCGAGCCCGCCATCGATCAGCAGCAGGTCGGGCCAGTCCGGTCGCGATGGTGCCTCACCGGCCTCCTCCTGTTTTGCTGCCTGCTCGCGCAGGGCCCGGCCGAACCGCCGTTCCAGCACTTCGCGCATCATCGCGAAATCGTCGCCCGGCGTGATCGGTCCTCGAATCGAATACTTGCGATAAGCCTGCTTCGTGAAGCCTTCCGGTCCCGCAACGACCATCACGCCGTAGGCGTTGGTGCCCATGATATGGCTGTTGTCGTAGGTCTCGATCCGTTCCGGCAGGCCGGGTAGTCCGAACAGCGCCGCCACGCCTTCAAGGAGCTTCGCCTGGCCGGCTCCCTCGGCCAGCTTCCGCTCCAGCGCCTCGCGCGCGTTCGTGGCGGCGTGATCCACCACGGCACGCTTCTCGCCGCGCTGCGGCACCGCCAGCTCGACCTTGCGCTCTGCCTTCAAGGTCAGCGCCTCCTCGATCAGTTCCGGCTCCTGGACGCCCACGTTCAGGAGCAGCAGCGGCGGCGGCGGCTTGTCGTCGTAGAACTGGGCGATGAACGCCGACAGCACCTCGCCGGCCTCCTCGCCGCGCACGTTGGTTGGGAAGAAGGCACGATTGCCGTTGTTGCGGCCGCCTCGAATGAAGAACACCTGAACGCACGCCTGCCCGGCCGCCTGGTGGATGGCGATGATGTCGGCATCCTCGATGCTGGCCGGGTTCATGATCCCGCTGCCCTGGACGTGGGTCAGGCCGCGGATCCGGTCGCGCAAGGCGGCCGCCCTTTCGAATTCCATCGCCTCGGACGCGTGCTCCATCTCGACGGCGAGTTCCTTTTGCACGCTGCCGGCCTTGCCGGACAGGAAGCCGCGCGCCTGTGCCACGAGCCTGTCGTAGCTTTCCTTGTCGATCCGATCGACGCACGGAGCCGAGCAGCGCTTGATCTGGTGCAGCAGGCAGGGTCGCGTGCGCGTCGTGAACACGCTGTCGCTGCAGGAGCGCAGCAGGAACACTCGCTGCATCGCGGTGACGGTCTGGTTGACCGCCCAGGCGGACGCGAAAGGACCCCAGTAGCTGGCCCCCTTTCCCGGCTTGCCACGGTGCTTGGTGATCTGCGGAAAGGCATGCCCGTCGGTCATCATGAGCCACGGGTAGCTCTTGTCGTCGCGCAACAGGATGTTGTAGCGCGGCTTGAGCCGCTTGATGAGGTTGGCCTCGAGCAGCAGTGCCTCGGCCTCGGTGTGGGTGGTGACGATCTCCATCGAGACCGTCTCGCTTACCATCCGCCGCAGGCGTTCCGGCAGCCGGCCGATCTGGGTGTAGGAATAGACCCGCTTCCTGAGGCTGCGCGCCTTGCCGACGTAAAGCGCTTCGCCCTTCCCATCCAACATCCGGTAAACGCCCGGCGATAGCGGCATGGTCAGGAGCGCCCGCTCGATCGCCAGGACACCCGGAGGCACCTCCGACGGACGGGTCGGCATCGACTGCAAGGTAGGCGCCGCGTTGGCTGTCTTATTGCGGGCTGCGTGGTCAGGCTGGCCGATCGTATCCGTCTCCGTCATGCCGCCTCATCTAGTGCGGCGAGAGCCGGAAGCGTAGTTGCAAAGACCGCTTGCCCGAATTTTCCGCGATTTTTCAACGTCCTGATTTTCTCCACCGACGCTGTGGATAAGTCTGTGGGGCAATGCCGGACAGATCGCCGCCGGGCGCGGTAAAGCTGGCGTTCGATCAGATTGCCCAGATTGTAGGCATCCAGGCGAAGTCGTTGAATTTGTTGTATTCACCGGAATGGCGCCTGTCACGCCATTAACATACTGGCCCATTTCGTTGGAAATGCTCCGAGTCAATGGCCGAGGTGGACGAATCCACACCCTTGATGCAACACGACCCTTATGTTCGGTCATGTTTTGTTCAGTTTGACATGGAAAGCCGCATGAGGAAGCGGCTTTGTCGAAGTTGCCGAAACGGGCAGGGTTGCCCGCTCAAACCTTCACCGCCGGCGCAGCTTTAAAGGCCGGGTTCGTTCGGCGCGGCACTCTGAACGGGTCGAGCTTCCGCTTCGGCCCGGCGCATCAGGCGGAGGAAGTTACCGCTCCAGAAAGCCTCGATCTCGCTCCTCCCATAGCCGCGCCGAACCAGTTCGGCCGTCACGTTCGCGCTCTCGCCGGCATTGCTCCAATCGCGAAGGGCTCCACCGCCGTCGAAGTCGGAGCTGATGCCGACATGCGCCACCCCGATCCGGCGCACGACGTAGTCGATGTGGTCCACCAGCTCGGAAACGCCGACCTCGGCGATGGTGCCGCGCAGCCGCAGGAAGCTCGGCATCGCAGTAATCTGGATCAGCCCGCCGGTCTCGCGCAGCACGTCGAGCTGGCTATCGTCGAGATTGCGGCGATGGTCGCACAGGGCACGCACGCAGGAATGAGTGGCCACCACCGGCGTGCTGGAATGTTCTGCCGCCTGCAGCATGGACTGCCGGGACAGATGCGAGACATCGACCAGCATCCCGCATCGGTTCATCTCGGCCACCGCCTCGCGTCCGAACGCACTGAGGCCGCCATGCCTGGTCTCGTCGTCGCCGAGGTCCCGGCGCGGGATGGCACTGTCGGCAATGGCGTTGTGCCCGTTATGGGTGAGCGTGACGTAGCAGGCACCCCGCGCGCGGAAGGCAGCGACGACCGACAGGTCCTCGCCGAACGCGTAGGCATTCTCGATCGCCGGCACGATGGCGATCTGCCGGTCGCGGTGCGCCTGCTCGATCGCGTCGGCGGTGGTGCAGGCCCGCGTACCGATGCCTCCCTCGGCGGTAATGGCACCAATCCCGGCGATCCGGTCGAGCATGTCGAACGCCCGCGCAGTGGCAGCCGCGTGGGCCGCCCGGTCCAGCCTTCCCTGCCCGGTGTAGGCGGCAAAGCATCCGGCCCACAGGCCGCCCTGGCGCATCTTCACCAGGTCCACGCGCCGGTTCGGGCTCGACTCGAACGGGTCGTCGTCGCCTGGCCACGGAATGTCGATATGGCTGTCGAGGGTCAGGAGGGTCGAGTGCAGGTCGGTATCGTCGTTCATGGCGACAAACGCAGCGCCAAGGCGCGGTCTTTGGCAAGCCACCACGGCATCCGCCGAGCGCGTAATCGCGACCTTGCGCAGTGCGCCGGGATGCGCGACCTGACCGGCATGCGGATCGTTACCTGGAACATCAACTCACTGCGCCTGCGCCTGCCGCTGCTCGAGCGGCTGGTCGGCGAGCTATCGCCGGACGTCATCTGCCTGCAGGAGACCAAGGTCCCGGACGAGTTCTTCCCTGAGGACGCGCCTGCCCGCCTCGGCTACCCACATTATCTTCGCCGCGGTATGAAGTCGTACAACGGCGTCGCGATTTTTTCGCGTCTGCCGATCTCGGCGATCCCCGACGTACCGGACCGCGGTGCGCCGGACTGGTGCCTGAAGAACGACCGGCGCCACGTCTCGGCAGTCATCCACGCACCCAGCGGGCCGATCGAACTCCACGATTTCTATGTCCCGGCCGGCGGGGACATCCCCGATCCGGTCGAGAACCCGAAATATGCGCACAAGCTGGCGTTCGTGGAGGAAGCAACCCGGTATTTCGCGACGCACCGGCCACGCCGCTGCATCCTGGTCGGTGATCTCAACATCGCGCCGCTGGAACATGATGTGTGGAGCCACAAGCAGCTCAAGGACGTGGTGAGCCATACCCAACCGGAGATCGAGCGGATGAAGGCGTGGCTCGATACCGGTTTCGTCGACGCGATGCGCACATTCGTGGCCGCGGACCAGAAACTCTATACGTGGTGGTCGTACCGCAATCGCGACTGGAGGCTATCCAATCGTGGTCGGCGGCTCGACCATGTTTGGGTATCAGCCGACCTCGTGCCGAGCCTGCGCCAGTTGATCATTCACGAGAGTGCCCGGGACTGGCCCGGCCCCTCGGACCATGTGCCGGTGGCCATGGACCTGGAGCTGTAGCCAGCGTGGAGCGAACTCGCGGTCTCAGGCGGCGGCGGCCGTTCCACCCTCGGGATCGAGACGGTATCCGCCACCCTCGGTCACCAGCAGGCACGCGTTGGCGGGGTTGGGCTCGATCTTCTGGCGCAGGCGATAGATGTGGGTTTCCAGCGTGTGCGTCGTGACGGCGGCGTTGTAGCCCCAGACCTCGTTCAGCAGGACCTGGCGCGGCACCGGCCTGGTTCCGGCGCGATACAGGAACTTGAGGATCGCCGCCTCCTTTTCGGTCAGGCGGATCCGACGGTTGCGGGACATCTCCTGCAGCAGCTTGGCGGACGGGCGGAACGTGTAGGGCCCGATCGTGAAGACCGCGTCCTCGCTGTTCTCGAAGATCCGCATCTGCGCCCGCAGCCGCGCCAGCAGCTCGGCGATCCGGAACGGCTTAGCCACGTAGTCGTTTGCGCCGGCGTCCAGGCCACGCACGACATCGGCTTCCTCGTCCGAGCCGGTCAGCATGATGATCGGCATCCGACGGCCCTGGCGACGCTGATCGGCACAGAAGTCACGCCCGTCACCGTCCGGCAGCGTCACGTCCAGGATCAGCGCGTCGTATCGTGCCGAGGGCTCGTTGAGCAGGCTCGTCGCCTGCGCGATGGATTCGGCCTGCTCGACGGCAAACTCACCCTCGAGCTGAAGCTGTTCGACCAATGCCTCCCGAAGGGCCTGGTCATCGTCCACGATCAGAATTGGGCGTTCACCCGCCATTGAAAACCTTCTTCCCTGATCGGCAGCACGCTGCTTCGTGCTGTCCATGTCATGTCCCGACGCTCACACAACGCGACGGATCTCGTTTCGTGAGCACCGCAAAGTTGTTACTTTCACAACGCGGTGACATTGACCTCTGCACACGGGCATGGACGGCATCACAGGCACATTGTCGTGAACGATCTGGTCACTGCAAGGTAAATGTAACCGCAACAGTGGCGGCGACGGGAGCACGATATGCGGCATGCGGTCATCGATCAGGTCAACGGCACCCAGGCCCGCCTCCGGATCGGCTCGATCAGCGTGCCGGTATCGCTCGGCGCCGCGGGAATACGACGCGAAAAGCAGGAAGGCGACCACGCGACGCCGGCCGGACTGCTCATGCTACGTCGTGTGCTCTACCGGGCCGATCGTGGCTCGGCGCCGGTCTGTGCGGTGCCGCGGGAGGCTCTCGGCCCGGACGACGGCTGGTGCGACGATCCACGTCATCCAGATTACAACACGATGGTTGAGCTCCCCCATCCGGGGCGCCACGAGCGCCTGTGGCGGGACGACCCTCAGTACGACGTCATCGGCGTGCTGGGCTGGAACGACCAGCCGGTCGTTCGTGACCGTGGATCGGCGATATTCCTGCATGTCGCCCATCGCGACGGGCGTCCGACCGAGGGCTGCATCGCGACCGACCGGGCGTCCCTGATCACGGTGCTGGCCGACGGCCTTACCGCGATCGAGGTGCCCGGCTGAACTGATCCATCCGCCTCAGGCCGTAACGAACAGTTCAACTCGCGGGGCCCGGCCGGCAGGTGCCGGAGGGCATAAAAGCACCGTCATGTCGCCGGCGATCGCTTCCGCCTGAGCCACATCCTCGACCGACATCACGACGAGTCGTCCACCCTGCCGGACGATCATCAGCGGCAATGGAGCCGGCTGGCCGATGGAGACCGGGATCGCCGGCTCCGGTTCCGGCAGCTGGTCGAGCGAAGGGTCCAGTGCAGGCACCGCCTCGAAGCGCCAGCCCTCGCGATATAGCCGGTCGAGCGTCGGGAAATCCCAGCCTTCCTGCCCCAGCACCTTGCCGCGCGCGTCGCGGCTGAGGCCACGATACAGGTCGAGCTTGCCCGTCCCCGGACTGACCTGGAACGCCCGTTCCCGGCCAAGTTCCGGGGCCAGCCTTGCGCAGACCAGGCCGTTATAGATCGGGTCCGGGGTAGCCGCGATCAGGTAGTCGACCGGACTATCCTCCAGCCCGTGCAAGCCGTGCTGGGACAGGAGTTCGGCCTGCAGCACCGGCACCTGTTCCGCCCGTGCCGCCGCCAGCGCGCCGGGGAAGGTGTCCACCAGCAGCACCGGCACATCCAGGCGGTTCAGCACGCCAACCAGGTCGGTGGTCCATCCCGACGCACCGACCACCGCCAGGCCCGGGGAATTGCTCAAGGTCAGCTTCAGCCGTCGAGCCAGCGGCCGCAGGGTGAAGCCGTGCAGCACCATCGTCGCGGCGATCGTCGCGAACACCGCCGGCATCACCAACTCCGCCGTCGGGTAGCCGGCCTGTTGCAGCCGCAGTCCGGCCACGCCGGCAACCGCTGCCGCCACGATGCCGCGCGGCGCGATCCATGCTGCAAGCAGCCGCTCCGGGCCGGTCAGCGAACTGCGTGCGGTCGAGATCAGGATCGCCAACGGACGGACCACGAACAGCAATGTCACGGTCAGCCCGATGATCGGCCAGGACAGGCGCGCCAGCACGGCGCGATCCAGGTCCGCGGTCAGGATCACGAACAGTGCCGACACCATCAGCACCACCAGGCTCTCCTTGAACCGGCGAAGCTCGGAAATGCCGGGAACCTTGAGGTTGGCCAGCGCCATGCCGAACACCGTCGATGCCATCAGGCCGGCGCCCTCCATTCGGGCGTTGCAGCCGGCATAGACCATCAGCGCGGTCGTCAGCAGCACCGGCGTTTTCAGGATCTCCGGCATCTGGTCGCGCAGGAAGGCCCAGCGCACCAGCAGTGCCGGCAGGACACCGGCCACGATGGCGAGCCCGAGGCTGAGCAGCATGTTGGGCAGGATGCCGGTTAGGAACGCTCCCGGCCCGGCGCCGGTGCGCATCAGCAGCACCTCCAGCACCAGGGTGGCCAGGATCGCGCCGACAGGGTCGTTGAGGATGGCCTCCCAGCGCAGGAATGCCGCGGTCCGCCGCTGCAGCCTGGTGTGACGCAGCAGCGGCAGCACGACGGTCGGCCCGGTCACCACGGTGATCGCACCGAACAGGAATGCCGGCCCCCAGCCGAGTTGGCCGACGTAATGCGCGGCCAGCGTGCCAAGCGCCCAGTTGATCGGCAGGGCGAACGCCGTCAGGCGGAGTACGCCTTCGCCCGCTGCGCGCCATTCCCGGAAATCGAGCGCCAGGCCGCCTTCGAACACGATGATCGCGACGGCGAGCCCGACCATCGGCGACAGGAATCGCCCGAACGTGACGCTTGGATGGATGATGCCGAACACCGGGCCGACCAGCAGCCCGAGCGCGAACAGCAGGACAATCGCCGGAAGCTTCAGGCGCCAGGCGATCCACTGGGCCGCCACGCCGCCGACCAGCACGCACAGCACGCCGATCGCGATGCCTTCCTGCATGGATGAACCCTTTTGCACATGCCTGTCCGCTCGCAGGCAGGTGCATGCGAGATGGAGGCAGCTGTAAAAAGGCGGACCCTCGCGGGTGGTTGCCTCAGGCGGCGCGCATGAGCACCGCGGTGAAGAAGCCATCAGTCGAATGCTGGCGCGGCGTCAGCCGCAGGAACGGCTGGTCGGGCGACAGGGCAGAGGCTGAGATCGGCGCATCCAGGGTCGCCGGATCGTGCAGGTCGAGCATCGAGAACGAGGGATGGCGGGCCAGGAATGCCTCTATCTGGGCAGCGTTCTCCTCGCGCAGCACCGAACACGTCGCATACACGAGCCGTCCGCCCGGCCGGACCAGGCCAGCCGCCGCGTCCAGGATGCCGGACTGCTTGGCGGTGAGTTCGTCGAGATCGATCCGGGTCAGCCGTAGCCTGGCATCCGGGTTGCGGCGCCAGGTGCCGGTGCCGGTGCAGGGAGCGTCCACCAGCACGCGGTCGAAACTGGCGGCGCGGCGCTTTGCCCACTTGTCGCCCTGCACCAGCAGGTGCCGCTCCACGTTATGGACGCCGGCCCGGCGCAGCCTGCGCACGGCGCCATCGAGACGTGGCTCCGAGACGTCGCAGGCAACGATGTGGCCGCGATTGTCCATCGTCATCGCCAGTCCGAGGGTCTTGCCGCCGGCACCGGCGCAGTAGTCCAGCACCCGCATCTCCGGTCCGGCGCCGACCGCCTGGACCACGAGCTGGCTGCCCTCGTCCTGGATCTCGACGAGCCCGTCGCGGAATGCCTTGGTCGCCATCACCGGCTGGCGCGACGTGATGCGCAGGCCCCAGTCGGACAGGCGGGTGGGATGGGCCTCGATGCCTTCCTCCAGCAACGCGGCGGCTGCTTCTGCCCGCGTGGTGCGCAGCAGGTTGACCCGCAGGTCGAGCGTCGCGGGCGAGGTCAGCGCCGCGATCTCGGCAGCGGTCTGGTCGCCGAACTGTTCCTGCAGCAGCGGCAGCAGCCAGTCCGGAACCTCGAGGGCCACCGCCTCCGGCATCTCCGGATGGTCGAGTGTATGGCCTTCCAGGGCGCGCAGTACGCGGGCTTCATACGGCTCCAGCACGTCCGGCGCATAACGCCCGCCGGAGAAGGCGCGGGCCAGGCTCTCCACCGGACGGCCCTCGAGCACCAGCAGTGCGCCGACCAGCAGACGCGGCTGGGCCTCGCCGCCGGCGCGCTTCAGCCACCATTCCAGCCGGCGCCAGGCACGCAGCACCGCCCAGACCTGGGTCGACACGTCGCGCCGGTCGCCGCCGCCGATGTAGCGGCGCTCGCGAAAGAAGTTGTTGGCGACCGCATCCGCAGGACGCTTGGGCGTGGATTCCATCTGGAACAGCAGGTCGATGGCGGCGGCCAGGCGGGCGGTGGGGGTCATGATCATTCCAAGGGCAAGGCCAGGGCGCCGCCCTTAGAACCTAGGTTTCCAAAGGACGACTGTCCTCTGGCGGGGTCTTCGGGGGCGGACCCCTTAATCCTGGCGGTAGTTCGGAGCTTCCCGCGTGATCGCCACGTCGTGGACGTGGCTCTCGCGCAGTCCTGCGCCGGTGATCCGCCGGAACCGCGTCCGGGTCTGCAGGTCGGCGATATTGGCGCTGCCGGTATAGCCCATTCCAGCACGTAGCCCACCGACGAGCTGATGCACCACCGCCGCCATGCCGCCCTTGAACGCGACGCGGCCCTCGATGCCCTCAGGCACCATCTTGAGCGTGTCCTTGATGTCCTGCTGGAAATAGCGGTCCGCCGACCCGCGGGCCATTGCTCCGAGGCTGCCCATGCCGCGGTAGGCCTTGTAGGAGCGCCCCTGATACAGGAACACCTCGCCGGGTGCTTCCTCGGTGCCGGCAAGCAGGCTGCCGACCATCACCACGTCCGCTCCGGCGCCGATCGCCTTGACGATGTCGCCGGAGGTTCGCACGCCGCCGTCGGCGATCGCCGGGGTGTCATGCTCGTGGCAGGCGGCCGAGGTCTCCATGACCGCGCTGAACTGCGGCACGCCGACGCCGGCGACGACCCGTGTGGTACAGATGCTGCCCGGGCCGATGCCGATCTTGACCGCGTCGGCTCCGGCGTTGATCAGCGCGATCGCGGCTTCCGGGGTGGCGACGTTGCCAGCAATCACCTGCACGTCGTTCGAGAGTGCTTTCACGCGCTCGACCGCGGCCAGCACGCCGGCGGAATGGCCGTGTGCCGTGTCGATCACCAGCAGGTCGACGCCGGCCTCGATCAGCGCCTTGCCGCGCGCGAAGCCGTCCTCGCCGACGCCGGTTGCAGCCGCGCAGCGCAGTCGGCCCATCTCGTCCTTGTTGGCGAGCGGATGTGCCACCGCCTTGTCCATGTCCTTGACGGTGATGATGCCGATGCATCGCCCCTGCCCGTCCACCACCAGCAGCTTCTCGATGCGGTTCTTGTGCAGAAGCTGGCGGGCCTGGTCGGGCGTGGCGCCGTCGGTCACGGTGATCAGGTCGCTGCGGGTCATCATCTGCTCAACCCGCGCGTCCGGGTCGGTCGCGAACCGGACGTCGCGGTTGGTCAGGATGCCGACCAGGATACCGGTGCCGGGCTCGACCACCGGCAGGCCGCTGATCCGGTTATGCGCCATGATCGCCCGCACCTCGGCCAGGGTCTGGTGCGGATTGACGGTCACCGGATTGACCACCATGCCGCTCTCGAACCGCTTCACCCGGCGGACGTGCTCGGCCTGCTCCTCGATGCTCAGGTTCTTGTGGATGACGCCCATGCCGCCCTGCTGCGCCATGGCGATCGCCATCGCGTCCTCGGTGACCGTATCCATGGCGGCCGAGATCAGCGGGATGTTGAGGCCGATCCGGCGGGTCAGGCGGGTGCGGGTGTCGGTGGCGTTCGGCAGCACCTCGGAATAGCCGGGCACGACCAGCACGTCGTCGAAGGCGAGCGCCTCGCGGATACGATCGTCGAACGAATATCGGGCGGAGGCAGCAGCTTGGGCGGCATCCATGACGCGACTCTCCTGTCTGGGAGCGCCCGTATGGCGAGCCGATGGGATCCATCGACAGCTCGGCGGCAGCACCTCGGGTTCCCGACCTTTGGCGGGTCCCCCTACAACGACAGGCACGCCGGCGCAAGCATTCCGGCGATCCACAGACTTAAAACGAAGCCGGGAAGGGCTGGGAAGATCTTCAACGACTCATAGCGGATCGCCGTAGGCTAGTCTTCGCTCTCGAACCGGATGCCGGGACGTTGTCCAGATCCAGGCATCGGCTTACCTATCGTCATTCCCAGCACCGCCGCCGCCGCCACCGGATCGGCGAGATCCGGAGCAACCAGGTCGATCAGGCGAAGGGCGGCGACCAGCAAAGCAATCCAGACAATCAACCCCGCCAGTATGATCCAGTCGCGATGCGCAACGCGCCCGGAGCGGTCCAGCATGTCCGCCAGTCTGATCAGGCCATGAACAACCCCCGCACCGACGAGGGCAGCAGCGGCGCAGCTTAAGGCGGTCCAGTTCAGCGCCATGGCTTCAGCTCGGCGAAGTGGCCGCAGTTATGCTGGTGCGCGATCCTGGCTCTGTTAAGCTGCAAAGGCCGGACCTGAGTGCTGACCATGGAGACTTGACATGCGACATCACATCGTTCGGGCTGGCGAGAGCCTCTCCGGGATTGCCGCGAAGGAACTGGGGCAAGCCGAGCTGTGGCCATCTCTGTTCGCTTATCACGCGGGCCCCCATAGTCACGCAAAACCGCGTTTGCTGGACCCTGACCGGCTTCAGATCGGCCAGGTGATCCTGATCCGGGCCAGACATCGTCCGCTCAGGCATCCACTGCAACACACCAGGCCTCTAATCCGATCAGCGACCGCTCCTGCCGGAAGCACACATGCACATCATGGTCCGACTGCCGCGGCCTGTTCGGCGCCGGGCTCTTCAACCACTCAGTATGCGAACCCGCGCCCGAGCCTCGCCGGCAGCCATCGCGCTTCAAGCTTCAATGCAAAGCCTGAAGCTAACCGGCGGACACATGTCAACAGCCCGGCCTTCAAGTATAATTTGGATTTGATGCAACCGGCCAAAGGATCGTCACCGGCATTCGATTACGAAATCAGGTATCAGGGGCAGATCTATCTGTGGATGGACAGGCAGGTCGACCTGCTCACCTTCACGGACAAGGGTTACGAGCTCGCGGCGAAGCAACACACCGACACCGCCCTGAACCAACTGGTCAGCAGCGCAAAAGTATCCTTCGATCAGGCCTCACGAAAGATCACTTTCGAGAACCTGATGACCGCCAATGCCGTCGGCGTGCCACCAAGCCTGATCTCCGTCGGGTCGGTCATCGACACCAGCGACCCACGCCCGGCGTTCCGAACCAAGATCAGCATCCCCAGGCTGGCGGGACGCTTGCCTCCGATGACGCTGTTCGTAGGCGAGTCAGTCACCCTGACGATCGACATACGACCCCGGATCGGCGCGCCGCCAAGTCCAAGCGGTGCGGCCGCGCACGACTTCGCGACGGCCGCAGCACCCCGGGGCCATGATTTCGCAACGGCGGCGTCTCCGTCACGCGCTGGTTCCGCCGGCACGTCGTCCGGCGGCAACCCACCTCAGGTGGCGTCGGACACCGGCGGTCGCGCCTGGTGGGACCGTCCGGGCGTCTTGGTGCCGGGCGCCGCGATTCTCGTGTTGGGCGTCCTGGCCACCAACATCATAACGTGGGGCGCGGACGCGGAGGTCGATCCGGCCGCACTCGCGGTGGCGGGAGGCATGTGGTCTCGCGCCTTCGCGCATTGACCATGGCCATCCTCAGCCGGGCCTTCTGCATCGGCATTCTGTTGGTGGGAAGTGCTCCCGCTCGCGCCAACGATCTCGATATGCTTCGGGACAGGCTGGGCCTGTCGATCGTGACCCAGAACCTGTCGACCCGAATCGTGCCGACAGTCGCGAGACCCGACAGGCCGGTCACCATGCGGGATCTGGCCGATGCCGACCGGCAGCCTTGTCTCCATCGAGTGAGCGATGCGCTCTCCATCTATCCGCCCGCCCTGGTACGATCCCTGGTCCACACGTTGGCCTTGGCCGACATGATCCATGCCTGGGACATCCGGATCGGCGGGTTTCATGCACCCGGCCTCATTGCGGTAAGTTGCGAAGCCGCGGACCTGAACGTGGCCTACGAGATAGCCTCCCTCCATAACAGCTTCGCGGCTCTGGTGTTGATGCATGCTCAGCCGGATTGGTCAGAATGGGAAAAGTTCAACCCTGACGGTTTTCGCTACGGAGACGAGACAACATACAAGCACGAACTGCAGGATCCTGGTGCCAGTGACGGCGGAAGTCTCCTCAACCGAGATGGTTTCGCCACCGCTCTCGGTATGACCGGCCGCGAGAACGACTTCGAAAGCTATGCGCAGCGGGCATTCGGCCATCCAGCCGATCTCGTCGCCGCCTTGCCAGGCAACACACGGATGCAGGGAAAGCTGCGTCTGCTCATGAAGACGTATCAGTCTCTGGCGCCGGATATTGAAAACCGGTTCACTGCTGACGGACTGGCCGCGGCAGCACACTGACCGTAGTGGACTCAGCCGTTGCTGGCGCGCCGCCGGGCCATGAGGTTGGCGACGAGGCCGGTCCAACCGGTCTGGTGGGACGCGCCGAGGCCCTTGCCGGTGTCACCGTGGAAATATTCGTGGAACAGCACGAGACCGGCAAAATGCGGATCGCTCTGCAGCTTCTCGCAATCGCCATAGATCGGCCGCCTGCCGTCCGCGTCGCGCGTGAACAGCCGGGTAAGGCGTTCGGCAATGTCGTCGGCGATATCGTGCAACGTACGGAACTGGCCGGACGCGGTCGGACACTCGACCAGGAAGTCGCGCCCATAATAGTCGTGGAACCTGTCCAGCGCCTCGACGATCAGGAAGTTCATCGGGAACCAGATCGGCCCGCGCCAATTGGAATTGCCGCCGAACATCTCGGTACGGCTCTCGCCTGGTTCGTAGCCGACGTCGATACGGGCTCCGTCGCTTTCGAAGACGTACGGGTTGTCGGCGTGGTAGCGCGATAGCGAGCGGATGCCATGATCCGACAGGAACTCGGCCGGATCAAGCACGCGCAGCAACAGCCGCTTCATCCGATGCCCGCGCAACAGGGAGAGCAGGCGCCGCTCGCCGATCCCCGGCTCGTCCCAACGCGCGACCAACCCTGCGAGGTCCGGACGGCGGCTCAGGAACAGATGCAGCCGGCGCGAGAAGTTCGGCAGCCGCTTGAGCATGTCGGGTTCCAGCGTCTCGACCGCGAACAGCGGCGTAAGGCCGACCATCGAGCGAAGCTTCAGTTCGCGCATGCTGCCATCGGGCAAATTCAGGACGTCGTGGAAGAACTTGTCGCTCTCGCTCCACAAGCCGACACCGCGTTCGCCGATGTCGTTGATTGCCTGGGCGATATAGAGAAAATGCTCGAAGAATTTGGATGCAATATCCTCGAACGCGTTGTCCTCGAGGGCGAGCTCGAGTGAAATCCGCATCATGTTCAGGGCGAACATCGCCATCCAGGCGGTGCCATCGGTCTGGTCGAGATAGCCGCCCATCGGCAGCGGCCGTGACCGGTCGAACACACCGATATTGTCCAGCCCGAGGAAGCCGCCCTGGAACACGTTGCGACCCTGGTTGTCCTTGCGGTTGACCCACCAGGCGAAGTTCAGCAGCAGCTTGTGGAAAATCTGCTCCAGGAAGCTGCGATCGCCGACGCCGTTCTGTTCCTTCTCGATCTGGTAGACGCGCCAAGCGCCCCAAGCCTGCACGGGCGGGTTGGCATCGCCGAAATTCCATTCGTACGCCGGAATCTGGCCGTTCGGGTGCATGTATGCCTCCGAGGACAGCAGCAGCAGCTGGTCCTTGGCGAAGGCGCTATCGATCATCGCGAAGGTCACGCAGTGGAATGCGAGATCCCAAGCGGCGAACCAGGGATATTCCCACTTGTCCGGCATCGAGATGATGTCGGCGGCATTCATGTGCCGCCAGTCGCTGTTGCGGCCCCGCTTGCGGTTTGTCGGCGGCGGCGGCAGCGCGGGATCACCGCGCAGCCAGCGATACACGTCGATCGCATAGAACTGCTTGTTCCAGATCATCCCGGCGAGCGCCTGTCGCTGCACCAGCCGTACGTCGGCGTCGGGAATGTCTTTCTGCAGAGCCGAGTAGAACCGGTCCGCCTCGCCGCGCCGTGCGTCCACGATCGCGTCGAAGCCGGCAAACGGCGGAATGATCGGCTCGCCGCGCACCAGTCGAACGCGGATCGTCCAGCTCTCGCCCGGCTCCAGAATGCGCCTGTGCCAGACTGCGCACTTCGTCGCCGGGCCATCGGATCGGACGGCCTGCTCAAGGCCGTGCACGATACGGTCGTGGAAACCGTCCTTGTAGACACCCTCGCCCGGGTCCTGACCCCGGGTGCGCGGGTTGGTCTCGTTCTCGCAGAACAACACGTCCGCGCCGTCTTCGAGATGGAACGTGTAGTGACCGAGCATACGATGTTCGGCGACAACGCGGTTCGGGCCGTGGTTGCGCATCGATGGCTTAGGATGGTTCTCGCGCCATGACCAATGGTTTGCGAAGAACAGCTGCGGCAGCAGATGCAGTTCCGCCGGCTCGGCGCTACGATTTGTAGCGGTCACGCGCATCAGGATGTCGGCTTCGGCGGCCTTGGCGTATTCGATCATCACATCGAAATAGCGATCATCTTCGAACAGGCCGGTATCCAGCAGTTCGAACTCGCCCTCGTCACGCGACCGCTTGCGGCTTTCCTCGACCAGGCTGGCGTACGGAAAAGCCGCCTGCGGGTATTTGTAGAGCATGCGCAGGTAGGCATGCGACGGCAGTGCGTCGAGATGCCAGTACAGCTCCTTGACGTCCTCGCCGTGGGTTCCCTGAGGGCCAGTCAGGCCGAACAGCCGCTCCTTTAGGATCTCGTCCTGGCCGTTCCACAAGGCGAGCGACAGACACAGGCGCTGGCATTCGTCGCTTATGCCGGCAAGACCATCCTCGCCCCAGCGATACGCGACGGACCGCGCCTGCTCATGCGGAAAATGAGTCCAGGCGTTGCCGTTCTCGCTATAGTCCTCGCGGACCGTGCCCCACTGTCGATCGCCGAGGTACGGGCCCCAGAGGCGCCAGTTGCGCATCCCGTAGCTCTGTTCCTCGAGCCTCCGGCGCTCTGCATCACGGGAATGCGTATCGGCTGGCCTCACGAACGGCATTCTATTCCCGGGACGCCGCGAACGCGTCGCGCAGGACCTGCGCCCGATCCGGACGGAAGCCGGTCGCCACGACATACAACTCGCTGGACTCTTTCCGGCTTGCCGGCGGCTTGGCATGGCGCACGACCGCGAAGGCCTGCTTCATCGGGATCAGCATCTGCTTCTCGGAGCCGCCCTGGAACACCTTGGCGATGAAGCTGCCGCCCTCGACCAGGACCTCCATCGCGAAGAACAGCGCCAGTTCAGCCAAATCGATGATGCGCATGTGGTCGGTCGGCGAGTGGCCGGTGGTGTTCGGCGCCATGTCGGACAGCACGATGTCGGCCGGGCCACCGAGCATGTCCCGGAGCTTCGATGGCAGGTCCGGATCGTTGAAGTCGCCCTGGATAATCTCGGCGCCGCGGACCGGCTCGACCGGCAGCAGGTCAACGCCAACCACATGCGTGGCGCCGCGCTTGACCGCGACCTGTGCCCAGCCACCGGGTGCCGTGCCGAGGTCGATCACCCGCATACCGGGCCGGATCAGCTTGTACTTGTCGTCCAGCTCGATGAGCTTGAAGGCGGCGCGCGACCGCCACCCCTGCTTACGCGCAGCCACGACGTAGGGATCGTTGAGCTGCCGGCTCAGCCAGCGCTGCTGGGCGGTGGTACGCCCACGCGCCGTCCGCAGCGACACGGCCTTGGACCGTGCGGTCTGTGCGGTCGCCGCATCGCCCTTCGTGGTGGCAGCACCGGGCCTGTTCTCGCCGGTCTTGCCCGGGCCCCGTCCCGGAACGCTCGGCGCATTGCCGGAACCGCCGGCAGAGCCTTTCGCGGAACTACCGACGGGACGCTTCGCCATCAGGACAGCGCCGTAGAGACTGAGCCTAACGGCGGCCGGACAGCAGCCGGAGCGACTGCTTCGGGTGCGTGGTAGGGTTGGGATCTGTCCATCGGACTGCGGTCTCGCATCATACGCAGCAACATACCATCCCTGAGGCCGCGGTCCGCCACCACCACATTGTCGGTGGGCCAGAGCCGATGGATTGCATCGAAAATGGCACAGCCGGGCAGCACGTAGGTCGACCGCTCACTGCCGACGCAGCCATGCATCCGCAGCCCCTCGGGGCCGAGTGCACGAAGCTGGGCGATCGCGTCGTGCGCCGCCTGTCGCGACAGGACCACGCCATCGACCAAGGCGCGGCGGTAGCGACGCAGCCCCAGGGCCATGCTGGCAAGCGTGGTGACGGTTCCGCTGGTGCCCAGCAGCCTGACGGCGCCCCGCCGGACCTCGCGGCCAATGCAGTGCACCGCCTCGAAGCGCTTGAGCTGGGCGCTCACGTGTTCGACCATCGCCTCGTAGCCGCCCTGGGTGAAGGCATCGTCGCCGAACAACTCCGCCAGGGTGATCACGCCGAGCGGCAGGCTCTGGTAGCCGACCAGCTCGGGTCTCGACCTGTCCGCGCCCCCGCCCACGGCGCTGCAGTCGCCGACGCGGATCCAGGCGATCTCGGTCGAGCCACCGCCGATGTCGAACAGCAAGGCCCGGCTGCGGGCGCGGTCGGCCTCGTCGGTCCGGTGGAGGCCGAACGGGTAGCATTCGGATGGGTCGGACCGGTCGAAGCCATTGGCCGGCGAGTTGGCACGATCGGGCAAGTCGGCCTGCAGGAGGGCGGCGCAGCTCTCAAGCGCCAGTTCAGCCTCCTCGCGCGTTGAAATCACGTCGATCGACAGGCCGGTTTCCTGGCGGACGCGATCGAGGAATGAGCGGCCGTTCTCTGCACGGCGGCAGGCCTCGGTCGCGACTGCGCGCATGCCGCGCAGCCGGCGGCGGCCGAGCCGGCTGGCGCAGGCATGAAGGGCGCCGATCGTCCGGTCCATGGCTTCATCGCTGAGGCGTCCGGAGCTATGCAGCCCCTCGCCCAGCCTGACGATGCGGCTGAAGCTGTCGATCACCCTGAACCCCTGTCGCGTGGGTGCGGCGATCAGCAGGCGGCAGTTGTTGGTGCCGAGATCGAGGGCCGCATAGGTCGGCCCGTTGCTGCGCGCCAGCAGCGCGTCCGGGGTCTCCAGACGGTGGTCATGCTCGACCGGCTCCGGGGGAACGGCATGCTCGACCATCGCCAAGTGCCCTCCGCCGCTTGTGACCGAGTCATTCTTCGACTGCCCCAGCACAGGGAGCAAGTCATATTCGGGCCGGTCGCCGGATCAAGCCAATGGCGGTTGCCAGCGCCCCGACTGAGTGCTACCTCCTCGGCCGCACCGAACGTGCCCGCTTGGGGGATAGTTTAGCGGTAGAACTTCCGACTCTGACTCGGACAGCCTTGGTTCGAATCCAGGTCCCCCAGCCAACCTTACGAACATCATGAATTGCTTGCTTCTGGAGAGTTTGCCCATCTGGGTAGGCTCCTCTTTTGCGTCGTAGTATAGCAAGGCGTTCGCATCACGCTGAGGCGAGCTGTCCGTTCTAGGCTTGAGCCGGTCGAAACGGGAAGCCGGCGATCAAGGGCAGATCGGCAATTCCGTCAGCGCACGCTAGCCGTCTGAGGTCGGGCGTCGACATCGACGCGCCACACCGTATTTCCCACATCGTCGGCAATCAGCAGCGCGCCGGTCCCGTCGAGTGCCAGACCAACCGGCCGACCGCGCGCATGGCCTTTACTGTCCAGGAAGCCGGTGACCACGTCCTGTGCCATGCCGCTCGGGCGGCCATTGGCGAACGGGACGAAGACGATCTTGTAGCCGTTCAGGACCTGGCGATCCCAGCTGCCGTGCTCGCCGACGAACGCGCCGCCGGCATAACGGGCCGGCAATCCGTCGCCTGTGTCGAAAACCATTCCAAGAGGTGCGACATGCGAGCTCAGCGCATAGTCGGGCATCAGCGCCTTCGCCACCAGATCCGGCCGCTGCGGCCGGACGCGCGGATCGACATGCTGCCCGTAATAGCTGTACGGCCAGCCGTAGAAGGCGCCATCCTTGACCGACGTCATGTAGTCCGGAACCAGGTTCGGACCGAGTTCGTCACGCTCGTTCACGACCGCCCAGAGTGCATGAGTTTGTGGTTCCCAACTCAGGCCGTTCGGATTGCGAAGGCCGCTGGCAAAAATCCGGTGCGCTCCGGTGGTCCGGTCCACCTCCCAGATCGCGGCACGATCGAGTTCCGCCGCCATCCCGTTCTCGGTGATGTTGCTGTTCGAACCGACGCCGACATAAAGCTTGGTGCCGTCTTCGCTGCCAACCAGGCTCTTCGTCCAGTGGTGGTCGATCGGACCACCTGGCAACGGCGTCAATATGGTGCCGGGATCCGCGATGCTGGTTTCGCCAGGGACGTAGGAATAATGCCGGATGGCATCGGTGTCGGCCACGTAGAGATCGTTGCCGATCAGCGCCACGCCGAAGGGCGAATGCAGGTGGTCCAGAAACACCGTCCTCACGTCGGGCTTGCCGTCATGGTGCGTGTCCCGCAACAGCGTGATCCGGTTGCTCCCGGTCTCCGGTCCGCTCGAGGTCGCAAACGTCTTGATCCAGGCCATGATGATGTTCTTGGGTCGCGTGACCGGCTCGGAACCAGGACCGCGCGATTCAACGACCAGCACATCGCCGTTCGGCAGGGTGTAGACCGACCTCGGATGCTGCAGGCCCGTGGCCAGCGCCTGTACGCGCAGGCCGGCAGGGACCGTCGGGGTCTCACCCGTCTTCCATGGAGTCACCACGGCCAGATGCATCGGCGGAAACAGATATTGATGAGGCGCCGGTAGTACGGGATGCGGGCCGATCTGCGTGGTTGTGTCGAACTCCTTGGCGTGAGCGCTTGTAGCGAGAAGCGTCAGGATCGAGATGGCGGCCCGTGCCAAGTGCACGGTGCGACCGGACGCTGCACGCCTCATGACCGCACCGGCGCAGAACCAAGCCAGCCCGTGACCAGCATCGCAAGGACGGTCAGGACAGACAGGGACAGGCCGGCCGGCACGACAGACGTCCAGCCGTCGCGGCTGTGGACCAGATTGTCCAGGAACCCGAGAACCAGCACGACGACGGCACCCCCGACGGCCGGCCAGGCCGGTCGCGCCCTGCGACCACGCCGTTCGATCACCAGACCGATACCCCAGACGATCAGGGCCAGCACCGAGCCGACCATCGCCGCCGCGAGCAGCCACGCCGAGAAATTCGCCCACATCATGTTCGCGGTCGATGCGTAAGTGATGTCGGTTGCGAGCGTGCCCGTAAAGCAGGTGACGGGTACGGACAGCAGCGCAAGGAGTATTGGCCGCCCTGCCCGATGTTCGGTCACGATCAAACGGTCATCGTTCATCGCATCGCCCACTCCGAGAGAAAGCGCCGGCTCGCCCAGGCAACGATCTCATACGGGCGCATGTCATCCTGGTTCCCGATCATGCAGAAACCTCGGCTGAGCCGGGCGGGTGAGCGTGCCCGACGCCGCAGGGACGTAGTCGAGTTCGATCAGGCATCCCGGCTAGACAGAGGCACAGATTGATTGATGGCGCTGCTCCGACGCGACGCGGACAGATCGTAGCTTGTCTCAAGGCCAAGCTGTTATCAGAACACGGAACTGCGGCACGTGGTCCGCTAAGCAGGGGATCAAGGGATGCGCGGTTCATGGGGTATCTGGATCGGCGGGACGCTGGTGGCGCTCAATGCGCTGGTCTTCGGCCAGGACCTGGTTGTCTACCGCGCCGCCGCGCCGGGTTCGGCGGCCGCGTTTCCGTTGTGGCCGCTGATCACGCTGATCATCACGGTCGGCTACACCGCCATTGCGACCACGGTCTTCCTACGTGAGCGCGGGACGAAGAAGTAGCGGCGGTGCGGATCGAGCCTACGCAGCCTGGTCCATGAGCAGTGCCGCACCGAGCAGGGCGGCGTCGGTATGGTGCTGGGCCGGCACCACCAGCGGGCGGTCGGTGCGGCGCAGGATACGGGTGCGGACCGACTGGTCGAGCAGCGCGATCAGCGGCTCCACGGTGCCGAGGCCGCCGCCCACCGGGATGATTCCGGCCCCCACGGTGTTCGCGACCAGGGCCAGGTAGCGCGATACCAGATCGACATGGAGCGCGATGGTCCGGCCTGCCTGGACGTCGCCGGCGATCCACGCGATGACGATACGCTCGCTCCGCTCGGGCTGGCCGTGGAGAAAGACGTGCAGGCGCTCCAGGCCGCGCGCACCGCCTATGGTATCGATGCAGCCGGTCTGGCCGCAGCCGCACGGGAAGCACGGGAACCGTCCCGGAAGGTCCGGCAGGTCGGGCACCACCGGGGCATGTCCCCACTCGCCGCCGAAGCCGCCCTCGCCCACCACCAGGCGCTGATCCACGACCAGGCCGCCGCCGACCCCCGAGCCGAGGATCACCCCGAACACGATCCGATGGCCGCGCCCGGCGCCCCAGGTCGCTTCGGCGATCGCGAAGCAGTCGGCATCGTTGGCGATGGCGACCGGGCGGCCTAGCGAGGCGGCGAGCTCAGTGGCCAGCGGGCGGCCGGTGAGGCAGGGAATATTGGCGCAGGTGGCGCGACCGCTGGCCGGGTCGAAGATGCCCGCCAGGGACAGGCCGAAAGCCAGATGGCCGCCGGGGTCATGGCGTTGGGCGAATGCATCGAGCGCCTGCGCGAAGGCGGCGAAATCATCGGCCGGCGTCGGCAGCCGCTCGCGGGCCAGGATGCCGCCCTCGCCGTCAAGCAGCGCCATCTTGATCGTCGATCCGCCGATATCGGCGCAGAGGGTGGCGGTTCGCGTCACGGCAGTCGGCTCCTCGGATCGAGCAGGTCGCGCACGCCTTCGCCGAGCCGGTCGAACCCGAACACCGTCAGGGCGATGGCGAGGCCGGGAAACAATGCGGGATAGATATCGGCGCCGACATAGTTGCGGCCGTCGCTCATCATGGCACCCCATTCGGCCAGCGGCGGCTGCGCGCCCAGCCCCAGGAAGGACAGGCTCGCGGCGGCCAGCACGACGGTTCCGGCGGTAAGGGTCGCCTGCAGCAGCAGCGGCGGCAGGATCGCCGGCAGGATGTGGTGGAGGAGGATGTGGACCGGTCCGGCGCCGAGCGCACCGGCTGCCTGGACGTAGCCGACCCCGCGCAATTCGAGGGTGAGGTTACGGCTAAGACGGGCATAGACCGGCAGCGAAAACAACGAGATGGCAAGGATCGTGTTAAACAGTCCCTCCCCCAGCACGCTGACCGCCAGGATGGCCAGGATCAGGCCCGGGAACGCGAACAGCACATCCATCACCCACATCGCGGCGCCATCCAGCAGGCCGCCGGCAAAGCCCGCGGCCACGCCGAGGGGAATGCCGGCCAGGCAGGTGATCGAGATGCTGGCGACGATCTCGATCAGCGACAGGCGGGCGCCGGAGGCGACGCGGGACAGGATGTCGCGGCCGAAGGCGTCGGTGCCGAACGGGTGGCCGAGCGAGGGCGACTGGAGCGTGTGGTAGAGGTCCTGGGCGTACGGGCTCGACGAAAGCCAGGTGTCCGGGACGATGGCAAGCAGGAACACCAGCCCGACCAGCGCCAGCCCGAGGGCGAGGCTCGGGCGGCGGCGAAGCGGCTCGATGAACGCGAACAGGGTGTTCATGCCCGCGCCTCCCGCAGCTGCGGATTGAGCAGCAGGATCGCGAGCTCGCCGGCGAGGTTGGCAAGCACGACCGCCAGCACGGCGAGCAGGGTCATCGCCTGGATGATCGGGTAGTCGCGCATGCGCACCGCATCAACCAGCAGCCGGCCCAGGCCGGGCCAGTCGAACACCGTCTCGGTGATGACCGCGCCGCCGATCAGGCTGCCGAGATTGAGCGCCACCACGGTGACGATCGGCGACAGGACATTGCGCAGCGCGTGGCGCAAATAGACCGCCCTGCGGGACAGGCCCTTGGCGTGCGCGGTGCGGATGTAATCCTGCGCCAACACCTCGATCATGCCGGCGCGGGTCATGCGCAGGATGAGCGCCGCCGGAAGCACGGCAAGCACGATCGCCGGCAGGACGTAGTGCCGCCAGTCTCCGGCGCCGAGCAGTGGCAACCAGTGCAGCCGGACCGCGAACACCTCCATCAGCATCAGGGCGAGCCAGAAATTGGCGACTGAGGCGCCGATCGCCGAGAGGAAGACCACGGCGCGATCGAACAGCTTGCCGCGGCCGATGCCAGCCAGCATGCCGAGCGGGATGCCGAGTGCCACGGCCAGCAACTCGCTGAAGGTGGCCAGCGCCAGGGTCGGCGGCAGGTGGTCGGCAATCTCGCGGCTGACCGGAAGTTTCGAGGCCAGGGATAGGCCGAAATCGCCGTGCACCGCATGCGCGAGACAGGCGAGATACTGGACTGGGAGGGGCTGGTCGAGGCCGAGGCGGGTGCGCATGGCGTCGACGGCTTGGGTGGTTGCCTGCGGACCGGCCATGAGCCGTGCGGGGTCGCCGGGCATGGCGTGCACGGCGGCGAAGATCAGTAGCGACACGGCCAGCAAAAGAGGCGGCAGCAGGAACAGCCGGCGCATTAGGACGCGGAGCATCAGGGCGGACCGGTCATGATGGCCTGGTCGAGCTGGAGCTCGCCTCCCGGCAGGACCGCCAGGCCGGATACGCGGCTCGCATGCGCGACCAGGTCGGACGGGGTGTAGAGGGAAATATGCGCCGCGGCGGCGTCGAGACGGCGGGCGATGTCGCGGTAGAGGGCATCCCGGGCGGTGGCGTCCAGGGTTCGGGCGGCGTCAGCCATGGCCTGATCCAGCGCGGGATCGGAGAAGAAGCCCAGATTGGCGCCGGCGGGAGCCTCGCTGCGGCCGGCGAAGAGCGGGCGGAGCTGCAGGTCCGGCACGAACGGGGCGGCCCAGGAGGTGATGACGGCGCCGAGCCGGGCCTGCTGCTTGGCGGCCGGCCCCGCGAAGGCGGCATCGACCCAGACGCCGGCTTCGAGGCGGCGGATCGACAGACGGATCCCGGCCTGGGCCCACATCGCCTGCAGCGCCTCCGCGATCGGCTCCTCCGGTTCCTGTACGGCCACCGACAGCGCAAAGCCGTGTGGCAGGCCCGCCTTGGCGAGCAGCGCGCGGGCGCGGGCGGGATCGTGTGGAAGTGCCGGCGTTGCCTGGCCGCAGCCGAGGGTGGCGGGCGGGAGCGGACCGCAATCCGGTTCGCCGAAGCCGTGCAGCAGTGCTGCGACCAGGGCTGGACGATCGGTGGCAAGGCTGAGCGCGTGACGGACATGTGGGTCGTTCAGCGGCGGGAGGCGCGTGTTCAGGGCGACGAAATAGATCGCGGCGCCCGGCTGCTGCTGCAGCCGGAGGAATGGGGCGTCGCCCAGGCGGCTGGCGAACAAGGCCGGGAACGGGACGGCGACGTCGATCTCGCCTGTGCGCAAAGCCATGTTCATGACCGAGGCTTCCGGCGACCAGCTCCAGCGCAGCCGGTCGATCGCGGGCCTCGGTCCCCAATAGTCCGGATTACGTTCTTCCTCGACGTAGTCACTGCTTTTCCAGGTGACGAACCGGTACGGGCCGGTGCCGACGGGGATGCGGCCGAGCGTGCCGGCGCGGGCGGCGGCGGGCGAGACCAGGTCGGCCTGAGCACCGGCCAGGAGTTGCAGCAGGAACGCGTAGGGCCTGGAAAGGTGGACCAGGAGGGCGGGACCGTCCGGGCGGACGCTGGCGATGATCGTTCCGTAATGGCCGGCGCCGACCAGGCCGCTGGTGGCGGAGAGCAGGCGGGCGAAGGACTGAGCGGCGACCGTCGGGGTCAGGATCGTGCCGTCGTGGAAGCGGACGCCGGGGCGCAGGATGAAGCGCCAGTCGAGGCCGTCCGGGCTGGTGGTCCAGCTCAGGGCGAGCCGGGGGACGATCCGGCCGTCGGGAAGCATCCTGACCAGGCCTTCGTACATCGGGTCGAGCACGGAGGCGGTGAAGGTCGCGGTCTGGTCGGCCGGGTCCATGCTGCGAGGTGGTTCCGACTGCATGATACGCAGGGTCGCGGCGCCGGCCTGGCCGGTCAGGGCCAGCAGCAGGACGAGGCTGCGGAAGGTCGGAAATACCATTGAAAACACTGTTCAGTGATTGAACCCTTGACGTCAAGCGAGTTCAGGAACTGAACTGAAATCGATGTTGACGACGACCCAAACGCAGATGCTTCGGCTGCTCGGCCGCTCCGGGCCGATGAGCCGGACGATGCTCGCGGAAGGCAGCGGGCTCAGCAAGCCGGCGATCACCGTCGTGATGCGCGAACTGGTCGGGCTCGGGTTCGTCGAGGAAGCCGCTAGGCCGCCTGGGTCGAAGGGCGCGTCGCGGCCGATGGCGCTGCGGGGCGATGCGGCGTGCTTCGTCGGGGTGTCGCTGGCGGAGCGGGACGCGATGGTGGTGCTGTCGGACTTGGTGGGAAGGACGCTCGGGCAGTTGACGGTATCGGCCGCTGCGCGGTCCGGCGGATGGACGCCGGAGACGCTGGTCGAGGCGATCGCGGCGGCGATACCGGATCTGCTGGCGGGACACGCTATCCGTCCGTCCGGCGTCGGGGTGGCGGTGCCGGGGTTCGTGGATTTGGCCGGCAAGCGCTGCCGGCAGTCGACGCGGCTGGGATGGGTCGACGTGCCGCTGGCTGCCTTGCTGCAGGAGCGGCTCGGAGTGCCGGTGCGGCTGGAGAACGATGCGCATGCGCTGGCGCGCGGAATGCAGATGTCGAGCCGGATGTTGAATTTCAGCCTGGTCTCGGTGGATCAGGGGATTGGCTGCGGTCACATCGTCGATGGGCGATTGTTGCGCGGGCGGCATGGGGGCGCGGGCGAGATCGCGCATGTGACGTTGCGACCGGGCGGCCTGCCCTGCCGGTGCGGCAAGCGCGGGTGCCTCGACACGCTGTCGTCGCTGCGGGCGCTGGCGGATGTGGCGCGTGTCAGCAGGATGGCGGGCAATCCGGCGGCGTTGCAGCGCCAGGCGGATGCGGGGTTCGGCGCGGCGGTACGGTTGCTGCAGGATGGCGGCTTGGCGCTGGGATTGGCGATCGCGCAGATGATCCAGTGCCTCGATCCGGGCAAGGTGCTGATCGGGGTTGATCCGGCGCTGGCGACCGGGGTGTACGGCGCAACCGTCTGCCGGGCGATCGCGGCGAACGTGCTGGATGGTTTTGCCGGTTCGGCGACGGGCGAGCCGGTCGGGTTCGTGACGATCGCGCCGTCGGCCTGGGCGGAAGGTGCAGCCGGGGTCGCGCTGCATCGCTACCTCTGGGGCGCGGACGAATGACAGGGAGCACAGGCACCATGCGGATCGCGGTCGGCGGTATTCACATAGAGTGCAGCACGTACAATCCGGTCGAGACCGGTTACGACGTATTCCGTGTGGAACGCGGTACGTCGCAGTTCGCATCGTCGACGTTCGGATTCTTGCACGATTACCCGGCGACGTTCCTGCCGACGCTGCATGCGCGCGCGATACCGGGCGGGCCGGTAACGGCGGCAGCGTATACCGCGCTGGTGAACGAGTTCCTGGACCGGCTGCGGGCGCATGGGCCGGTGGACGGGCTATACCTCGCGATGCACGGGGCGATGTTCGTGACCGGCATGGAAGATGCAGAGGGCGACTGGATCACGCGGGCTCGCGCAGTGGTCGGGCCGGATTGCCCGATCGCGGTGAGTTATGATTTACACGGGAACGTCACGCAGAAGATCATGGACTGCATCGACATGTTCTCGACGTATCGTACGGCGCCGCATATCGATGTCGAGCAGACGATGCGCCGGTCGGTGTCGATGCTGGTGCGCTCGATCGAGACCGGGGTGCGGCCATTCGTGGTGTGGACACCGGTGCCGGTGGTACTGCCGGGCGAACGGACCAGCACGGTGGATGAGCCGGCGCGAGGATTATATGCAGGGCTCGCCGAGTCCGAGCTGGCAGACGGCATCTGGGACGCCTCGTTGATGGTGGGGTATGTCTGGGCGGACGAACCGCGTGCGACGGCGGCCGCGATCATGACCGGGACGGACGCCGGCGCGCTCAGGGAAGCGAGCAACGCGTTGGCGGCGCGCTACTGGGGCGCACGGGAGACGTTCGCGTTCGGGAGCAGGACCGGCACGATCGCGGAGTGCGTAGCGCTGGCGCGATCACATGCCGGGGCGCTGACGATCCTAGCGGACTCAGGCGACAATCCGACCGGCGGTGGCGTCGGGGACCGGGCGGACGTACTGCGGGAGTTATTGGCGCAGGGCGCGGGCGGGGTGATCCTGGCATCGATCGCGGACCGATCGGCGACGGACACGGCGTACGCGGCGGGGGTCGGAGCGGCGGTGTCGCTGTCGGTCGGGGGGACGCTGGATACGGGCGGGAGCAAGCCGGTGCCGGTGTCCGGCACGGTGACGATGCTGGCACCGGCGGTGGATGGGCGTGACCGGGAGGCGGTGCTGGACCTCGACGGAGTGGCGGGCGGGTTCCGGCTGGTGCTGGCGGCACGGAGGCGGCCGTATCACGCCATCGCGGATTTCGAGCGGCTGGGGCTCGGTTTGTCCGGGTGCGGTATCCTGGTGGTGAAATCGGGATATCTGTCGCCGGAGCTTGCACCGTTGGCAGCTTTGTCGCTGATGGCGCTGTCGCCCGGGTCGGTGGACCAGGACGTCGCGCGGCTGCCACGGCTCCGGAAGATGCGTGCGACGTTTCCGTTTGATAAGGATTTCGACTGGGTTCCGGAGGCGTCGGTCTCGGCGCGGGCGGCGGCTTGGGCCGGGGTGCCCTGATACGCAGTAGGCTTGACGGTATTGAGCGATACGCGTGGCTGCGCGACAGCCTGACGATGATGGTCAACGAGTAGCCGGTGCACCGTCTTGATGACCTGCTTTCCTGGTCAGGTCGAGCGGCTGAATTGCTGACCTCAGTGGAAAGCCGGCATCAGGTTTTAGGAAACTGGCCGAAGACATTGTGACCAGTTTTATGGGTAATGGAGGATCGTGATCGAGTCCTGCAGGCCTTTTGCGGGCTACGCGAAAATTTCGCCGGGAAGTCAGACGGCTGGACACGTCAAGAGCATAAATGCCCGGCACGAACGAGAGCTACCAGCCGAGGCGACTGTTGCGTCCAGTTCGGTTGCCGGCAGAACGGCTGAGCCATGGCGACTGCTTCGATCGGTCGACCGTCCTTGGAAAATAAAGTCGCCAGAAGAACATGAACGGTGTTCATGAAGGTTCGGGAATAGAGCCCTGGTTCGCTTGCATCCAGACGAAGCGCCGTCTCTAACTCGCCTTCCGCCCCCATCCTGTCCATGCGCGACAAATGAGCCATGCCGGCAAAGACGTGCGCTCTCGCATCGTCCGGAAACGCGATGGCGAGCGCGTCACCATGGGCGACCATGTCGACATCCTTCTTCGGGATGCTCGCGGGCGGGATGAACCGATTTAAGTGCGGCTGGGCGCCGTAAGTGCTCGACACGCCATAGGCGGAAAAACCGGCTGCCAGGAGGGCGACGGTGGCCAGAACCGTTGCGCCATGCGCGTGAGGCGGTCGCGTCGAAAAGCTTTCCCAGCCGGCGAGGAGGAGACCGCCGATCAGGATCCCGAAAATGGCGCCCCCGAAATGCGCAGCATAGTTGGTCTGCAGGGAGCCCACTGCGTGATGTGGGATAAGGCCGGGAACTCCGAAGTATATGGCCTTCGACTGGATGCGCCACCGGGCAGGACTTCTGGGAACCCGAAAGCTGGTCATGTACAGGGCTCCCAGCAGCGCCATGATGCCGCCCGAGGCACCCACCGTGACCGTGGAAGACGGCAGCATGAGGACTGAAGCCAACCCTCCGCATACGGCGCCCATCGCAAAGATGCAGACGACCCAGGCGTGTCCCACGATCCGCTCGAGGGCATAACCCGCCAGCCCCAGGGCGAACGCGTTCATGAACAGGTGCCGGGGATTGGCATGCAGGAAAGCGGACGAAAGTAGCCGATACCACTGCCCGGCATGCGCCAGGCTTCCGGTCAGGCCACCGACCATGATCTGCGTATACGGGCTCAACCCTTTATCTTCACCGGGCGGGGCCAGGTGAACCTCGACTGCAAAGACCGCGACGAGGATCGCGAGCAGCAGAAGTGTCGAGACTGGCCACCGCGTGACGACGCCGGCTTCCGAGGCGTTCCTGGGCATCCGGGAATAGGAGAGGGTACCGCCTGAGCTGGTGCGCATCAGGAACTTTCTCTTGCCCACGTTAACCCTTGGTTAAGGAAAGGCTGGGCGTTCGCTTATTTGTCCTGTTCGACGCGTCCGAGGCACGAAAGTCGGGGTTACCGGAGCCGGGAGACCGGCATCTTGCTCCTGGAAGCGATCTGCAGGGCGTTGGCGACGTCGCGGTGGGCGAGACCCGGACCCGAACAAGAGAGCCGGCAATCGCTCGGGACCTCAGAAACCGTTTGAGAATGCTCGCGGCGGCTTGGTCTGGTATGATTCAAGCTTGGGACTTGGACCCAAGAGAACCGCGGCCGGATGGCCGACATCGCATGCAGGCCCAGGCGTTATCTGACTGACCTGACGAACGAGGAATGGGAGCGTATCCAACCGCCGTTACCCAAACCGCCCACGCGCGGACGCAAAAGAGTGATACAACTGATCGGCGCCCTGCTGCTGAAGCAGAATGACGAGTGGGCCGTGCAGCGTGCTCGCTACATGACCCTGGAAACCATCGCGCCGCTGAGCGATGATCTCGCCGTCAGCCTGCCATCACTGGCCGCCTGATCACGCAGCCAACGCTGCACAGATACACCGCTCCTACACCACGCGGTGGGACACGATCTTTGATGAGAGGGCGGAGGAAGTCGCCGGCGACCTGCCTGGTGGCTTTCTCATGCAGCTCGGTGAAGGCGAACCTCGAAGTCCGGTCGATGGCGACCAGAAGGTAGAGCTTGCCCTGCTCGATGCCGACTTCGGCGATATCCACGTGAAAATAGCCGAGTGGATATTCGTTGGAGTTTTTCTATCGATCTTATCGCCACTGACGTCGGGCAAACGGGTTTGGCGGCAAGAGACCGTCGAACCGTGGCGCTGGAGGCAGCGGTGCAGTGACGAGTGGAGCCGATGCGGGATGGTGGCCCACAGAGCGTAGAGGCAGTCGTCGAGTGGCAGCAGTGAATAGCGATGGAAGGCCACGATGATCGCCTCGTGCTCAAGCGACAACACGGTCGATTTCAGGTCTTTTGGACCGGTCGGCTGGTCCGTCACCGAGGTCCGCCGCTTCCACTTGGCAACGGTTTTCTGGTTGATGCCATAGCGCCCGGCGAGAGCCCCTCAGACTCTCTCACCTCAAGTTGTGTCGCTCAACGGATCGCCGCAGTCGTTGTGGCGCAGCCATGCAGAACCTGGCCGATAATGCTTCCTTCCATCTACCGGATAAGAATGCACCATTAAAACTTGGGACGAAACTCCTAGACCGCTTCATCTTCCGTCTCCTGGTGACGGACGTGAGTTCAGAACGAGGGAATTACGGGGGGCAAGGTCAACATCCGTCAGCGCCTCGAACATGCCTCGTGTGCGTTAGAGCCGGGCAAACGTCCGCGCGTCTTCAACAGTGGCCGACAGTGCGGAGCGACATCCGTTCGACCCTTGACCGCCGATTGATTGCGCGCACATATGAACATGTTCGGTTTTCCGTAAGAGGAAGGAAACGAGATGCGGACGGTAGGTGATACAAGATACGTAGCGTTGCTGCTGCCCTGGACCAGCGACTTTAAGATCGACGAGCCGGCTTTGCGAAAGTTCGTCCGGCATTTCGCCGACGACCCCCGCTTCACTAAGCTTGGCGGCTTGTGCATCAACCCGGAGGCGGGTGAAATCTTCTACATGACGCGGGAGGAAAAGCGTCGTGTGTTAGAGATCGCTATGGAAGAGGCGCACGGCAAGCTGCCGATCATCGCCGGCACATGGGCGCTCACCACTGATGAGATGGTCGAGACCGCCAAGGACTGTAAGGCGCTGGGCGTGGACGGCATCTTCGTGACGCCGCCCGGCGGTGCTCAGGACGTTACCTCCTGCTGGGACGCCGACGAATATCCGGAGATTTGGGGCGACACCATCAAGGCTCAGGATCGCGCTGTGGACCTGCCCATCATCACCCACCCTGTTTCGGGTTCGGACTTCCCCTTCTTCCCTGGCCTGCCCGTGAAGGCCACCGTCAATCTCTGCCGCGAAATACCCAACATCGTCGGCTGGAAGATGACCTACATGTACGACGGCTATAAGATCATTGCCAAAGCCTTACGCAAGCTCGACCGGCACGTGTCAGTTATGGGCGCCCTGGCGTCCCGCTTCCACGAGTATCGCGCCAATGACCTATTTGACGGTACGCTGAGCGGTTTCTGGAACTACGCCAAGGACCCGATGCTCGACCACCTCGACGCCTGGGACCGGGGCGACTTCCCGGCCGCCAAGACGGTCTGGCAGAGCGGGCTGGTCGAATTGCACGAGTACGTTGCCGACATGGGCCGGTTGCATATCCGCTACAAGACCGCTGCCTGGCTGGCGGGCCTGATCCCCAGCCCGTTCATGCGCGCGCCCATGCCCAGGCCGCGGCAGCAGGAAATCGAAACCCTCTATCGTCTCCTTCAGGGCGCCGGCATTCCGGTGATCGAGCGCGATGCTTTGAAGATCGCCGCCTAGAACACGCACCGTCGCGACGCCCGGCCATTTCGAAGCCGAACACAATGGGCGAGCGACATAATTGCCGGCGGCGCGATAACAACGCGCCGGTCGGCACGGGGAAGTCGGCTCGCGGGGATGGCCGCGGCCGCGGAGGAAACGATGAAGCTGGCCAACAAGATCGAGGCGCTCGACCCTGATTTTATGATACCTGCACGCCTCGACCGGCTGCCCTTCTCGGCCTTCCACGTCCTCACCCTGGCGGTCGTGGGGCTGGCGCATCTGTTCGACGCTTTCGACTCCCTAACCATCGCCTTTGTGCTGCCGGCGCTGATCGGTGCCTGGCATATCCACGCCATGCAGATCGGGCTTCTTCTGGCGGTCGGCTATTGCGGCCAGTTGATCGGCGCCGTTGGCATGAGCGGGTTGGCCGAGCGGTTCGGGCGACGTCCGGCGCTGATGGCGGCACTGTTCATCGTCTCGCTCCTGTCGCTCGGCTGCGCGGCGGCGCCGAGCTATCCGGTGCTGCTGGTGCTGCGTTTCGTCCAGGGCGTGGGCCTGGGCGGCGAGGTGCCGATCGCCGCCAGCTTCCTGAACGAACTCTGCCCCACCCGGCTGCGCGGGCGCATCGTCTTTATCCTTCAGGCGCTGTTTGCGGGCGGCGCGCTGGCCACCGCCTTCATCGCCACCCAGATCATTCCCCATTACGGGTGGCGGGTCATGTTCGTGATCGGCGGCCTGCCACTGGTCCTCGCCGTCCTCCTTCCCTGGCTGGTCCCGGAGTCGCCGCGCTGGCTGGCGACCGTGGGACGCGCGAGCGAGGCCAACGCCCTGGTCACCCGCATAGAAGCGCAGATCGTAGCTTCCGGGCGCACCCTGCCGATCGTCGAGGTCTCCCTGGTTCCTCCAATCAAGACCCAGGCGGCCGGGCTCCGCGACCTGCTGGGCAAGGGGTATCGCAGCCGCTCCCTGTCCGTGTGGCTGATCGCCTTCTGCTTGTCGGTCACAGGCTATGGTCTCCTGGCCTGGATGCCGACGCTCTATGTCAGCGTCTATAAGCTGCCGTTGAAGCTGAGCCTCGCCTACGCGCTGGTTCCCAATGCGGCAGGCATAGCCGGCGCGCTCTTCGGCGCCTGGGCGGTAGAGCGGATCGGGCGCAAACCCTGCTTCCTGATGGGCTTCCTCGGGGGCGCCGCGCCGCTGCTGATCCTGGTGGGGATGCGACTTCCCGCCCATGACGTCATGCTGCTATCGGCCGTGTCGATGTTCTTCCTGACGCTTCTGCTCAGCGGAATCTATGTTTATGCGCCGGAAATTTATCCGACCCGAATGCGGGCACTCGGCACGGGCGTGGCGACGGCTTGGATGCGCATCGCCTCAATTGTAGGGCCGCTCATCGTCGGCCTGCTGCTGTCGCACGTCGGCCTGCCGAGCGTGTTCGGGTTCTTCGCGGGCGCGTCGCTGGTCGGGGCGGCGACCGTCGCGGCCTTCTTCGTCGAGACGCGAGGCCGACGGCTGGAGGAACTCGCGGCTTAACGTCGTCGGCGCGGCTTAGAGGAGGGCACCCGGCGCGCCCTCCGCTCGTATAGCGCGAACATTCCGCACACTTTAGGTGCTTTGAACGCGATGCGACGCGGCTGGGCCGCTCACGCACGCATCTCTCGCGCATGAGGTCTATACCACATCCTCATATGCGGAAGTTGGCAAGTTATCGCCCCGTTCTCCTCGTGAACCGTGACTTAGATCAAGGTTTGCGGCCGTGCCTCGGCGGCTCAGGCGAGCTCGAAAAGTGCAGCCGCACCCATGCCGCCGCCAATGCACATGGTGACCACGGCCCGCTTGGCGCCGCGTCTGGCGCCCTCAAGCAGGGCGTGGCCCGTCATGCGCGCACCCGACATACCGTAGGGGTGACCGATCGAGACGGCGCCGCCATTCACGTTGAACCGCTGGGGATCGATCCTCAGCCGATCGCGGCAGTAGACCGTCTGCACAGCGAAAGCCTCGTTCAACTCCCAAAGGTCGATGTCCGCGACCTGCAGGCCCGCACGCTGCAGGAGCTTGGGTACCGCCAGAACAGGCCCGATGCCCATCTCGTCAGGGGCGCAGCCCACAATAGCGAAGCTGCGAAATACCCCGAGAATCTCCAGCCCCCGCTTCTCCGCTAAGGCCCGCTCCATCAACACGCAGGCGGAGGCGCCGTCCGAAAGCTGGCTGGCGTTGCCGGCGGTGACCGTTCCATCCGGCCGCAGCGCCGGCTTGAGCATGGCGAGCCCCGCAGCGGTGGTCTCCGGGCGGGCGCCTTCGTCTCGGGTAAGCCGCGCCGGCTCTTCGCGGACCTCTTCGTTCGCGTGGACCTGTTTGATGGTGTCCAGCGTTACGATCTCGGCGTCAAAGCGGCCGGCGGCATGGGCTGCAGCGGTCCGAACCTGGCTTTCCAGGGCGTAGGCGTCCTGGACCTCGCGGCCGATCCCGTAGCGCTGCGCCACCAGCTCGGCGGTCTCCAGCATGGGCATGTAGATGTCTGGCCGATGGTCCAGCAAGGTCTGGGACCGGGCGCGCCAAGTGTTGGTGTGCTCGTTCTGGACCAGCGAGATGCTTTCCAGCCCGCCGGCCACATAGACATCGCCCTCGCCCTGCAGGATCCGCTGGGCGGCGATGGCGATCGCCTGCAGGCCCGACGAGCACATGCGACTGACAGTCAGACCGGGGACCCCGTCGGGCAGCCCGGCGGCGAGGGCGGACTGGCGGGCGATATTGCCGCCGGTCGCGCCCTCCGGCCGGCCGCAGCCCAGCACGACATCCTCAATTTCGTCCCGGGCTATGCCTGCGCGCGCGACGGCGTGGCGGATGACATGGCCGCCGAGATCTGCGCCATGGGTAATGTTGAAGGCGCCGCGATAGGCGCGCCCGATCGGCGTGCGCGCGGTCGAGACGACAACGGCTTCCCTCATGTTCAAAGCCCCAGGACGCGCTCGGCGGTTCCGTGGAAGAAACCCTCCAGGAAGGCGTCGGTGAAGCCCAACTCGTTCCACTCCTTCAGCAGGCGAGCATAGGGGATGGAGGGATAGTCGCTGCCGAACATCATCTTGTCGCGCAGCCGCCCGCGCATGTCGCGGATGATGCCTTCGGGCAGGTATTTGGGCCCCCAGCCGGACATCTCCCAGAAGACATTGGCCTTGTGCAGCGCCACCACCGTGGTCTCCTCGATCCAGGGATAGCCGGGGTGGGCCATGATAATGGTCAGGTCGGGGAAGTCGGCGGCCAGGCTGTCTATGGCGGAGGGGTGGGCGTGGCGGGTCTTGGCGCCCATGCCGCCCGGCATGCCGGCCCCCATGCCGGTCATGCCGACGTCGATCATCACTGGAACGCCCAGACCCGCGATCTCCTCAAACAGCGGGTAGTAGCGCGCGTCGTCTACGCTGAAGCGCTGCATGATCGGGTGAAAGTGGAAGCCGATCATCTTGAGGTCCTGCACCGCATGGCGCGCCTCGCGGATGGCCAGCTCTCCGGTGGACGGCTCAACCGCCCCCCAAGCGCCAATCATGCAGTCGCTGTAGCGATCCCGCATCCCGGCCACATAGTCGTTGGAGCAGGGGGGCGTGGCGATGGTGGTCGAGAGATCCAGCGCCACCAGACAGGCTTCAATGCCGAACTCGCGGAATTCGGCGGCGACCTCCTCCTCCGTCTTCCAGGTCCAGTCGCGCTTCCAGTACTTGGCCAGCGCGTCGACATAAGGACCCTGGCAGTCGATCCAAACCTTCGTGTTTGGATAGCAGTGCAGATCGATGACACGCACAGTTTCAACCTTTGATGATCAGCGCCCGGTCCAGACCGGCGCACGTTTCGCGGCGAAGGCGCGTGGACCTTCGCGGGCGTCGTCACTCCCCTGGCGGACCGCCTCCAAGGGATAATGGGCGGCCAGCGCCGCCGACAGCGGCCGGCCCAGCCCTTCGGCCACGCACTGCTTGATAGCGCGTAGCGACAGGGGCGCGCAGGCCAGGATATCGGCGATCCACCGATCGACCTCCGCATCCAGCTCGGCGACCGGGACGACGGCGTTGACCAGGCCCAGCGCATGGGCGCCCGCGGCGTCCAACTCGCGGCCGGTGAGCAGGAGCCCCATGGCCGCCTTCATGGGCAGCTGACGCGGCAGGCGGTGGACGCCGCCGGCAGTTGGGATCAGCCCTCGCCTGGGCTCCGGGAGAGCGAAGCGCGCGTCCTCGGCGGCGATGATCAGGTCGCACGCGAGCGCGATCTCGAAGCCGCCGCCGAAGGCGATTCCGCGCACCCGGGCCAGGATCGGCTTGGTGATATCCTGGCGATCCGTCAGACGGCGCACGGCGCTCCAGCGCGCTGCCAGCTCGGCGCGTCCGGCGGGATCGAGGCCGCGCTCGGCGGCGATCTCCTTGAGGTCGCGGCCGGCGGAGAAAGCCTTCTCGCCTGCCCCGGACAGCACGATAACGCGGATCGTGTCGTCGCCCTCGCACGCTGTCAGGGCGTTGCTCAGCGCCAGATGGGCGTGAGAATCCATGGCGTTGAGTGCCAGGGGCCGATTGATCGTCAAGCGCGCAACAGCGCCGTCTTGCACGATCAGTACGGGCGGCGCGCCGCTCATCGAGCGGCAGCCCGCGCCACCATGGCGGCAAAGGCGGGCTCACCGAGCGACCAACGCTGCTCGATGGTTTCGTGGATGAAGGCCTCGGCATGAGTCGTCTTCGTCGCCTGCCGCATGCTGGCCTTGGTGCGTAGCAAGAGCTCCCGTGGCGTACGCCCTAGATCACCGAGACTCGCCAGGGCTGTTTCCAACAACTGATCGTCGGGCGCTACAGTCTCAACCAGACCGATGCGCAGCGCCTCGACAGCATCCGCGGAGCCGCCGCCGAGGAGAAGCCGCGAGGCCGCCGCCCACCCGATGGCGCGGATCAGCATCCAGCCGTGCCCGCCGCCGGGATGCAGCCCGAGCTTCAAGAAACGGGTGTCGAACCGGGCCCGGGCGCCGGCGATCCGCCAATCGCAAGCAAGCGCCAGATTGAAGCCGGCCCCCACCGCCGGGCCGTTCACCACGGCCACGGTCGGCAAGACGCTATCGGCCACGTCCATGAAGGCCTTGTAGACGGCCAGCACCTCCCGATCATCGCCCTTTGACGCGGCCTCCAGGGCAGCGAGATCGGCCCCAGCGCAGAAGGCGGAGCCGGCGCCCGTGATCAGCAGGGCGTTCACGTGAGGGTCGTTGGCAGCCTCCGCAACCGCAGCGCTGAGGGCCATGCACATGGCGGCGGAGAGGATGTTGCGACGGTCAGGGTCGCTGAGCGTGAGGACCGCGACGCCCGAGCGGACTTCGACGGACAGCACGCTCATGCAACGGCCTTCATGCGTTCCACGACGTCGACGACGAGGTCCTTCTTTGACACCTTGCCGAAGTTGCTAAGCGGGAGCTGAGAAAAGACTTCCAGCCGCTCTGGCAGCTTGTACTTGGCCAACTCGAACTGCTGCAGGAAATCTACCAACTCGGCTAGGTTCAGGCGCGCGTCGTTACGCAAAACCACACAGGCGCAGGTCTTCTCCCCCATGACCGGGTCGGGCATGGCGACGCAGGCCACGTTCTCGACGGCCGGGTGGCGCAGGATCAACTCTTCGATCTCCTCGGCGCTGATCTTCTCGGCGCCCCTGTTGATCAGGTCCTTCTTGCGACCCTCCACCAGATAGTTGCCGGTTGGGTGGCGACGCATCAGGTCGCCGCTGCGATAGAAGCCGTCAGGAGTGAAGGCGCGGCGATTATGCTCCTCGGCGCGGTAATAGCCGTGAAGCGTGTAGGGGCCGCGGCAGCAGAGCTCCCCCACCTCGCCGTCCGACACGGGCTGGTCGTCCTCGCCCAGCAGCATCACTTCGTCTTCGGGACAGATGGGACGGCCGACAGTTTCCATCCGGACCTCCAGGGGATCATCCAGGCGCACGAACATCAACAGGCCCTCGGCCATGCCGAAATTCTCCTGCACCGTACAGTTGGCGAAGGTGCGCGCCGTGCGGCGGCGCACTTCTGGCTGCAGTCGCTGGCCGCCGCTCTGGATCACCCTGACCGAGCTGAGATCGTAGGCGGTCTGCTCGGCGCTTTCGGTCCAGCGGATCAGCAGCGCTGGCACCGCATGGATATGGGTTACTCGATACCGCTCGATCAGGGGAAAGACCTCCTCGGCCGCCGCCGAGGTGTGCAACACCACTTCGCAGCCGTGCATGAGGAAGCCTTGCAGTCCTGGACAGGCCAGCGGCAGGTTGTGGGCGATGGGCAGAACGTCCAGCAGCACGCTGCCCTGGCGGATGCCGCATACGGAAGCGGCGAGCCGAGAGTTGAACTCATAGTCGTTGTGGGTGCGCGGGATCAGCTTGGGGATGCCGGTCGTGCCGCCCGAGAGCAGGAACAGGGCTGGATCGGTCGGCTCAATGCGGACCGCCTGCAGGTCGGCCGGATTGCGACTGGCAGGGCGCTCTATCAGTTCGGTAAGCGAAACGAAGCCGGGAGCCGCCTCGCCCAGAACGATGCCGAGTTTCAGCGATGGGGTCGCCGTCTGAATGCGCCCGATCATTTCAACATAGCTAAAGTCACGCACCACGCCCGGGGTGAAGCTTGCCACGGCCTAGCTGATATCCGCGAAGAAGCTCATCTCGCGGTAACGATGGGGAGGCAGGGCCATGACCGGGATCACCCCGATCTTCTGCAAGGCGAAATGCAGAACCGCGAACTCGATGACATTGGGCAACTGAACCAGCACCCGGTCGCGGGGCTCAAGGCCGAGGTCCAGCAGGTTCAGCGCCAGATTTTGCGCCTTTGCGTCAAGCTCTGCATAGGTCAGCGCACGCTCGGCGTCGCGCACCGCAACCCGTTCGGCATATTGTGCGCACCATTCCGAAAAGGCCGCCCTTAGCGGTCGGTCTCGCCAGTAGCCCAACGCCCTGTAGCGCTCGGCGACGTCGGGTGGAAAGGGTACGACTCCCTGCATAGCTTTTCCTTTCCGCTCAAGTTACAGCGCTGAAGCCGCCGTCTATGACGATCGTCTGGCCGGTGGTGAAGCGGAGCGTGGTGGCCAGGGCTACAGCCGCCTCGCCAACGTCCTCGACCGTGGCGCAGCGCTTCAGCGGCGTCGCCTTGGCGCGGCGCGCCATCAGCGTCTGATAGTTTTCCGCAAGCGTCCGCTCCATCCATTCACCCTCTAGCCAGCCAGGGGCCAGAGCGTTGACGCGGATCGATGGCCCAAGCGCACCTGCCAGGGTTTGGGTCATGGAGATGATCGCCGCCTTGCTGGCGGAGTACGGGAGCGGCTGGGGACCGGGGCGCAGGCCTACGATGCTGGCGACGTTGATCACGTCCGCCTGTGGCATGGCCTTGAGCAGCCTCGACGCATGCTTGATGACTAAAAACAGGCCCCTGACATTGACGGCGAACACGCGATCGAAGTCATCAACGTCCATCGTGTCGAATGCCTTCGGCGGCACGTCGCTGGTTGTGCCGGCATTGTTGACCAGCAGGTCGAGATGGCCGCCATAGCGCGCCTCCACCTGGCCGATCATCTCTGCCACTTCGGCTTCCTGGCTGACGTCCGCACGCACAAGGACGACCGCGGCGCCTGCGGCTTCGCAAAGCTTCGCTGTTGCTGCGGCGGCGTCTTCGCTACGGCTGTAATTGACGGCGAGATCGAAGCCGTTAGCCGCTAGCGCTACGGCAATGGCCCGTCCGATACCCTTCGCAGCTCCAGTAACCAGGGCGACCTTGCGCTGCATTTCCCCACCCATATGAGCTTGTTCTGTTCCGAACATGATCGCTTTCGGGTTTGGAGCTGTCAAGGCCGGTGAGGTCGGTTCGACGCTTGCCTCTCTTTTCGTTAGCTGCTCAAGTTCGGCGATGGGGATCCCGACGCTTCGAGAAGAGAACAAGCAAGATAAGCTGCAAAGGATACGCGCGGCGGCGCGCAAACTTTTCGGCGAGCAGGGCTTCGATCTCACGACGACGCGAGAGATTTCGGTGGCGGCGCACGTCGGGTTGGCGACGCTGTTTCTTTATGCCCGAGACAAGCGTGATCTGTTGTTCTTGGCTTGCAACGATGATCTTGCCGCGCTTACGGAGCGCGCCTTCTTCGGGTTGGATGACGAAGCGGAGCTTGCTGATCAACTGGCATCAGCCTTCCGGCACTTCTTCGTCTTATATGGCGAAAATCGCCGCCTCTACCGCGATCTCCTGCGCGAGCTTACTTTTTACACCCATGGTCAACAGAGCGTGCGCTTCCAGGCGATCCGCGCGGCGACCGTGGGTGAAATTGAACGCCTGATCCGGCAGGCGCGGAAGCGGGGCGAAATAAACTCGGTGGCGGGCGACGCCATGGCGGCACAGATCATTTTCTACATTTTCGCCGCTGAAGTTCGTCGATGGCTAGGCGAGGAAGAGGTGTCGGCCGAGGCGGGCGCAGAGGGGCTGGAACGTCTTCTGAAAGTGGTTATCGACGGCCTCCGCTAGTCTGGCGCATGCAGCTGCCGACAGCTTGGAGGAGCGCCGGGCAACGGCGCTCATGGTTCGATCGAGTGCAGGGATCACGGAGCTGTGTAGCGTGTTGCCGACCTGTTGTGAGAGGAGAAAGGTATTGCCAGACGGGTCCAGACGCGGGTCCCTGTGCTGCCGCCATAGCGAGCTTCCACGTCCTGGGTGACGTAGACCTGCAGCGAAACTCTGCCGAAATTGTAGGCGGCGATCCCGCCGACAGCGATCTGTTGTGGCTTACTGGCGCTTGCCACGATCTTGTCGAACTGATTGTCGGCGGTGACCTGCTTGGACATGTAAGCGACTGGCCCGATCGAGAATCGATTGAAGGTCTTGGTGGCGTACAACTCCAGGAAGGCTTGATCACCGGATCTGTAATGCGTTCCCGCACTCGCTGTATTGGTGTTGTAAAGGAAGTGTGCGGTGGCGCTGTAGCTATTGGCGAGATAGGTGAGAGAAGCTTCCTGCTGGAACGTGTAGAAGTCGTTGCCGATGTGGGCAGCCGCGCCTTTTGGGAAGTCGCCGTCAGGCACGTACACGCCGAGCTCAATAGAACCATGTAGATGGTGGTGCAGGTTCCACGATAGGTTAATTGGTTCCAGCAATGTATTGCCGAACCCGGACACTTTTGTTGTTCCGGAAGGCGACTTGACTGACAGCCAGACATAGGGCTGGGCCATCCACATCATCTCGGTCGCGCCAAATACTTTCCAAGGCATGGTCCAAAAGAAGCGCGGCGCTTCGGATGTGACGTTGATGCTGGTCGACGGGGCGCGGGAATTAGGCACTGCCAGTGTATTGTCGGCAGAGTAAAAGTTGAGCGAACTGGTCGCCAAAAACCCCTCCGGCGGGTTCATTCCCGTGGGTAGGCCGATCGAAACTCCTGGGTTGTACAGGGCGCCTTGGCCACGTTCCCGGGCCTGTGCACACGTCGCCCAAGGAAGCTGGATCGCAAGGGCGAAAAGGATCGCAAAAAAGGCGCCCCGGGGAGATCGCGACCTCATCGGGACGTCGATCGATCGACGAAACCTGCGCATACGCTCGGCTGCGCCTGCACGATACGTGCTCGCCACCATGTCTTCCTCCCAATACGCCATGGCCGCTTGCTGCGGCTCGACTTGGTTTGTCCGTTATGCTCCGCAATGATGATCAGGTTACAATACCGAACATGTTCATTCGTAGCTGAGAACTACGCAGATGGGCAAGCTGCTGCTCTGGGCCCTCGGCTCCTGAGTTGCGCGGGCTAAACAAGACACCGTAGGCCCACGTTGTTGAACAAAACCTGGACACGCTCATGACCGAGCGACCGTGACGCTTTTTACAGAGCAAGGGGTGGGTCTGATGGCGGTCTGGTTGTACGACTGCACTCAACGAGGTAGTCCTCGACAGTGGTGCTCGGTGGCTGACACATCGCGGCTGTGAAGCGTTCCGCTTCATAAAGCACATGGCTGATTGGTGCTCCGGGCCTAGAAGTTCGCGTCCTCGAAGCTGAGCGGCTGAGCGCCAAGTGGCTGATTTCGGCGGTGTCGCACGGATCGAGCAGCTGCCCTGATTGCGCAGTATCCTCTTCATCATGCCACAGCAGCTACATCCGGCACCCTCAGGATCTCCCGGAGCAGGCAGCGCCAGGCGAGCGGAATGCCAATCGGACCAATCAGCGCAACGGCGACCGCACTGGGAGACCAGGGCCGCGACGCCCGGCCCTGTCGCAACATTTTCTGCTTCGGGTCGCGACGGATTTGGCGGGCGGCTGCGTGGAAGCCGGTAGCGACGACACACGCGCTGGGATGAGGAACGGATGTCGACCGCACCGCCGTCGACCGGCGCACAGGCCGGGCCGCTGGAAGACCCGGATGCGGCACTGCTGGCGCGGGTGGCGCAGGGAGAGGAGGCAGCGATGCGGATCCTGGTTGCGGCCAAGCTGCCGCGGATCCACGCGCTCGCGTTGCGGCAACTGGGCCGTAACGCCGAGGCCGACGACATTGCCCAGGACGCGTTCCTGCGCGTCTGGCGCCAGGCCCGGAAGTGGCGGCCGGGGCCGGCACGGTTCGATACCTGGCTGCACCGGGTGGTGCTCAACCTCTGCACGGACCGGTTGCGCAGGCGGCGCGAGATCTCGGTTGCGGAACCGCCGGAACAGGTCGATCCGGTGCCAGGCGCGGACCGGCGGATCGAGAGCCAGGAGATGACGCAGCAGGTGCAGGCGGCGCTCGCCAGGCTGCCGCCACGGCAGCGGGAGGCGATTGTGCTGCACACCTACCAAGACATGTCGAACATCGAGATCGCCCGCATCCTCCATATCAGTGTCGAAGCGCTGGAGAGCCTGCTGTCACGGGCCAGGCGAGCCCTGCGGTCGTCACTCCTGGAGATCGGGATCGAGGGGAGTGGGTTATGACACCGGCACGGTTCGCTGCCTTGGCCGACGCCTACGGCAGCAAGATCGAACGCTGGCCCGACGCCGAGCGGGACGCGGCGCGCCACCATCTCGCCTCGCGGCCGGAGGCACGGGCGGTGCTGGCGGAGGCAGCCTGGCTGGACACCAGGCTGGAGAGCTGGACGCTGCCTCGTCCGGGTCCCGGCGCCGCCCTTACCGGCCGGATCATGGCTGCGGCAACGCGGGCGAAGGCGCGCCGCCGCTGGCTGCAGGTCTGGCTGTCCGGGCTGGGCACGGCCGCCACCCTGGTCGGCGGGCTTGCCACCGGCGCCGGCGTGATTGCGCTTTGGGCGCCGTCCGACGACCAGGCCGGCGCATCGCTCTACCAGGTGGATGTCCTGGGCGCGCCGCTCGAACTCGGCGAACATCAACCGACAGAGAACAGATCGTGACGGACCGCCGCCTCACCCGGTTGCTTGGCGCATCGGCAATCCTCAACGTGTTCGCCGCCGGTGTGATCGGCGGCGGCCTGCTCATGCTGTCGCACCAGGGCATTGGGCATCGCATCGACCCGGCGCATCGCCCGATCACCGAGGCGGGCGCGACGCTGCCGGCTCCGGATCGCGGCCGTTTCGCGCACATCATGCGCCAGACGGTGCGCGACAATCGGGAGCTGCCGCGGATTGCGCGCGAAAATCGCCAGGCGGCGGCGGCGTTGTTCATGCAGCCGGATTTCGACGCCGTTGCGGTGAATGCCGCCCTGGCCCGCGCACGGGACGCCGATCTGGCGCTGCGCACCCGCCTGGAGACCGAGGCGGTAAATTTTGCGGCGACGTTGCCGCTCGACGAACGCGCGCTGCTGGCCGCCGGCCTCGCGCATGGCGGACCGCTGCATCATCCGAAACACCCGGTCGCAGCGCCGAAATAACCGTTCGCCGAAATCGTAGGTTTCTGTCGACGGAATCCCGTTCATCCCCCGTTCAAAAGGCATGAACAGGATCAGTCCGGATCGGAGAAACACGATGACGTCGTCCAAGGTTCGCGCACTGACAGCTGTGCTCGCCATCCTCGTTCCGATCGCCGCCGGCGCGCAGGAGGTGCGCAATCGGGAAGCGAACCAGCAGGGACGCATCTCGCAGGGTATCGGAAGCGGCCAGATCACCGCCGGCGGCGCCGGCACTCTCGAAAGCCGCGAAGCACACATCAATGCATCGCGTCGCGCCGATCTGGCCGCTCATGGCGGGCACCTCACCAACGGGGAAACCCGTCGACTGAACGGGCGGGAAAACGCGCTCTCGAAGCGCATCCATGCCGACAAGCACAACGATATCGCGCAGCCTGGCGTCATGCCGCGCTGATTGTCATCGCGATTTTATCGGTGAGCGTCCGGAGGTTCATCCATGCGTATTGCATCCTTTGTTGTCGCGGCAATGCTGGCATCTGCGTCCCTGCCGCAGCTGGCGCTGGCGCAGGCTTCACCCTCTATCGAAGCACCCGCTTCGCCCCATCCCACGCACCGGCTGCGTGAACGCTTCGCTGCAGCCAACACCACCGGCGACGGACATCTTACGGAAGTACAGGCACAGGCCGGCAAGCTGGAGGACATCCACGCGTTCCGGAGAGCGCACCGCCATTCGCAGCCTGCCGAGTGAACTCGACTGACAGACGATCGGGCGACATCCCTGCCCGCTCGTAACGGTCGTGAACTCTGGCACAATGGAAATGCATCCATGGATTTTCGCACTATCAAGCATCGGATTCGCGTTGCCTGCATGCTGGCGATACTCGGCGGCTCGTTGTCCGGTTGCATCGTCGAACCGTGGCGACCAGGCGGCGGCTGGTGTGCCTACCATCCGTATCGCTGCCGCTGATCGCGCAGTCCGCGATGAACACGCAGATATCGCCGATCGCGATCGCGCTGAACCGGTTCGGTCTCGGTGCCCGATCCGACGAGACGCTGCCGGTCGATCCTCGCGGGTGGCTGCTCGGCCAGTTCGATCGCTTCATGCCGCAGCAGGCATCGTTTGCAACGCTGCCCGATGCGGGATCCATCCTGCAACGGTACGACCTGCATCGGAAGGCGGACCGTGCGGCGATGGATGCCGGTGGCGCAGGAGATCCGGCAGCAGTGCAAAAGGCTGCGCGACAACAATTCACCCATGATGCGCACGCTTTGTATCACGACGCGGTTCAGGCGCGGATGCAGACCATGCTGGTCAACCGTGCCCCATTCATCGAACGGATGGTTGTGTTCTGGTCCAACCATTTCTGTGTGTCGGCGGACAACCCGCCGGTTGCCGCCCTTGCCGGCGCCTTCGAGCGCGACGCGATCAGACCGCATGTGCTTGGGCGCTTCTCCGACATGCTGCTTGCCGTGGAGCAGCACCCGGCGATGCTGATCTACCTGAACCAGCGTGGATCGATCGGGCCGGACAGCAAGGCGGCCCTGCACGTCGAGCAACGCGACCATGCCCGCCGCCCCGGCCTGAACGAGAATCTCGGGCGCGAGATCATGGAGTTGCACACGATGGGCGTGCGATCCGGCTACACCCAGGCCGACGTCACCGAGTTCGCCCGCGCGCTCACCGGATGGACGATCGACCCCGGTGGCGCCGACCCGGACGCCTTCGTCTTCCGTCCCGCGCGTCACGAACCCGGCGTGCGGACCATCATGGGGATCGAGTACGACGAGCCCGGTGCGGGACAGGCGGAGGCTGCGCTGCGGGATTTCGCCAGGCATCCGGCGACCGCGAGCCACATCTCGACAGCGCTCGCGAGGCATTTCACCGGCGACGTGCCGCCACCCGCACTCGTCGGACGCCTCGCCGCGACGTTCAACGCGACCAGGGGCGACCTGCCCAGCCTCTACCGCACCCTGATCGACTCGCCCGAGCCGTGGGCACCGGTCGCGCTCAGGTTCAAGAGCCCATGGGACTGGACCGTGTCGGCGCTGCGCGGGTTCGGGGCGGACAATGCGAACGCGTTCCAGGTCGCGCCCCTGCTGGCGAAGCTCGGCCAGCCGGTCTGGAAACCGGGTTCGCCGGCCGGATGGGACGACACCGACGCGACCTGGGCGGCACCCGCCTCGCTGCTGCAGCGGGTCGAGCTTGCCGGCCGTTTCGCCGCGCCGATCGGGCAACGGCTCGACGCCCGGACCCTGGCGCCGCGCCTGTTGCCGGGTGCGCTGTCGCCGGAAACCGCGACCGAGATCACTCGCGCCGAAAGCCCGACCGCCGCACTCGCCCTGCTGCTCGTTTCGCCGGATTTCCTGAGAAGGTGACGCCACCATGCTGTATCGCCGCCGGTTCCTCTCCTTCGCCGCGACCGGCGGTGGCGCCCTGTGGATCAGCCCGTACATGGCGCTCGCTTCGGTGGCGACCGACCGGCGTTTCGTCTTCATCATCCAGCGCGGGGCGGCCGATGGGCTCGACATGGTGCGGCCGGTCGGCGATCCGGCCTATGCCGCCCTGCGCGGCAAGCTCGTCGGCGATCCGTCGGCTTCGATCCGGCTCGATGGCATGTTCGCGCTGCACCCGGCCATGGTCGAGCTCGGCCGGATGTATGCGCAGCAACAGGCGCTGTTCGTGCATGCGCTGGCCTCGCCGTATCGCGACCGCTCGCATTTCGACGGCCAGAACGTGCTCGAGACCGGAGGCACCCTGCCGTACCAGGTCAAGGATGGCTGGCTGAACCGACTGGCGGGGCTCCTGCCCGGCCCCGGTTCCACCGCACCGGCGGCAATCGCGCTGGCGGCGACAGTGCCGATGGCGCTGCGCGGCGCCGCTCCCGTCACCTCGTACGAGCCGTCGGGACTGCCGCCGGTTTCGGACGACCTGATGGCGCGGGTCTCGAGGCTCTACGACGCCGACCCGCAACTGCATGCGCTCTGGTCCGCGGCGCTGGATGCGAAGGGGCTGGCGGGCGGCGCGATGCCCGGCCAGGATCCGGCCAGTCTCGGAGCACTTGCGGCCCGGTTCCTGACCACGCCCGAGGGTCCGCGCATCGCGATGATCGAGACAGCGGGCTGGGATACCCACAGCGCCCAGGCGCCACGGCTGCATGCCCGTCTTGCGGGGCTGGATACGCTGCTCGCGGCGTTGCAGCGCGGCCTCGGCGCCGAATGGTCGCGGACGGTCGTGTTGGTGGCGACCGAGTTCGGCAGGACGGCCGCGGTCAACGGCACCGGCGGCACCGATCATGGTACCGGGACGGTGGCGATGCTGGCGGGCGGCGCGATCAAGGGCGGCCGGGTGCTGGCCGACTGGCCCGGGCTGGCTCCCGCGTCGCTCTACCAGGATCGCGACCTGCGACCCACCCTGGGGCTCGATGCGGTGATCGCGGGTGTCGTCGGCGAGCATCTTGGCCTCGATCCGTCGCGGGTGCGGCAGGAGCTGTTCCGCATGACGGGCCAGGGCCATTCCACCGGCAGCCCGGTGCTTGGTCTCGTCAGGATCTGAGGCTGCTGGATCGATCGATCGCAGGACTCTGCCGAGTGTCTCCTAGCTGGGCATGGCACTGCACATGCGTGTCGCCGCGCACTTGTTCGGACGTCGCGTAGTTCGGAGGGGCGTTCGTACTGAGCCGATTGCCAGGGAAGACACTGGAAGACCCTTGCCCTGAAGGGCCGAAGCTCACCATGTTATGATTTCATGACATCTGTCGGGCCCGGACCATGAAAGATCCTCTCTGGGAGGCGACCTGGGCAGCGGTAAGTCCGCATCTTCGTGAAAGCGACCTGATGCTTCTGCCGCCCGGGGATTGGCCGCCATCCGTGGCGACGCGCACCTACAAGAACGAGATCAGGATCGGCAGGGCGAACGTACTGATACTGCACAAGGCTAACCTGGCCTGCCTCGACAAGAAGACCTTGCGCGGGATCATGCGGACATGGCGGTTCCTGTACGCCAACGAGGTGTTCGTCTGCTTCCGGAAAGAGCATCTCGAGATTCCGAAGCCGCAACCGATCATCGAGGATCGGCATGCCTGCACGCTTCATGAATATCTGCACTCGTCCTTCCGGAAGAGAATCAGGAACACGGTGTTTTTCTGCCATATTCCGAAGACCGCCGGAACCTCGATCTGGGAGTTCCTGAGCAACAGGGTCGTCGCCAGTATCTACTACGAAACGTTCGAGAGCTTTCTCGCCAATCCGCCACGGCCGGGCGAATATGATCTTGTCGGTGGCCATGTGCCCTTGCCGCTCCTGGCCGCCCATGCCGGGCCGGACGATCGTCTGGTCGGGATTGTCCGTGACCCGGTGCTGCGGTTTCGCTCGGCGTTCATGCATAGCAGACGCCAGGCCGAGGACCCGTCGACCTTCTCGCCGGTCATGCAGGCCATGCGAGACCTGCCGCTCAGGCAGTTCCTCGAAACACGGGACGGACACATGGAGCTCAGGCAGCAGTTGCTGATGCTGGGGTTCGACTTCGCACGTGGCTACAGCGCCGAGATGGACGAGGAAGTGTTTCAAAACGGCGAACGGGCTCTTGCCGACAAGCGGTGCCTGTTCCGTACCGTTGGGCAGGTCGATGCCTTCGCGCAGGATCTTGCGGACATGCTGGCAATTGCCGCTCCGTCGAATACCCTGGGTTTCAGGAACGTGCTCGATACCGGCGCATCAACAGAGGCACTGGCCGAGTTCGACGAAGCGGCACCGACGGTCGCGAGCGGATGCGACTGGGACCGGAAGCTTTATGCTCTGGTTGCCGCTCGGTACCCTGGTTAGGGCTGCCCGGGCGAACAATAACCTGGGGCCGGCTGTCGACGGTCGATAGCGGGCCTGCACCTGCCCTCCCTTGATAGCGCACCAATGGTTTTCGAAAACATCACGATGCCACGGACTTGATGGTGCTTTCCTGATGTTGGCCTGACATCTTCATCTTCCTGTCCAGCCGTGATTGTCCCGACCTCCTTGGCCGGCATGGTCGGATTACGAACCCGGACACGGCCGGCCCGGCTCTCATCTGCAAGGTGACATGTCTGACGTTGCTCGGGTGCGCCGCAAAGACAGGCCTCCACCAGCACGACTGACATGACCCAGGCAGCTTCTTGACGCGTTCGTGCTGCTGGCACCGGGCTATGTGGCGTTCTCGCGGGCGTTTGTCGGACCAGGGGATGCCTACAAGATGCACAACCTGTCCTGGCCAGGCTTCGTGCAGAGTTTCCTGCTGGTGCAGACGTTCACGTTGGCCAAGCTGGGCGAATGGAACGGGCCCTCGTGGTCGCTCAGCGCCGAACTGCTGGGCTACCTGATGTTCCCGCTGATGGCCTTCGTGCTGTTGCGGCAGAAGAGCGCGCTGCTGCTCAACGTGGGTGCAGGATTGTGCCTGGTGGCCCTGACGGCGGCGATGATAGCGGGACACCATGCCAACAATAACCCGACCGGCATCTTCGGGGCGGTGCGGATGATCTTCTGCTTTACCGCGGGCATGCTAGCGCATCGTGCGATCGAGACCGGCAAATCGATTGGCCCCCGGGTCGGCACCATGATGACGATCGGCGCGATCGCATTCATCGCGATCACGCTGCTGGTGCCGAGGTTCGCGACGCTGGAGCCGTTCGCGTTTCTCATCCTGATCGTCGGACTGGTTCAAAAGGCGGGCCCGGTGGACTGGCTCTTGCGCACTCGCCTGTTCATGTGGCTCGGCGCGATCTCGTTCTCGTTCTACATGGTGCAGGAGACGCTGTTCCGGATCTTCCTGTGGGCGTTCGAGCCTGCACTGGAGACGGTCTCGGTGCCGGTGCGCTACCTGGCATTCGGCGCGATGATTGCGAGCTTCCTGATGATCGCCTGGGCGTTGAACGTCGTGGTCGAAAAGCCGTCGCACCGCTTCGGCCGTGAGTTTACCGGCCGGCTCCGCAGGCGGATTGCCGTCGTCCGGTCTGAATTGGTCAGCGTCAACGCGAACTGACACCACCGCGATACCGGGACAGGCTGTCGCGGTGTCTGCAGGCTCAGGCGCCGAGCGCCTTCAGGTCGGGCGCGATCGGTTGCGAGGCTGGAAGAGGATGCGGCTCGTCGGGGAGCGTCGCGACATAGGTCAGTGCGCCGAGCGAAGCGCCGAGCGAGAAGTGCAGGAACAGCATCGCCTGGCGGAACGTGGCCTCGCCAAGCGCCACGGCAACCTGGTGCGGGTCGGCGTGCGCGAGATGCAGGCCGAAATCGAGCAGGATATTCAGCGCAGCGACCGGGAGCATGACCATGAGCCAGATCGCTGCGTAGCGCAGTGCGAAACCGCGCATCGCGATGATGCTGCCGCGCCAGCCGGGCCGGCGCCTGCCGATAGCGAGGATGGTGAAGTACGGAACCTGGCGGATGATCGCCCACAGGATGACCAGGCTCACGACAGCAGGCAGGATCAGCAGCAGGTGTGATGCGCCGGCGCTCTTGGTGGCGGGCCGGAGGACGAGCAGCAGTTCCGGCAGCGACGAGATCGCCAGGACCGGGATTGCCCATAGGTAGGTGAGCAGAAGAAGCCCGAGATATTTCCAGAATGGGCGCTTGAAGAAGAACGGGTCGAATGTCTCGCGCAGCAGCAGATGGCGGCGCCACGAGATGCTGAACGAGAGCAGGAACTTCAAGCCGAGCAGCCAGGCCAGTGCCCCACCGGCGATGACGTACCACGGGGCAGCCAGCACCGCCTGCAGCCGGTCCATCATGCCGTGGGCGGTTCCGATCACCCGGTGATAGAGAAACTCGGCCGTGACCAGGAAAACGATCGGCGGCCAGATCGCCTTGGCATGCAGGATCCGGTGCCGCCACAGAAGCCGGTACGTCCGGGCGACGGTGGCGAGCATCGGCAGGGCTTCGTTAGGGCGCATCCACGCTAAACTGCGATTGTCTCGCGTGGGTTCCCTGCGGGTAGCCTAGGCGGCGGCCGTCGCGCGGTGCGGCAGCTTCCAGCCCGGCCTGACGAAGTGGCAGGTGTAGCCGTTCGGCAGGCGCTCGAGATAATCCTGGTGCTCGGGCTCGGCCTGCCAGAACGGGCCGGCGGGGGCGATCTCGGTCACGACCTTGCCGGGCCACAGGCCGGACGCCTCGACGTCGGCGATGGTGTCCTCGGCGACGCGGCGCTGCTCGTCGCTGGTGTAGAAGATCGCCGACCGGTAGCCGGGACCGCGATCGTTGCCCTGGCGGTTGAGCGTGGTCGGGTCGTGGATCTGGAAGAAGAACTCCAGCAGCGTGCGGAAGTCGGTCTTGGCCGGATCGAAGATGATCTCGATGGATTCAGCGTGGTTGCCATGGTTGCGATAGGTCGCGTTCGGCACCTCGCCGCCGGCGTAGCCGACTCGGGTGCGGATCACGCCGGGCTGCCGGCGAACCAGATCCTGTACGCCCCAGAAACAGCCACCTGCCAGAACGGCACGTTCTTCGGTCATGTGTAGGTCCTCCATCTTGTGCAGATATGGGGCATTGGCGGCGATCGTCCATGGGGTCGGCAGCGGAGAGCATAGGCGATGATCGGACTGGAAGTGTGCGTCGATACGATCGACGGGCTCCGGCAGGCGGTGGCGGCGGGTGTGGCGCGGATCGAGTTGTGCGGGCCGCTGGCGGTCGGCGGGACGACGCCGCCGGTGGGGCTGGTCGAGGCGGCGCGGGGCTCCACGGTGCCGGTCTATGCGATGATCCGGCCGCGCGATGGGGATTTCGTGTTCTCGCCGGCGGACGAAGCGGCGATGCTGGCGGAGATCCGGTTCGTGCGGATGGCCGGGCTGGCCGGGGTGGTGCTGGGGGCGTCGCGGGCGGACGGGACGCTGGACGAGGCGATGCTGGCGCGGCTGTCGATGGCGGCAAATGGGCTCGGGCGGACGCTGCACCGGGCGTTCGACCTGGCGCCCGATCCGCTGGCGGCGCTGGAGACGGCGATCGGGCTCGGGTTCGAGCGGGTGCTGACGTCGGGCGGGGCGCCGCGCGCGGTGGATGGCGCGGTGGTGCTGGCACGACTGGTGCGGGCGGCGGCGGGGCGGATCGAGATCATGGCGGGGTCCGGGATCACGCCGGACAACGTGGACGGGCTGGTGGCGGCATGCGGCGTGCGGGCGGTGCACGCGTCGTGCCGGAGCGCGGTGCCGGCGGATGAACGGCTGGCACGGTTCGGCTTCGGCGGGCCGGGGGTTGCGACCGATGGCGCGGTGGTGCGGGCGATGCTGGCGCGGCTGGCCGACTGCCCGCAGCCTGCTCCCGGAGGATATGCTCCGGAAGCAGATAGGGTGGGCGAATGACGGGCGCGCCTCCCCGCCTAAACTTGCCCCATGCCTCCGTCGACCTGCAGGTCCGAACCGGCCATGTAGCTGGACTCGTCGCTTATCAGGAACAGTGCCGCCGCCGCGATCTCCTCCGGCCGGGCCAGCCGGCCGAGCGGAACCCTTGCGAGTATGATGGCGCGAATGTCATCGGACACGTCCGCCAGCATCGGCGTCTCGGTCGGACCGGGGCTGAGGACGTTCACGCGGATGCCGAGCGGCGCCAGCTCCAGGGTCCAGGTCCGTACATAGGAACGCAAGGCTGCCTTGGTCGCGGCGTATGTGCCGTAGGGCGGATTGCCCAACTCGCTCGCGGTCGACCCGACGACGACGACCGCACTGCCCGCTCGCATGTGCGGGACAGCGGCTCGCATGGCGAGAAGCGGGCCGCGCACGTTCAGGACGAAATGCCGGTCGAAGAGTTGCGCAGTACTAGACAGGAGGGCTTCCGGTTCCGCGATGGCGGCGTTCAGGACCAGGGCGTCGATCCGGCCGTGCTCGGTAACGACTGCGGCGATCGCGCGCTCGATGTCGGCGGGGTCGGCTGCATCGGCGACGATGGGTCTGGCGCCGTGCCCGATCGTGGCGGCGGCGACATCGAGGTCGGCCTGGCGACGTCCGGTCAGGGACACGAGTGCCCCTTCGCTTGCCAGCCGGCTGGCGATGGCCAGGCCGATGCCGCTGGCGCCACCGATCACCAGGGCCACCTTGTTCGTCATGTTCGCCATCGAGGGTCTCCGTTGTACGAGGCCCTAGATATACCGTGGAGATCTGGTATCAATAACGCACCATGCATAGCGTAGATATCATCGAGGATACCTGTCGCGGCGGTGCGGTCGGACAGGCGCTGGCCGACCTGGCTCGCGCTCGCCCGGTGCTGGACAAGATCGCCGACAAATGGACGGTCCTGATCCTGACGGTGCTATGTCCCAAACCGTCCCGCTTCAACCAGATCAAGCATCGGCTGGGTGGGATTACCCACAAGGCGCTCGCGGATGCGCTCAAGCGGCTGGAACGCAACGGGCTGGTGACGCGCACCGTGTTGCCGACCCAGCCGGTGGGCGTCGAATACGCGATCACGCCGCTTGGGAGTTCGTTGCGTCAGCCGTTCGAGCAGCTTTGCGGCTGGGCGCTGGTGCATGCCGGCGAGCTCGAGGACGCGCAGCTTGCCTATGATCGTGCGAAAGAGGCCGGCTGAGCGGACGGGCGGTTCGGGCAGGCTCCTGAACCGTATTCGGCCTGCGTCGTCTGGATACAAGCCGGGCTAATTATGGTGCGTGCGATCTCAGGTCCGAGGTCCGGTGCGACGTTAATATCGGCGACTGCAGCGTTTAGCCGGGGTTGGTCTCCGGGTGGGATAACAGTGATGGATCATGCGGGTATCGGGGCTTAGGGTAATGGGCGGCTCCACCCCGAGCAGCCCGGCCGCGGTTTGCCGGCTTGCAGCCGCTTGCGCCGGTGTCGATTACCCGGTCATGCAGATCCTGCGATCACGCCCGCAGCGTACGCGCTGAACCCCGTGCTGCAGTTCGAGCTGCCACCAACCCGCTCTAAGGTGCCAGCCCAGCGAGTGCATGGGGCTTGAAGTTATACACGTCGATAACCTGATCATCGATGCGCCAGGTCTCGGCTGGCTTACCGAATGTGGCGAGAATCGTCGCCTGCGACATCGTCAGAGCCGACGGTTGATCCTTCGCCAGGAAGAATGTTCTTCCGGTCCAATTCTCGCTCGCCTCCCTGTACAGGTCGAGGTTGGTGAACCACCTGAACGGATAGAGATGATGCAATCCATCATCGATCAGGGCCAACGTCTTGATATTTCCATGCGAGAGCACGGTGGTGATCGAACTTTCCCAATAGCCACCATAGCCGTGCTTCAGATCGTGCGCTTCAAGTGACTCGACCAGACGCCAGGCCGCAGTTGAACCGATCGTCGGCCGCAAGGGCGCGTGGGCAATCGAGGTCGCCTCCGATGCGGTGGAACCAATGAAGGCTATTGTCACATAGAGCGCAAATACCGGAACGCGGGCATAGCGTCGTGCCATCAGGATCGTACCGAACACAGTGGCCGGCAGAAAGAAGCGGACACAACCCGGATCCGCGATCACGGCCGTCACGATCGAACTTGTCGTGCAGAGGATCAAGCCAGTCCATAACACCTGATCGAGACATGTCAACAGCCGACTTTCGGTCGCCCGGTTAGGCCAGACCCGTAGCTGGCGGATCATCTGCATGGCGACTTCCAGAACGACGAAGAGAAGAACCAGTAGAAAGGGGAACCGAAGCATGAAGATGTAGGGTCCAGTGGACAGCGTTCCCTCCAGCGCCTGACCGGAAAAGTCCGCGCCCATCAGTCGCATAAAGCTCTGCGCTGCAAACAAGATATGTCCCGGTATCTCATCGAAGGTGGAAAACTTGATGTCCAGCTGGACGAGGCTGAAGCCGCCTTGCAGCTAGATGGTTTGCAGGAGCTGGCCTTCCAAGATCATAGCTGCAAACGTAACGCCGCCTATCAAGAGGAGTGGCCGGTTGCTCCCATGCCTCTGAAGCCTGAGAAAACAGCTGACGATGACAGGCCCGCAACCGATCACGAGAAATATCGGGTCGGCGAAACTTCCGGTGGCAATGACGATGCCAAGGATCAACAGACGTGGCCAAACAGGCTTTATCGTTTCTTCCACAATCGATACAACGAGCCAGAAACCGCATAGCGCCAACAGGATCGTAAATCCATGCGAGGCGACATTGGTGAGGAACACCATCGCGGTATTGTCCCGCTGCACGGTGAGAGCCAGCAACGTCAGCGGTACCATGGCGGCGATTAATGCCGGACGCGCGCGCAAGCCGCGCATCGCCAGGGTCATGGCGACCATGATAATTCCTGCCCATATCAGGGCTTCAGCCACTTGCATCAGCACAGGACGCGGCCCGAAGATCAGGCTCAGGACTGCGGCCCCGAGCACATCCGTGGGTACATAGTTGTCGGGGGCCAAGACCCATCCGTGCAGGTTCAGGTTGCCATGGGCCATATCCAGGCCGGCAAGGAAATTGTTGGCATCGTCAGAGTTGCGCTCTACCTGGGATGCCACCGAAAACCTGAGCAGGCCAATCATCAAGACAGAAACGATGACGATCATGATGCGATAGACCGGACGGATTCTTTCGAACAGGACCGTCGAGATCCAAACGCCGCGCCAGGAGTGAACTGCCATATCGATAAAAGTCCTGGTAGCGGGATGCATCAGTCTCTATCACACGCGGCCCTGGTCGCCTACGAACCACGTCACCAGGCCGGTTCCAGACCGGAGATGGCGTTATTTTCGGATGTCGCACGTCGGCATGCTCGAGGGTCAACGGGTAACGGTCGTTCTACCGGCTTATGACGCGGGACAGGCATCAGCACGCACGGTGGCCGAGACCCCGCGTGGTATCGTCGATGATATCATCCGTGCCGACGACGCAAGTCGCGACATGTATACTCCACGTCTGGTGACCGCGATGGCCTCGATGATCGTGTCCGGTCATTACGACTGTTCAACTACCTGCTTACTGCAGTCGAGAATGTCCTGATCTCGCAAAAACCGAGCGAATACCACATCGGCTACCGAGCCTGGAGCCGGAAGGTGCTGGAGCGCGCGGCGTTACCGGCCTGCTCGGGCGATCTCGTCTTCGACAACGAGATGCTCGTTCAGGCGGTGCATTCCGGTTTCTCGGTCGGTGAGATCTCGTGTCCCACGAAATGATTTGCCGAAGCGTTTTCCATCACTTTCCGGCGCAGCACGATCTATGGGCTAGGCGTTCTGGCGACCGCGACGAGCTGATGGCTGAACCGAATGCGGTTTCGTCGGTCCCGGCTGTTCGAGGACCGATCCGCCGATCGTCTCATTCCGGCGTGACGTTCGACCAACCCGCTCCCGCACCCCGATAGCAGGCGAGGTGACACAGCCAGCCCGCTCGATCGCGCCCGACCATTCGTATAACGCCGCGTGCGTGCGCGGTCCGCCGCTACTGCTTGCGGCAGCCGTGGGCGTGGTCCTGGTCGCCTTGCTGCCGATGGGACTGCTCGTCGGGCGGTTCTGTCCGGGCATGCAGACCATCGTCGAGACCATGAGCAACAGTTTACGTCGGCAACTTCGCCCATGCGGGCCTTATCGCCGGGATCACCGGCGCTATGCCAATGCATTGGGTCCGTCTTGGCCTCGGCAATCTGGCCTTGGTACTTCTGGCGCTGCGTCTTGGACAGGTCGTGGCCCGGGCCGCCGCGGGTCCCGAAGCTGCTATAAAGGCAAAAGATCAGGCCGAACCTCGGACGGATGCCTCACAGCGCAAGCCCTATGCAGTTTGCGACGTTACGAGCCAGTTGGACCCCCTAGCCGGGCAACGCCAGGATCTCGGGGTCGTATCGGGCCACGTGATCGTAGTAGGCGCGCTCGGTGAGTTGGGATGCAGCGGGCTCGTCGGCGAGGACCAGGCAATTCGGGTGCGATTGCAGGGCGGTGCCGCTGATCATCGCCGTCATCGGGCCCTCCACGGTGAGGGCCAGCATCCGCGCCTTGCGGATGCCGGTTGCGACCAGCAGGATCTGTCGTGCGTCCAGGATGGTGGCGATGCCCATGGTCATCGCGCGTGGAGGGACGGCGTTGTCGTCGTTGCCGAACATCGCGGCGTTCTGCGTGCGGGTGTGCGGCGCCAGGGTGACGGCGCGGGTGCGCGAGGCGAATGCCGACAGGGGTTCGTTGAAACCGATATGGCCGGTCTCGCCGATGCCGAGCAGTTGCAGGTCGATACCGCCGGCATCGTGGATTGCGCTTTCGTAGCGCAGGCCCTCGGCCGCGTGGTCGGGGGCCATGCCGTCGGGCACGTGGGTGCGTTCGGGAAGGATGTCGACATGGTCGAACAGGAACCGGTCCATGTATTTGCGGTAGGAGCGCGGGTCGCTGGCCGGGAGACCGATATATTCATCGAGATTGAAACTGGCGACCTGGCTGAAGTCGAGCCGTTCCAACCGATGCAGGGCGGCGAGCCGGATATAGATGCGCTCCATCGTACGGCCGGTGGCGAGGCCGAGGGTGGTGCGCGGCCGGGCGCGAAGCTGGTCGGCGATCAAGCGCGCGACGAGCTCGGCGATCGCGGCGGCATCGGGGCGGACGACGATCTTCATCGGTGGACGGGCCTGCTGGGAAGGAAGATCCGCTGATGCAAGGATGCTCTCCAGCCACACGGCCGCGACGGGCCGGACGGGGCGGGTCGAACTGATTGCCGTATGCGGGTCGGATGGGCGGATTGCATGATGTGGTTTGGCTCTATCCGACGCGGGAAGCAACGATCCTACGAGGACGGCACACGCGGGGTCCAGCGATGGGCTGACCGGGACCGGCCCATCACCGGAGAGGATCATGATCGCGTTGCCATGGAAGGCGTCAGGACGCGGCGATACCACGCCGGTCGTTGCCGATAGCGGCTGAGGCGACTTGACCAGATCCTTGGACGAGCGCGCGGGTGTCGACCGACCAACGCCGGTGGTAACGCCGGACGGTGCGCTCGTCGCGGCGGCGAAACGGGTGCATCGTATGGCGGCGGCAACGATAAAATAATAATTCGTAGGGGAAGACGATGGCTGTGGATGCAGTGAAGCCGACGGGCGAGCAGTGGAGGCCGATCGCAACGATCGGGCTGTTGTTCTTTATCATCGGGTTCGTGACGTGGCTGAACGGGCCGCTGATTTCGTTCGTGCAGCTGGCGTTCACCCTGAACGAGGTGAATGCGTTCCTGGTGCCGATGGTGTTCTACATCTCCTACCTGGTGCTGGCGCTGCCGGCGTCGGCGATCCTGCGGCGGATCGGGATGAAGAAGGGGCTGGTGCTGGCGCTGCTGGTGATGGCGGTGGGGACATATCTGTTCGGGCAGTTCGTCTCGCTGCGCATCTATGCCGGCGCGCTGTTCGGGCTGTTCGTCCTGGGCGCCGGACTGTCGCTGCTGCAGACCGCGATCAATCCCTATATCAGTATGATCGGGCCGATCGAGGGTGCTGCACGGCGGATCGCGCTGATGGGGATCTGCAACAAGTTCGCCGGGCTGCTGGCGCCGATCGTGCTGGGCGCACTGGTGCTCCGCGACATGGGCGGGATCGCCGACCGGGTGGCGAATGCCGCCAGCCCGGAGGCGCGGGACGCGGTGCTGGCCGGGTTCGCACACTCGGTGTTCCTGCCCTATCTCGGCATGTCGGCGCTGCTGGTGCTGGCGGCGGCGGGGATCGCGCTGTCGTCGCTGCCGGATATCGACCCCGGGAAGAGCAATGCAGGCGGCAACGCCGGTTCGGCCACGCGCTGGCCGACGGCGCCGAATTTATGGTTCGGGATCCTGTGCCTGTTCCTGTATGTCGGCGCCGAAGTCATGGCCGGCGACGCGATCGGCACCTACGGGCGCGGGTTCCACCTGCCGCTCGACCAGACCAAGTTCTTTACCTCGTTCACGCTGGCGGCGATGGTGGTCGGTTATGTGGTCGGGTTCCTGCTGACGCCGCGTTTCGTGAGCCAAGAACGATACCTGGCCGGGTCTGCGGCGTTGGGGATCGTGCTGACGACGTGTGCCGCATTGACCCACGGGTATGTCTCGGTGCTGTGCGTCGCAGCACTGGGGTTTGCCAATGCGATGATGTGGCCGGCGATCTTTCCGCTGGCGATCCGCGGGCTGGGCGTGGCGACGGAAACCGGGTCGGCACTGCTGATCATGGGGATTTGCGGCGGCGCGGTGATTCCGCAGATCTTCGTGCATCTGAAACAGCATTTCGATTTCCAGATCGTGTTCTGGTGCGTGATGGCGCCGATCTATGGATACATCCTGTTCTACGGGCTGATCGGCGCACGCAGCATCCTGGCAACGAGAGCCGCGCACGCCTGACAGGCGGCCGGGCGATGGGTAGGGCGGGCGGGCGTCGGCGGGCAGCAGCCGTGCCGGCGCCTGGACTACCGGATGATCGAGACCCCGCGCCCCTGCGTGTCGGGAGCGGCCGGCCTCAGGGTTCGGCCCGGGCGGAACGGTATTCGCGACGCACGATGTCCATCAATTCGATGACCGAGGTCGAGGCTGCGTCGTTCTCGTAGGTGATCGTGCCCCGCTGCATCAGCATGATGCGGTCGGCGATCTCGAGCGTCTGCGCGTAATTGTGCATGATCATGACGATCGACAGGTTGCCCTTGGATTTCAGCCGCAGGATCAGGTCGATGATGAGGCCGGCCTCGCGCGCGCCCATGGCCGCCAGCGGCTCGTCGAGCAGCAGGATCCGCGCGTTGGAGTTGACCGCGCGCGCGACGGCGATCGCCTGGCGCTGGCCGCCCGACAGACGCTCCACGGCCAGGTCGACCGATGGTACGTTGACCCCGATTTCATCGAGCAGCTCGGCGGTGCGCCGCCGCATTGCACGGTTGTTGAGCAACTTGATCGGCCCGGGATAGACGATCTCCCGGTTCAGGAACATGTTGTGGTAGATCGATAGTCCGTTGGCGAGAGCCAGATCCTGGTAGACGCACTCGATGCCGAGCGAGCGGGCATGGTCCACCGAGCGGAGCGCCACCTCCTGCCCGTGCACGAACAAGGCTCCCTCGGTCTGGGACTGGTATCCGGTGAGGATCTTCATCAGGGTCGATTTCCCGGCGCCATTGTCGCCGAGAATGCCCAGTATTTCGCCTTGTTGCAGATGCAGCGAGACGCCGCGCAGGGCGGTCACCGCGCCGAAGCGCTTCACGATGTTCTCGGCGCGCAAGGTCTGCACGGATCCGGCGGGCTCGATCTCGATGCCACTCATCAGACTGCTCCACTGCGCCGAAGACGGGCCACCTGGATGTTGAACACCATTGCCAGGAGGATTGCCGCGCCGAGGATGATGTTGAAGGTGAACGCGTTGATCCCGATTAGGGTAAAACCGTCATTGAGCACGCCCAGCACGGTCGCGCCGATCAGCCCGCCGATAATGGTACCGGAACCTCCCGCAAGCGAGGTTCCGCCGATCACCCCGGCGGCGACGGCCAGGAACATGATGCCGCTGCCGCCCGCCTGCGGGTCGATCGAGGAAATACGGAAATCCTCGAGGATGCCGACGAAGCCCGACAGCACGGCGCTGATGATGAAATTGCCGATCTTCAGCCGGGTGACGTTGATCCCGGCCTCGCTCGCACCAACCGGGTTGCCGCCGGACGCCACGGTATGCAGTCCCCAGCGGGTGTTGCGCAGCAGCAGGTGCATGATCGCACCGATCAGCAGCGCCCAGAGAATTTCGCTGTAGCCCCAATGTCCGAAGATCGCCGCCAGCGTCGGGCTGTTCGGGGTATCGACCGGTGTTCCCGCCGACAGGGTGAGCGTCAGGCCGTTGAGCAGGAACATCGTGCCGAGGGTGGCGACGAAACTGGGCACCCGGAGCAGCAGCGTCAGGGCGCCATTGACCATGCCGACAACGGCACTTGCCGACAGGCCGAGCAGGATGCCGATGAACGGCGGCAGCCCGGCGACCACGGCGAAGTGCATGATGAACGGTGCGAAGGCGAAGATCATGCCGGCGGACAGGTCGATCTCGCCGCCGATCATCAGCATGATTTCGCCAAGCGAGATGATCGCGGCGGGTGCTATGAACTGCGTCAGGTTCTGCAGGCTTGCCTGGGAGAGCAGGAAGTCCCTGTTGGCAGTCTCGAAGTAGGCGATGAGCAGGATGGCGACGATGAAGATGCTGGCCTCTCGCCAGCGCAGGATCGCATCCAGCACCGATGCGCGGGAGCGCACCGGGCGGGCTGAGGCTGGCTTGATGCCGTTCTCGGCGCTCATCCCCCCTATCCTGCGATGAGCCCGCTATGCGGCACGATCTGCGCCTGACTGGACTTGCCTTCGTAGCGCGTCGACGTGGTCAAGTATGGGTCGACATTTTCCTTGGTGACGAACTTCAGGCCTGTGTTGACGTCGGCCGGACCGACGAGACCGCCCGAGGCCAGGAAGGTGAACATCTCCACCACCGTATAGAATCCCTGGATGTACGGCTGCTGGTCGATGGTAAAATCCATCGCGCCCTTCTTGATGAGCTCCAGCGTGCGGGGAAGCAGGTCGAAGCCGCCGCCATGCACGCCCTTGGAGGCGAGATCATACTGGTCCATCGTCTCGGCGATGCCCTCGGTGGTACCGCCATCGACGGCGAACATTCCCTTCACGTGCTGGTGGCCGAGGTAATATGACTTAACCTTGGAGATCTCCTCGTTGACGGTGGCGCCGGTTGCCACGACATCGATCGTGATTGCCTTGCCGGACTTCTTGATCACGTCGGACGCGCCATCCAGCCGTGGCTGGATGTTGAGCTGGCCGGGCGTGGCGATGAACAGCGCAACCGGGCCGCTATCGATCATGCTGACGATGCGCTCGCCCATCTTGACGCCGGCCTGATAAAGATCCTGCCCGATATACGCCAACCGCTTGTTGCCGCTGCCGGTCGGCGCGTCGGCGTTATAGGAGAACACCGGGATCCCGGCCTCCAGCGCGCGCTGTACGGGATCGTTGAACGCGTGCGGATCGATGATGGACACCGCGATGGCGCTGGCTTTGGCGGCGATCGCCGAATTCATCGAGCTGACCATCTGGCCGACATCGGAGGTCACCGAACCGGTCCATTGCGTGCCGCAGCCGAGCAGCGCGGCGGCATCCTGCATGCCGTACTGCGTGGGCGTGAAGAATGGGTTGGTGGTTACATGGTTGACGAACACGAAGCGCCACTTCGGATGGGCGGGAAATGGGCCGTCGGGCGCGGCCATGGCATTTCGCATGCCACCGAGCATCGCAAGCGTCCCTCCAAGGGCGGCGCCTTGCAGAAGGCCGCGACGACCTGGATGCAGGATAAGGGTGTCGTTCGGTGAATCCGTGGCGGCCAAATCGGTTTGCGAGACATCATCCGGTCCGGACATGACTTCCTCCAATGGTCGAGATCGTCAGCGACAAGTTTCAGTTATCGCAGCGCCTCGTTGCCACCGAAGTCAGGCATCCGCGTCTCTCCGGAGTCAAGACTGATAAAATAAATTGGTGGTAACGCCGTCCTCGCCCGAAATGATCGACCACGTCGTATTGGCCGCCCGATCGATCGCCCAAGTAACGTTCCGGCGCCTCCGGCCGGACTATGCGGCAGGCAGCCGGAGGTCGATGGCCAGCAGGGTGTCGGTCGCGGCGATGAACAGGCGGCTCATGTCCGGGCCGCCGAAGGTGCAGTTGGAGCATACCGAGCCGGTCGGGATATAGCCGAGCGCCGTGCGGTCGGCGGCAATGACGTGGATGCCGTCGGCGGCACTGGTCCAGACCCAGCCACGCCTGTCGACGGTGAACCCGTCCGGGTAGCCGTGGTCGGTGTGATAGAAGAAGCGCCGGTTCGACAAAGTGCCGTCCCCGGCGACGTCGAATGCCAGGATCTCGTGGGTGGTGCCGCTCAGGTCGCCGGGCACTTCGGCAAGCGAGATGGCGGTGTCGGAGACGTAGAGGGTGCGGCCGTCGGGCGAGAATGCCAGGCCGTTCGGTTCCTCGAAATCGGCCATGCGACGCAGGTCGCCGGTGCGCGGGTCGAAACGATAGACGCTGCGATGATCGAGTTCAGGCTCGGCGAGGCTGCCCTGGTTCGGCATCAGCAGGCCGAAGGTCGGGTCGGTGAACCAGATCGTGCCGTCGGCGGCGACGGTGACGTCGTTCGGCGAGTTGAGGCGCCGGCCCTGGTAATGGGTGACGATCGGCTCGACCTCGCCGTTGTCGTTGGAGCGGCTGATGCAGCGGCGGCCATGCTCGCAATGCACCAGGCGGCCTTCGACATCGAGCGCGTTGCCGTTCATGAAATAGGTGTCGTCGAGGGCGGCGGTGACCTGACCGTCCGGATGCAGTTCCAGCAGGCGCCGGTTGGGGACGTCGGACCAGAACAGCCGGTTGGCGGCCGGGACCCAGACCGGTCCCTCGGCATGCAGGCTGCCCTCGTAAAGCACCAGCAGCGGCGCGTCCGGAGACAGCACTTCGGCCAGGCGCGGATCGTCGATCTGGACGCCGCGAAATGCCGGAGCGGTTTGCGGCGGGCCCGGTCTGCGCAACAGCTTGCCCGGGAGGAGCGATGGGTCGTCGATCATGATGTGTATCCGCCTGGGTGACCGGTCAGGTGATGTGGCAAGGCTGGTGGCGCGGGTCGACATGCAGCTGGACCGTCATCAGCACGGCGGGCTCGTGGCCGATGGTGCCGGAGCGGTGGCCCTTCTTGCCGTCGGTCTCGGTGCAGCCCTGGTCCTCGCCGAACGAGAACTCGCCAGGGCCCTGCTCGATCCGGGTGCCGTCCATGCTCTCGATCCACCAGCGGCCGGACAGCACGACGATCCATTGCGGCGCGGGGTTTTCGTGCCAGTCGCCGACCCAGCCGACCGGCTGCACGGTGAACACCACGGTCGAGGAGGCTGTCTGCAGCTTGTTGTTCCATTGCGGGTCTGCGGCGCCGACGCCCTTGAGCTGGTAATCGGTAAGCGCGCACTGGGCCTGGTGGCTGATGCCGGTATCGTCGGTCCAGAGATGCCAATACGGGACGCTGGGCTTCGGGCCGCTCTTGTCGTCGGGCCGGGGTTGACTGCCGGTGATCATTTCGATCGGGTTGCGCATGATGTCTTCCCCGTGCTGACGATGATGATGAGCAACCACCTTGCAGCACAAAGGTTCGCCGGGAGATGGTCGCCCTCGATCCGCGCCTGCGGTCCTGCCTGGCGTTTGCGCGGCAGAAACTGGACGAGGTGGCGCTGCTGTCGGCTCGGAGCCTGCGAGGGAGACGAGGCGATCTACGGCGCACTGGCGCGGAACCAGGCGGCGATCAGGGTCCGCCGTGATTCCCGCCAGGTCCATTACGCAGCGGTGGCGGCGCGTCTCGGCGCGATCGGCGACGTCGACAGCCGGCGCCGGACGCCGTTCGGCGAGCGACGGGTGGCGCAGCAGGCACGGCTGCCGCTCGCCCGCTTTCCCACCACGACGATCGGCTCGTTTCCGCAGACCCGGGAGGTTCGGGCGGCACGCGCCGCACACGCAAGCGGAACGCTGGACCAGGCAGGCTACGACGCGCTGATTGCCGGATGGATCGACGACGCGATCCGGCGGCAGGAGGAAATCGGGCTCGACGTGTTCGTGCATGGCGAGTTCGAACGCAATGACATGGTGAAGTATTTCCCCGAACGGCTCGCCGGCTACGCCTTCACCCGACATGGCGTACGGCAGCCGCTGCGTGTCGCCGCCGGTCATCTGGGGCGACGTCTCGCGACCGGCCCCGATGACCGTGCGCTGGACCACGCACGCGCAGTCGCGGACATCACGCCCGATGAAGGGGATGCTGACCGGGCCGGTCACGATGATGCAATGGTCGTTCGTGCGCGACGATCTGCCGCGGGAGACCGTGTGCCGCCAGATCGCGCTGGCACTGCGCGACGAGGTGGCCGATCTGGAGCAGAGCGGGATCGCCATCATCCAGGTGGACGAACCGGCGTTTCGCGAGGGTCTTCCGCTGCGACGCCATGCCCAGCAACGGTATCTCGAATGGGCGGTCGGCTGTTTCCGGCTGGCGACTTCGGCGGTGGCCGACGCGACGCGCATCCATACCCACATGTGCTACAGCGAGTTCAACGACATCATGCCGTCGATCGCCGCGATGGATGCCGACGCGATCAGCATCGAGACGACCCGCAGCCGGATGGGACTGCTGGATGCGTTCGCGGTCGATGGCGCGGGGTATCCGGCGGAAATCGGGCCGGGCATCTGGGACATTCACTCGCCCCGTGTTCCCAATGCCGACGAGATGCTGGGATTGTTGCGACTGGCCCGGCAGCGCCTGGATGATTGGCAGATCTGGGTCAATCCGGACTGCGGGCTGAAGACGCGGTCATGGGCGGAGGTCGAACCTGCGTTGCGAAACCTTGTTGAGGCAGTGGCACGACTTCGCCTCGAAGCCTGAGCCGAGGGTGGTCCACGCCGGCGGCTCGTCCGTCGGCGTGGGTCTTCGGATGGGAGCGGGCGTGGCGGATATTGGATCGGCCCGATAGACCGAAGACGCGCCGGTCTCCGGGATTTCAATCGGGCCAAGCAACTGGATCGAAATCTGTCGAGATCGACGGGTTTCAGGGTTTGGATTGCAGAATTGCTCGCCGCATCACAGGAAGGTCAGACGCGTCGGAAGGTGTTGTAACGGAGACGCGGGCAGTCCAGGAGTTCAGGACGGGCCATGCAGGCCCCTGCCCTGGAGTAACGCCGTGTTGCGTCGTCAACTGCTTTGTCATGCCGCCACCCTCGCCGTCCTGCCGGTCCTCATCCTGGGTTCGACTCCGATCCGACCGGCGCTCGCCGCCGGCGACGGGTCGACCATCACGATGCACGCGGACGGCCAGGGCACGTCGGACACCGGCCCGCGCTTCATGCCGCAGCAGAAGATTTCCGACGGCTCGGTGACCGTGCGCGGCCAGAAGATCGACTACCAGGCAGTGGCTGGCACCCTGGTCGTGCATCCCAAGGGCTGGGACGATGCCGACGCTTTCGATCGCGGCAAGGACGAGAAGAAGGACGACAAGAACCCGACCGCCGAAGCGTCGATGTTCTATGTCGCGTATTTCAAGAAAGGCGTGCGTCCGGAGAACCGGCCGATCACCTTCGTCTATAATGGCGGCCCCGGCTCGGCGACGGTCTGGCTGCACATGGGCGCGTTCGGGCCAAAGCGGGTCGTGACCGCGGACGATACCCATACCGATGCGGCGCCCTACCAGGTGGTCAACAACGACGATAGCCTGCTCGATGCATCCGACCTCGTGTTCATCGATGCGCCCGGCACCGGCTTTGGCCGCATTGCCGGCAAGGACAAGGAGAAGGCGTTCTACGGCACCGACCCGGACGCCTACGCCTTCACCAGCTTCATCGCGCAGTTCCTCGGCCGCTTCGGTCGCTTCAACTCGCCCAAATACCTGTTCGGCGAGAGCTATGGCACCACCCGCTCGGCGATCCTGGCGCATGAGCTGCAGGAAGAGAAAAGCATCGACCTGAACGGGGTCATGCTCCTGTCGCAGATCCTCAACTATGACAACAGCATCGACTCGCCGCAATTCAACCCGAGTTTCGACCAACCCTACATGCTCGCGCTGCCAAGTTTCGCCGCGACCGCATTCTATCACCACAAGCTGGATACCCAGCCGCCGGATCTGCGCAAGTTCCTCGACGAGGTCGAGCATTTCGCCCTGACCGACTACAACAGCGCCCTGCAGCAAGGCACGGCCCTGCCCGACGCTGAACGCGACCGGATCGCGCAGAAGCTGCATGACTATACCGGGTTGCCGGTCGATTATATCAAGAAGGCCAACCTGCGGGTGAATGGCGGCGAGTTCGAGCAGACGCTGCTGGGCAAGGACGAGATGGATACCGGCCGCCTCGACAGCCGCTTCTCGGGACCGGCGATGGACCCGCTCGCCCAGCGGCCCGACTACGACCCGCAAGGTGCGGCGATGTCGGCGGCCTATATCGCCGCGTTCAACGACTACTCCCGCAAGGTGCTGCATTACGGCGACGGCGGCCCGGGCGATGACGGCTGGATGGACTACAAGCAGAGCGCCAACAATATCCGCGACTGGTCCTTCACCCATCAACCGCCGGGTGCGATGCGCCCGGTGCGCGGCGTGCCGAACGTGCTGCCCGACCTGGCGGCGGCGATGAAATACAATCCGAAGCTGAAGGTGCAGCTCAACCAGGGCTATTTCGATCTGGGCACGCCGTATTTCGAGGGCGTGTACGAGATGCGCCATCTGCCGATCCCGAAGAGCCTGGCGGGGAACGTCGAGATCAACCAGTACCAGTCTGGACACATGGTGTACGCGCACGAGGACGCACTGAAGCAGCTGCACGACAATGCTGCCGACTTCATCCGCCGCACCGACAACCAGCCGGCACAGCCGGTGGCGCGGAAGTAGGGTCAGGGAGCCCGGTTCATGAGCATCGCGGCGCGGCTCCAGGGCAGGCTCGAGCTGTCACCGGAACAGGCGGCTCATGCGGCCGGGCTTCCCGCCGGCCTGGTGCGGGGACTTCTCGAAGACGAACTGCCACTGCCACGCGGCCGGCGCCTGTCCAGACTGGCGGACGTGCTGGAGACGTCGGTCGCCTACCTGATCGGCCTTGATCCGGACGCGCCGGTTCCCGATGGTGCAGCCGCCATGGACAACAATCCGGTAGAACGCGCTATGCGTCCCGTGGCACTGGCAGAAAGAACTGGTTGTTCGCTGGATCGGATGGGGGCGGAGAGCGGGCGGCGGCGATCTATAGCCTGATCGGTATAGCCAGGTTGAACGGTCTCGATCCATGAGCCTACCTGCCACACGTCATCAGCCGCATCGCAGACCACCCCGTCAACCGCATCGACGAACTTCTGCCATGGACTATTAGCGGCCGTGGCGCAGGTGGCCCTGCTTGATATTCAGTCGCGGACAAAGTGTCCATTTACTAAAAACGCGACTACGTGTCGGATAGCGTTTTGGTTCCGCATCATGGCAAAATGGGTTGCCGGAATCGTTATATGATCTGCCATTCCCGGAACCATTGTATGCTCAACCGATACACGCCCGTCATTAGGACCTGGAATGAGGAGCCATCCCAAAGGATCGACAAATCTGTTGCCAGCTACAATTCCAAGAGGATAATCAACCTTTCCTAGCAGTTGCTCGAGCGACGACGATGGCGATGTCGTCAACTCGGCGCCCATAGGTCCAAAGATTTTTCGATAGAATTGATTGTTTACGAGTAGATCGGCAATCTCACTGCCACCATTCGGAGGTGCCAGCATGACGACACGTCCTAAGCGGATTGGGCGGTATCGTTCAATGTAAGCTCGTGCCAGAAGGCCGCCCATAGAATATGTAACAAAATGCGTAACACCTGTACCCTTTCGCTCTATCCAAGCGGATTGTAGACGCACCTTTTCGACCAAATCGACAAGGCACATCGTGCACGATGGATAGGCAAGGTTCAGCGTATCATAACCTGCCGCGATTATCGCTCGTTCAAGTCGTCGCATTGACCGTGCTCCGGATGCGATACCGTGCAGCAGAAGAACTCGATCATCAGACGCGTTTGCCATAACCCATCATGCGCGACCAAGGTCTATCGTTAAAGCCCGGATGGTCATGCCTCGACATGACCGGAGGCTTACTGCCTGGCGACGGCGCGGGCGAAAGGTGGGGGTCAGCCGCAGGTTGAGGGCGAGGACTGGCAGCAGTTGGACCGCGGCCTGAAAGGCTAACGCTGTAAGCGCCTGTCTCTGATCGATGTCGGAACGACCGCCCTCGACGACCTCGAAGCGAACAGAGACGCACTTGGCCCGTCGACTGCGAAGGCTGCCTGGATCTGTAATGGTTCAAGCTCCAGCCGGGATCTGCGCCTCCGGCCGCCTGACGAAGTCGACAAAGGCCTGCAGTGCCGGAGGCATGTAAGGACGGCTGGGGTAATAAAGGTGGAACCCGGAGAACGGCTGACACCAATCCTCCAGCACGCGCACCAACACGCCGCGCCTGATGTGCTCCGTCACCATGCATTCCGGCAGAAAAGCGAGCCCGACGCCAGCCAACGCGGCCGTGAGAAGGAGGTCGGTGTCGTTGGCGGTGACGACGCTGTCCACGGCAACGTCCACATGCCCGTCCGGACCATCGAAGGACCAGCGGAACAGGGCGCCCGTCCCATGCCAGCGGTAGGTGATGCAAGCATGGTTTCGGATGTGCTCCGGCAAGGAAGGCAGCTGCCGGCTTGCAAAGTAGGCCGGTGAGCCGACGACGGCCATCCGCAGGTCGGGTGTCAGTGGGACTGCGACCATATCGCGCTGAACGAGTGCTCCAGACCGGATTCCGGCATCGAACCCCGCCCCCACGACGTCAGTCATGCCGTCGTCGAGCACGAGGTCGAGCCGGATGTCGGGATATGCCTGAGAGAACCCGGCCAGGATGGGGGCGATCACCACTCGCGCCGCGACGTGTGGCAGGTTCAAGCGGACCAACCCCCTCGGCCGTACCTGATGCGCCGCAGCTTCACGGACGGCACCGTCCATCTCCGCCATGGCCCCGTGCATGCGCTTAAGCAGGACATCGCCCGCTTCAGTCGGTGCGACGCTGCGCGTAGTACGGTTGAGAAGCCGCGTGCCGAGCCGCTCCTCCAGGCTCCGGATCGTGCGGCTCAGCGTCGATGGCGACAATCCAAGCTGCTGTGAAGCGCGCCGGAAGCTGCGCTCCCTCGCGACCTGCACGAATGCCGCCAGCTCCGCGAACTCGCCTCCCCGCATTGTTGCTCTCCAGCGCAATAACCTATGCCGATCATACCGTATTCCCGGCACAGCGGCAGGCAGCAGATACTTGGCCGGTAAGCCGGGCAGCCGCGCGGCTAGGAGCGTGCGCTTATGGAAGACACGATGAGGCGGTGGGAGATGGGTGCGATCGGCAGGGATCAGCTAACACTGCGGCGTGTCCCGATCCCGCAACCGGGGCAGCACGAGTTGTTGGTGAAGGTGAAGGCCGTTGCGCTGAACCATCGGGACAAGATGGTGGTCGAGACCGGTCGGGGCCTGCCGATCGCGTTCCCGTTCACGCCCGGCTCGGACCTTGCGGGCCGGGTGGTGGGGCTTGGCAGGGAGGCGTCACGCTTCGCGGTGGGTGACAATGTGATCTCCACAATCACACCCGATTGGATCGAAGGGGCACGACCCGGCACCGCTCGCACCCCATCTTACCGGACGCTCGGCGGACACTATCCCGGAGTGTTGGCGGAGTACGTTGTGTTTCCCCAGGATTGGTTCGTCTACGCCCCCACGACGTTGCAGTCGGCGGACGCCAGCACCTTGCCCTGTGCTGCCCTGACGGCATGGTTCGCCCTGATCGAGCGCGGCAGGTTACAGCCTGGGCAAACGGTGCTGATCGAGGGTACGGGGGGCGTCGGCCTGTTTGGGTTGCAGATTGCGATGGCGCACGGAGCCACGGTGATCGTGTCGGCAGGTTCGGACAAGCTCGACCGCGTCAGGGCGCTGGGCGCGCACCACGCCATTGATCGACGCCTGGAGAAGTGGGGGAATATTGTGCTCGACATCACGGATGGCCGAGGTGTCGACCACGTGCTTGAGATCGTTGGCGGCACCCACCTCGGCCAGGCGGCGGAGGTCGTGGCTGTGGGTGGGCGCATCTCCTTGATCGGTGCGCTCGGAGGCTTCGAGGTGAGCGCTCCCGTGGCTCCTTTGCTGTTCAAGGATGTGGTCATCCAAGGCATCGGTACGGGTCATCGCCGCGCCCTGGAAGACCTCGTCCGAATGGTGGACCGGACCGGCCTGAAACCTGTGATCGACACACGCTACTCGATAGACGACCTGCCCGAAGCGCTCGACCATTTGAGCCGCGGCCCTTTCGGCAAGATAGTCATCGGCGTGTCGTGATGGTGACGGCGTGGGGCGTGTTGATGAATGCTTCCGCCCTGGATGCAACATTCCGGTATCGATCAGAGACAGGCGCCAACAGGTAGAGGCCATCATGCGCGGGACAGATGCACTTGAGCGCCGGCCGGATCAGGCGAGCAGTTCGCGCACCATCGGGATGACGCGGGTGCCGTAGAGCTCGATGCTGCGCATGATCGTCTCGTGCGGCATCGGGCCGGCGCTGTATTTGAGGTCGAAGCGCGAGAGGCCGAGGACCTTGGCGGTGGCGGCGATCTTGCGGGCCACGGTCTCGGGCGAACCGACATACAGCGAGCCGTGGTCGGCCTCCTGGTCGAACTCGGCGCGTCCCATCGGCGGCCAGCCGCGCTCGGCGCCGATCAGGTCGCGCATGGTCTTGTAGTCGGGCCAGAGCTGGGCGCGCGCCTGCTCGTCGGTATCAGCGACATGGCCTGGCGAATGGACCCCGATCGGCTGCACCGGCCTGCCCAGTTGCGCGAACGCTCGCCGATACAGGTCCACATGGCGGCCGAACCGACGCGGCTCGCCGCCGATGATCGCCAGCATCAGCGGCATGTCGTAGCGGGCTGCCCGGACCACCGATTCGGGGCTGCCGCCGACCCCGATCCAGGTGGTGAGGGGCCTGGTCTCGGTCTGTGGGAACACGCTCTGGGCGACCAGGGGCGGTCGGCTGGCACCCTTCCAGTTCACCGGGTTCTGCCGGACCAGGGCTGCGAACAGGTCGAGCTTTTCCTCGAACAGGGCCTCGTAATCGGACAGCGCATGGCCGAACAGCGGGAAGGATTCGGTGAACGAGCCGCGCCCGAGGATGACCTCGGCCCGGCCGTTCGATGCCGCGTCCAGGGTGGTGAAGCGCTGGAACACCCGGATCGGGTCGTCCGAGCTCAGCACCGTCACCGCCGAGCCCAGCCGGATGCGCCCGGTCAGGGCGGCGATGGCGGCCAGCACGATCTCCGGGGCCGAGACCGCGAAATCGGCGCGGTGATGCTCGCCGATGCCGATGAAGTCGATCCCGACCCGATCGGCCAGCACCCCCTCGGCGATGACGTTCCTGATGACCTGCGCATGCGGCAGAAGCCGCCCGTCCGGGCCGGCGGTGACGTCGCCGAAGGTGTCGAGCCCCATCTCAAGGTGCTGTGGCATCCGGTACCCGTTCCCGCTGTTGCGCGGTTCGACGCATAGAGGGCGCCGATTGCCGACGCAAACCAGACCGGCACGAGGGATGCGCTCGAATGGTTCGACGTGGCGGCCATTGTCCCGTAGAGTGCCCGGTCCGAAGTCGGCAGCGATTCACCCCGCCGCTGCCCTCAAACTGCCAGCTTGCCGTAACGGGAAGCAGTGCCTCTTGACCCGAAGGTTCTTCTTCCTGGATGCCGACACCTTTCTCCCCGGACGATCTCAGCCGGTTCTTTGACGCGAGCGTATTGCGGCGCGGACGCTCCCTGATCCTGCTCGGATCGGTGACCGCCACGCTCGAGGACGGCTCCATCTCCGTCGCCGTGGATCACCTCGAGGCGCGCCATACCGCCACGGTCGCGCCGTCGCCGCGCGGCGACAAGGTGGTGTTCCCCAGCCGGTGCAGCTGCGGCCAGTCGGCCTGCCTGCACATCGCGGCTGGTGCCCTTGCGGCACTCGATCGCTATCCGGCGCTGCGCAAGCCGGAGCGCAAGCTACCGCCGGGCGCAGATGCCGATCCGGTCGGCGAGGAGCGCCATCGCCTGCTGTTCGAGCTCTCGCCGAGCGAGCCGCCGCACGCCTGCTATGTCGAGACCCTGATGGTGGGGGAGCGGACCGGCGTGGCCGTCGCGACCACCCCGGCCCGCATCCTGGCCGACCGGTCCAGCACCGAGAGCAGCCGGATCATGGCGCGGCTGCTGGGCAGCGGCGAGACCAGCCGCAACCCGGTGGCGCCGGCATCGGTGACCCCGGTGCTCGGCCTGTTGTCGCGCCTCGGCCGCGCACGCTGGCAGGCGACGCAGAAGACGCTGGTCCGCGGCGAGGAGCGCGCGTTCCAGGCCGACGTCGCCCCGGAGATGCCCGAGCACTCGGCGATCATCCTGGGTGACGCCGGCCCGTGGTACGTCGATGCGGAAACCGGCGCGCTTGGCCGGGTGCGGCTGCGCCAGGCCCCGGTCGTACCCCGGGCGGCCCCGGTGCTACCGTCGCCGGCGCGTCCGATCGTCAGGCCATACGGCACCGGCCCGCGTCCGCCGGACCGGTCCCGCTTCACGCCGAGCCGGCCCGCCACCTCGCGTGGCGGCCAGTCCGGACGGAAGGTCACCACCACCATCGACCCGGTCATCCGAGAACATCCGCCGGCGCCGGTCCTGCGGCTGCGCCGGACCGAGTGCCCGGACGAGTCCGGTCACCTGAAGATGGTCGACGCCCTGACCGTCGAATTCGATTATGACGGCATCCTGGTCGCCAGCCACGACGACCGGCAGTTCCTGCGGGTGCATCGCCCGGGAGACCTGCCGGGGCATCCGAGCTTCGTTCGCCGCAACACGGCCGCCGAGGCCGGGGCGCTCGACGTGCTGCGGCAGCACGGCCTCACCCAGATGCGCGTCGCCGACCCGACCAACGTCAAGGGCCAGATGGTGTTCGTCTATCGCACCGGCGATGCCACCGACCGGTGGCAGACCTTCGTGCTCGACCAGGTGCCGGCACTCGAGGCGGAAGGCTGGCAGAACAAGATCGAGCGGGTGTTCCTGCCGAGGGCGGTCGCGGCGCTGGGCGATTACGATGTGCGGGTGACCGATGCCGAGGCCGGCAAGTTCTCGCTGGATTTCGGCGTCGAAGTGGACGGCACCCGTATCCCGTTGCTGCCGATCCTGTCCCGCCTGCTCGAGCGCGGCGGCATCGAGGCGGCGAAGATCGTCGATGACGAAGTGATCACCAGTCTCGATGACGGGCGCATCCTGAAGCTGCCGGCCGAACGCATCCGTCGTTTGCTGGCGGTGATGTCGGACCTGATCGAGTCTGCGTCGCGCCTGGGCGAGGACCGGCTGCTGCTGTCCGACGGCGAGGCCGAGACGGTGCTCGGTCTCGAGGATCTGCTCACCACGCGCTGGGAAAATGCCACCGCGATCGAGGCGTATGCCGAGCATTTCCGGCACGACATGACGCTGCCGACGGTGGCGGTCCCGGCCAGCTTCACCGCCACGCTGCGTCCGTACCAGCAGCAGGGCGTCAACTGGCTGCAGCACCTGCGCTCGGTCGGGCTGAACGGCTTCCTCGCCGACGACATGGGTCTCGGCAAGACCGCGCAGACCATCGCCCATATCGTCATCGAGGAGGCCGAGGGCAGGCTCGACCAGCCGGTGCTGATCGTGGTGCCGACCAGCCTGGTGGCCAACTGGACCGCCGAGCTGGCGAAGTTCGCGCCGCATCTCGGCGTCGTGGTGCTGCATGGGGTGAACCGTCACGAGCGGCGCGCCGACCTGACCGGCATCCATGTGGTCGTCACCACCTATACGGTGCTGACCCGCGACATCGAGGCGATGAAGCAGCTGCCCTGGCACCTGGCCGTGCTCGACGAGGCGCAGGTCATCAAGAGCCCGGATGCGATGTCCACCAAGGCGGTCTGCCAGCTGACCACACGGCATCGGCTGTGCCTGTCGGGCACGCCGATCGAGAACAACCTGCAGGAATTGTGGTCGGAGTTCGCGTTCCTGATGCCGGGGCTGCTGGGCGATCGGAAGGGGTTTGCCAAGCGCTTCCGCCGCCCAATCGAAAAGGACAACGACCCGCAGCGGCGCGCGCAGCTTATCCGCCGCATCAAGCCGTTCCTGATGCGCCGCACCAAGGCCGAGGTGGCGACCGACCTGCCGCCGAAGCACACCATCCTGCGTCGCATCGATCTCGCAGCCGACCAGCGCGAGCTGTACGACACCATCCGCGGCACGCTGTACGACAAGGTGCGCAAGCAGGTGGCCGAACTCACCACGTCGCAGAGCCGGATCGTCATGCTCGATGCGTTGCTGAAGCTGCGCCAGGTCTGTTGCGATCCGAGGCTGGTGAAGCTTCCGTCGGCGCGGCTGATCGAGAGTTCCAGCAAGCTCGACGAACTGCTGGAAATGATCACCGAGATGATCCCCGAGGGACGCCGCATCCTGCTATTCTCGCAGTTCACCACCATGCTCGATCTCATCAAGCCGCGCCTGGTCGAAGCCGGTATCGAATTCGCAGAGCTGCGTGGCGATACGCGCGATCGTGCGGAGCCGGTACGCACGTTCGAGAGCGGCGCGGTCTCGCTGTTCCTGATCAGCCTCAAGGCAGGCGGCCGCGGGCTGAACCTGACCTCGGCGGATACGGTCATCCATTATGATCCGTGGTGGAATCCCGCGGCGGAGGATCAGGCTTCGGACCGGGCGCATCGGATCGGCCAGACCAAGCCGGTTTTCGTGTACAAGCTCATCGCGGCGGACACGGTCGAGGACCGGATCGTCGAACTGCAGCGCCGGAAAGCCAACCTCGCCAACATCGCGCTGAGCGAGGACGAGGAGTTCAGCGGCGTCGATGTCGACGATGTGGAGTTCCTGTTCGGCAGTTCCATGCAACCGGAGCCGGTTGCAGCCGAGATGTCGGAGACGGCGTGATTATTGCAGTGCCGAATCTATCCCTGCTCATCGAAGGCGGCGCCCCGTGAAGATCATCCTGGCCGGAACCCCGATGATCGGGCATCTCAACCCGCTGCTTTCCATCGGCAGGATCCTGGTGGCCGGCGGCCATGAGGTCGTCGGGCATACCGCAAGCGCGCACCGGCATCGTTTCCAGGCGGCCGGTGCGTCGTTCCAGCCGTTCGACGACGTCATCGACCAGGATCTCAGCGATCTCGACCAGGTCTATCCCGAGCTGAAATCCCTGGCCTCCGGGCCGGAAAAGCTGATGTTCCTGTTCAAGCGCGTGTTCATCGGGCGGCTGGTTGCCCAGGATGCGTCGCTCAGGGCACTCCTGGGTCGCTTCCCGGCCGACCTGGTCCTGACCGACAATCTGTTCCTGGGGACGTTCCCGCTTCTCCTGGGTCCGCGCGACCAGCGCCCGGCGATCGCGCATTTCGGCGTGACGCCGCTGTTCACCACCCGCGACGACGGTGCACCGCACGGTCCAGGGCTGCCACCGGCGAGCGACGATGCCACGATCGCCGACTACCGGATGATGCGGGACATGATCGATCCGGTGTTCTTCGGACCGATGCAGCAGGAGATCGATCGGGTCCTGGCATCGATCGGTATCGGCCCGCTGGCGACCAAGCTGAACGATGCCAGCGTCATCCTCCCGGACCTGTTCTTCCAGCCGACCGTCGATGCCTTCGAATATCCCAGGCGATCGCCGCCTGCATCGCTGCACTTCATCGGCGCGCTGCCGCTGCCCGCCATCGAGACCCCGCTGCCCGACTGGGCCGGCGATGTCTCGCGCGCCACGACGGTCGTTCTGGTCACGCAAGGGACTTTGGCGAATCACGATCTCGGCGAGGTGGTGGCGCCGACCCTGGCGGCGCTGAAGGACCGGCCGGACATCCTGGTGGTGGTCGCGACCGGCGGCCGGTCGATCGAGACAATTCCGGGGGAAATTCCGGATAATGCGCGGGTGGCGGAATTCCTGCCTTACGACTGGCTGATGCCGCAGGTCGATCTCGTGGTCACCAATGGCGGCTATGGCACGGTCAATTTCGCGTTGAGCCAGGGCGTGCCCCTGGTGGTGGCCGGCACCAACGAGGACAAGGCGGAGGTCGGCGCGCGGGTGTCGTGGAGCGGAGTCGGGATCGGCCTGCAGACAGACACGCCCCGGCCGGTCGCGCTGCGGAAGGCGATCGAGCGGGTGTTGGGCGAGGACCGGTATCGCGAGGCGGCCGAACTCATGGCGCAGCGCTTCCTGGATGTCGACAGCGAGAACACGGTGCTCCGGCTGTTCGAGGCGGCGATCGCGAACCATGTCTCCCCCCACCCCGATCCTCGACCGATCGTGCTGGAGATGAGCTGACGATGGGGTGGCTGAATGCCGCAGCACGGGGCGGAAACGGGAGTACACGATGAGCAGCCTCTACCGAGAAGCGATCGACGAACTGCAGGACGTGTTCTCGAGGATCGACGACGGCGCGGTCGATCGCGCGGTGACCATGATCGCCGAGGCACGCAAGATCGTGGTGTTCGGATGTGGGCGCGAGGGGCTGCAGATACGCGGGCTTGCGATGCGCCTGTTCCATATGGGGCTTGCGGTCTCGGTGGTCGGCGACATGACGACGCCGCCGGTCGGGGGTGGCGACCTGTTCGTGGTCACCGCCGGACCGGGCGAGCTGTCCACGGCATCGGCACTGCTCGAGATCGCCAGGCGCGCCGGCGCCAGGATCCTGTTCATCACCGCGCAACCGGAAGGCCGGAGTGCGGCGTACGCCGATCAGGTCCTGGTCCTGCCGGCACAGACGATGGCGGACGACCAGGGCGAGGCGAAGTCGTCCACATTGCCGATGGGCTCGCTCTACGAAGGCGGCCTGTTCATCCTGTTCGAGGTGATGGTGCTGAAGCTCTGCGAGCGGCTGAAGATCGGTCCCGACGACATGCGGCACCGCCACACGAACCTCGAATAGCCTGCGCGGCCGGCCGACCGATGCTGGTTGTCCTGGCGATCGTCCTGGCGCTGGTCCTGCTCGCGGTGACGGCACAGGACGCGTTCGAGGTCATGTTGCTGCCGCGGCGGGTGTACCGGCGCGTCAGGCTGGCGCGGCTGTATTTCCGGTCGGCCTGGTCGGCGTGGATCTGGGTGGCGGACCGATGGTTCGCGGGCGACCGCAAGATACGCTTCCTCGGCGTGTTCGGCCCGCTCTCGCTGGTGATCCTGTTCTCGCTCTGGGCGGCGTTGTTCATCATCGGCTTCGGCCTGCTGCAATGGGCGCTGCAGGGTCATTCCCGGCCCCCATCGGCGCTGAGCGAACAGGTCTATATGAGCGGGGTGACGTTCTTCACGGTGGGCTATGGGGATATCGCACCCCACACCGCGCTGAACCGCATACTGGCCGTTGTCGAAGCAGGCCTCGGGCTCGGCTTCATCGCCGTCGTGATCGGCTACCTGCCGGTACTCTACCAGTTGTTCGCGCGGCGCGAGGCGCATGTCATCCAGCTCGATGCCCGCGCCGGCTCGCCGCCCACCGCGACCACCATGATCGTTCTTCATGCGGAGCCCGGCGGTCTCGCGAAACTCGACGAGATGCTGCGGGAATGGGAAACCTGGGGCGCGGAACTGCTCGAGAGCCATCTCTCCTATCCGATGCTGGTCTATTACCGCTCGCAACATGACAACCAGTCCTGGCTCGCGGCGATGGCGGCGGTGATGGATACCAGCGCCCTGGTCCTGGTCGGGATGGAGGACATGCAGCCGCTCCAGGCGCGGATGACCTTCACCATGACGCGCCAGGTGATCGTCGAGATGTCCCGGGCCCTCGGGATCGGCCCGTCGCCTTTCGAGGGAAACGACCGGCTGTCGCACGAGACCTACCTGGCGATGGAAGAGGCTTTCGGGAATGCCGGAGTGAACTGGACCGGAAGCGCTGATGCGGAGGACGTGCTCCATGCGCTTCGGTCCACCTACGAGCCGCTGCTCGACGGGTTGAGCAGGCGCCTGTCGCTGCAACTGCCGCCATGGCTCCCGCCCGATGGTGCGGCGGGCCACTGGCATGGCGGGCACCGTGGCCTGATCGCCAAGCGGCTGGTCGAACAACTCTCGGGCCCCGGTCGCCAGGGCGTCACGCCCGAACCGTCGTCCGGGCGGTTCGCTTCGCGCCTTCGCCGGCGGCTGCAGCGGAAGTAGACCGCGCCCGTCGATCGGCAGGACGCGAAAGCGGATGCCGACGCGACGCGCCGGGTCTGGTCGGCGCGGGTTGAAGAACCTATCATGAACGCATGGTCGAGCAGATCGTCATCACCGAGAAGTCCAGCCAGGCCAAGGACATCCGCGATGCGGTCGGCAGTCGCTACGGGACCATCCTGCCGGCCGAGGGCCATCTGTTCGATCTGCTCGAGCCGGAGGAAGTCGAACCAAGCTGGAAGCGCTGGACGCCGGTGCTGCTGCGTCCCGAGGGTCTGTATGGCACCCGTCCGGCCACCGGCGGCAACAAGGCGTCAAAGCTCAAGGCGATCCGCGAGGCGCTGGTTTCGGCGAAGCGGGTGTGGCTCGCGACCGACTGCGACCGCGAGGGCCAGCTGATCGGCCAGGAAATCCTCGAGCACTACAAATATCGCGGCGAGGTCCGGCGGGTGATGTTCACCGCCCAGGATGCCGTCACCATCCGCGACGCCTTCACCAATGCGCGGCCGAACGGCGAGCACGCGGCGCTCTACCAGGCGGCCGTCGCACGGCGGCAGGCGGACCAGATCTACAATCTCTCGCTGACCCGCACTGCGACCGTCACCCTCGCCCGTGGCGCCCGCACGGTGATCGGCGTGGGCCGGGTCAAGACGCCGACGCTCGCTATCGTCTGCCGGCGGGAGCTGGAAATCCGCGAGTTCGTGGTCCAGCCGTATTTCGAGATCGTGGCGACGGCCACGGTGGCGACGGGGCAGTTCCGGATGCGGTTCGCGCCCAAGGAGCGGATACCGGATCGCGCCACGGCCGAGGCGATCGCGGTGCTGGCGGACGGCGCCGACGGCCCGCTCTCGGTCAAGGTCGAGGACAAGCGGCAGGCACCACCCCGGCTGCACGACCTGCCGTCGCTGCAGAAACTCTGCGCCTCGCGGTTCGGCTGGTCGGCGGCGCGCACGCTGGAGGTGGCGCAGGAGCTCTACGACGGCTCGGGCAAGAAGATCATCACCTACCCTCGTGCCGAAACCCGCTATTTGCCCGAAAGCCTGATCCCGCAGGTGCCGCGCATCGTCGAGGCGCTCAGGGTCGGCCAAAGCTTCGCGGCGATCCCGGTGCTCGATCCACCGCTGGTCCGGCGCGGCATGAGCGGCACCTTCAGCGACAAGGGGCTGGCGGGCGCGAGCCATCATGCGGTCATCCCCAACCACAATACCGTCGATAATTTGCGCGCGGTCTGGCCCCGGCTCAGCGCGGACGAGCGGCGGTTGTTCGACGTGATCGCGCGGTCCTACCTCGCGGCGATGATGCCGGATTTCCGCTACCGGCAGACGACGGCGCTGCTGGATGTGCAGGGCTACGTGTTTCGGGCCGCGGGTCGCCAGCCGATCGAGATGGGTTGGCGGGCGGCGTTTCCCGAGTGGCAGCCGGCGGAGGAAAAAGGCGACGAGGCGCAGCTGTTGCCGGCGCTCCGGTCGGGCGAAACCGCGTTGCTGTCCGAACCGAAGGTCGAGGACAAGGAAACCCGCCCGCCACCGCGCTACAACGAGGGCACGCTGATCGACGCGATGCAGAATGCCTGGCGCTTCGTGCCGGACGAGGCGTTGCGCGAGCGGCTGAAGGAGGCGAAGGGCATCGGCACGCCGGCGACCCGCGCCGAGATCATTCGCGGCCTCAAGACGCAGGAGTTCCTGGTCATCGACGGCAAGAACATCGTGCCGACCGATCGTGGGCTGGCCCTGTTCGACGTGCTGCAGAAGGCCGATCCGGCGCTGGTCGATCCGGGTGTGACCGCCCAGCTCGAACGGCTGCTGGATGACGTGCTGGTCGGCCGCACCGAGATGATGAGCGCGATCGACGCCGTGTGCGCGCAGGCCTCCCGCATCATCGGCCGCCTGACCGAGCACGCTTCCAGCGGTGCGGCGCCGCTGGTGATCGCGGCGGCAGGACCGCCCGGGAAGCCGGGAGCGGCGGGACGATCCGGGCCGCCCACGCCGGCGATGAAAGCCTATGTCGAGAGTCTGGCGAAGCAGAAGACCATCAAGCCGCCGCGCGGATATGCAAGTTCCGGCGCCGTCTGCCGCGCCTTCCTGGACAAGCATGCGGCATCGAAACAGGTGTCGGCCCAGGCGCCGGAGAGTTCCAAGCCAGTGACGCCACGCAGGCGCGCGGCTCCGGCGAAAGCGCGGGCAGCCGCCACCCCGGGTGCGAAGAAACGGACCGGTGGGAAGGCGCGAGCCGCCAAGGCGCCGGTTGCATCCGGACCGGCTGCGGGGGGAACCGAGATCCGGCTCAACATTCCATACGGGAACAAGGATGCCGCCCAGAAGCTGGGCGCGCGATACCGCGACGGCGCCTGGTATGTATTGGCCGGCCTCGATCTTTCCGGCTTTCGCGACAAGGGTTGGCTGTGACCGCGCAGTGCGGGCAGCGGTTACGACACAGAGGCTTTGCACTATGACGGATCACGTGGAAACGCTCCGGGCAGCCGCCCTGGGCGATGCCAGGGCACGAGCCTTTGCCGCACTCGAGCCCGATCGGAAAATACGCAACCCCGATACCCTGGCTCGGGAGTTTCTTGATCCGGGTGAACGGCCCGATCCGGATGAGCCCGAGCAGGTCGGGAAGTTCCGGACGAACCTGGAAGCCGTGCTGCCCGGAGCGTATTATTTGCAGAATGCCCGGACATTCCATCTCGACGCCTGCTTGCGCCGGGCGATAGATGGTGGCTTCAGGCTGGTGGTCTTGCTCGGAGCAGGCTTCGATACGAGAGCACACCGTCTTGCCGGTGCGGAACACGATGTCCGGTTCTTCGAGGTCGATTTCGGGGAGATCCAGCGTGAGAAGAAGGCGGCGCTTGAGCACCTGCCGGGTTCCGGCGCGAGAAACATCCATTATGTTGCGAGCGATTTCGAGGCGGACGCGCTTGCGGACATCGCCGATGCGCCCGGCTACGATTCTTCGGAACCGACGTTCTTCATCTGGGAAGGTCGCTCGGTCGATATGACCGAAGACGATGTGGACGCCGTGCTGGACTTCGTCAGCCAGCATAGCGTGCCGGACAGTGGCATCGTCTTCGACTACGTGCCGCGATCGATGATCGACGGCTCGGTCGCCTATTACGGCGGCGAGGAGTTCCGCGCGTTCATGGACCAGTCTGGGCGGCCGTTATCGTTCGGAATCGAGGACCGGAATCTGCGACGCTTTCTTGCGCAACGGAACTTCGAGCTCACGGCACTCGTGACGAACCATGAGCTGGAGACGCGATATCTGATGGATAGCGATGGCGTGCCGCACGGGCATGTTCCCGGTTATGCCCGCATTGCCGAGGCGACGATCATACGACGGCGTGGAACCTGACGGCTGGCGCTCGATCGGATGATGCCCTAGCCGGGAGACATCGCGCGAAGGATTGCCGGGGTGGCGCTCTTCACCTGGAAGTAGCCGCGCGTGGCATGTGGCCAGGTCAGCTCGTCCCACTGTCGACGCACCCGCAGGCAACCGGGTGGCAAGGCATCGGCCGATGGACCCACCGGCGCCCACGCCGCGACGACCGGCAGGCCATCCTCCCAACCGGGCACAGCGATGGCGGCGGCGCATCCGAACCACTGCCCGGCGCGATCCAACGCGTCGGCCATCGCTTCCCGGTCGGCCTGCCGGACCTGTTCCGAAGCATTGGGCGCATGCGCGACCAGTCCGCCGACACGGGTGACCCGGCAGCCCAGCTTCAGGGTCTCCGGGTTCAGGTCATCGAGATGCAGGAGCAGTGCGACGTCACCCGTCGGCACCGGGTCCGCGGACGGCAGCGGAACCAGGCTGGGAGGGTCGATCTCCTGCAACGGCTCCGGGCTCTCGTTCAGGCCGGTCGGGGAAAAACGGCCGTCGGTGAAGCGGCGGATGTTTTCCGCCCGCGCGGCATAGGCCTTCCCCTGTGTATGCAGCCCGGCGACCCAGCGCCACGACAGGGTGTTGCTGGCCGGATCTCCATCAAGCAGGTTCTGCAGGAAGAAATCCGCGCCGAGCACCCAGGGCAGGCGGAGGGTGAACACCCAGATCGAGGCGAACCACATCCGTGCGTGGTTGTGCAGCCAGCCATGCTCGACCAGTTCGCGCGCCCAGTCGTCGAAGCCGTCGATGCCGGTACGCCCGGACACGGCGTCCTGGTAGGCGCGTCGCAGACCGGAGTTCGCTGCCAGGCGCTCCCGCTCCGCCGCAACGTCGTCGAGGTAGCTTGTCCAGGCTGCAGGATGGGCCTCGAGGTTTCCCTTGAAGTAGGAGCGCCAGAACACCTCGTCGATGAACTTCTGCGCAGCCTTGGGACCATGCTCGGCCAGCGCGGCCCCGACGACCTCCTGCTCCAGCAGCAGCCGGCGGCGCAGGTAGGGCGAGAGTTCGCTTGTGGTCGCTCTTCCCAGGGGCCCTGCGTCGGTATTCCGGTTGGCGGCGTAGACGGGGCCGAAGCGCGGGACGGCTTCGGTCAGACGGTCGAGTGCAGCGCCGCGGGTCAGGACGATAGGACGGTTCATCACTCCTATATGGAGCCCTGCCCGCGAGCTACCATGCAGCCGGCTGATCACCGATGTTCACGACAACGTCGGCCACGACTGGATCCGATGGTTCAGCCGAAGCGTCCTGCGAGCCGCCGCGCGAGCCATCAACCAGACAGATCGCCGGTGACGTCTTCCACGCGTTCAACAGGGCCGCGTCCTGCAAGATCCGCCCGTCCTGGCCAACACCGGAGTCCAGTTCACAACAACCGGACACGCCGGCTCGGCAGCCGCAGAGACTCCATTGCCCTCGACGAGCCGCGTGAACGTGGCCGTCCGAGACGTGGATGATCCGGGGACCACCCGCCGCCAGCCTCTGCGCATCCGGGCCAACCCTGGGACGGACTTGTCCGCCACCCACTCAATCGACCGCCTGGGGTGCCGCTCGTGGCTCTACTGCCCCACCCTGTATCCGCGCTCGCGCCGACATGAACGGGCCGACAGGCTGCCGCTCGGGGGCGAAAAGTTGCAGGCCCACAGGTTCCGGCATCGCGACGTAAAGCGCCTCGATGCCACCTCGCGCGTGGTAGGTCTCATGCCAGAATCCTGCGTCTGCCGACAGTTCGCGGACGCTTCGCCACCAACCGGCATGCGGTTCGCTGCGTGTAAACCGCTCTAGCGTGTCGAGATCACGCCAATACTGGCGGAAGCCGAAGTGAAGCAGGCTGAACTTCATGCCTTCATGGGCGAGCAGGCCGTCCGGTCGGTCGCGCATGATCTTCGCCATCCCCGGACCGATCCGGCGCATTGCACGCAGGCCGCGCCACCCTCGCAACCGGAAACCGAGCATGATCATCACCAGATCGGGATACTGCGAGAGGTCCACCGACCTCCGGATCGTTGTTGCTTGCATAACCCGGCTTCCCATTGTTTACAGTGTAAACGTATCAGAGCTGGGTATACACTGTAAACATGGTCGATGAAATCTTATCGGATCTTCACGGACGCCTGATCGCTGCTGCCCTGACCAGGCTCGAGCGGGGCGACGAGATCGGGTTGCGTGCGATCGCGCGTGATGCGGGGGTTTCGGCGATGGCGCCCTACCGCCATTTCCGCGACAAGGCCGCGTTGCTCGCAGCGGTGGCCATGCACGGCTTCGACGACCTACGGACGGTGCTGCTGGCGGCAGATGATCAGGCGGACGCGTGTCTCGCGCTCGTGGCGCAGGGGGAAGCCTACCTGGCCTTCGCCCGGAGCCACCCCGCGCTGTTCAGGCTGATGTTCTCCGATCACGACGGCGGCCCTCCACCGGTCGAAGACAATGCCTATGGCGTGATGGTCCGGAGGGTGCGGCAACTTGCTCCGGCAGATCTCGAGACGGCGACGCTTGCCTGCTGGGCGGCTGTCCACGGCATGGCCACCCTAGCGCTCGATGGCAGCCTCCCCCCCAATGGCTCGCCCCGTGAACGCGATGCCCTCACGCTGGTCATCATGGGGCTTGTCGGGAATTCCCACGCACCCTGATCACGATGGTTCTTCTGTCGGTGGACGGTCCCGCGGGAAATTCGGAGGGCCGCCCGAGATCGGGATCATCGGAGGCCCCGTCTCTATCGTCATCGAGAAGGAGACCGGAACCCCTGTAGCGGGGCGGGTCAGGTAGCACTCGTTCGAGCTGTCCGCAGCCTTCATACACGACATGATGGCGTGCAGGTTATCGACCCGCAGCGCGCTCCGCGACTCCCGAAGCGACCGTTGCCGTCTTGATGACCGGCATAGCGGCGTCGACCGTCCGGACCGGGTCCGGTCTATGCTAGTGAAGGCCATGGCAGAGAAAGACTATCAGGACCTTCGCGCCCTGCGCTGCATCATCGACCGGGGAAGTTTCGTTGCCGCCGCGAGAGAGCTTCGGGTATCGCGCTCCGCACTCAGCGAGACGATCCGCAGGCTTGAGGATCGTGTCGGTATTCAGCTCCTGAACCGGACGACGCGCAGCGTCAGCCCCACGCCTGCCGGCGAGCGGCTGGCAATGCGATCAAGTTCAGCATTCGAGGAAATCGACGCGGCGCTGAGGGAGGCGAATGCAACCAGCGGCGATGTCGCGGGACCAATTCGGGTTCATGCGCAACGCCTGGGCTACCAGCTGTTCCTGCAGTCCCTGTTGCCCGGCTTTGTTCGCGACTTTCCCAGGATCAGCGTGGAAGTTCAGATCGACGATGCCGGCGTGGATATCGTGTCGGAGCGCTTCGATCTCGGGATAAGGCTCGGGGAGTTGCTGGAGCAGGATGTCATCGCGTTCGCGCTTCAGCCTCCCATATGCCAGATCGCCGTGGCCGCCCCGGCCTATCTGGATCGGCATGGCGTTCCCGATCATCCTCGCGAGCTGTGCCACCATCTTTGTCTCGTGTTCAGGTGGCCGGGCCATGCCGCGCTCTACAACTGGGAGTTCTACGAGAACGGAGCATGGTTTTCCGTCCCGGTTTCCGGCCCCCTGACCTTCAATGACCAGCGGGCGGCACTCGATGCGGCGATTGCAGGGGCGGGCATCGCGTTCTGGGTCGAGAGCGAGGTGAAACCCCATATCGATTCCGGTCGTCTCGTCCCCCTGCTAACGGCCTACTCCGAGGTTTTTCCCGGCTTCGCGCTCTACTATCCCCGGCATCGCCATCGATCGGCAGCCGTGACGACGCTGATCGGGGCGATCCGCGACGCCGCCAGGCGGTAGGGTATTGTGCCCTCATTTCCGAACAAGGCATGCGGAAGTGCCGGTATTAAAGCAGGCCGTTTGTGGCCCTACCTGATGAAGCATCATCACGAGGAGCCTCACCATGAACATCGCATCTATCCCAGCCGGGGAATTCGACGGAAAAGTTGCCATCGTGACCGGGGCGGCGAGTGGGATCGGCCGGGCAACCGTGGAGCTGCTTCATGCACGCGGCGCGTCGGTCGTTGCCGAGGATCGTGATCCGGAGGTCCGCGCGATGGCTCGTCCCGGCGTATTTCCGCTGGTCGCGGATGTGGCGGAAGACGGGGCGGCGCGGCAGGCCGTGGCAGCCGCCATCGAACAGTTCGGCCGGCTGGATGTTCTCGTGAACAACGCAGGCATCATCATCAACAAGCTGGTCGTGGACATGACGGTCGAGGAGTGGGACCGCATTTTTGCGGTCAATATCAGGGGCGTGTTTCTGCATTCGCGCGAGGCGCTGCGCGCGATGATCCCCAACGGCCGGGGGGCGATCGTCAATGTCGGTTCCTACGCCTGTTTCCAGACCTTTCCGTCGATCGCCGCCTATGCGGCGTCGAAAGGCGCGCTCGCGCAATTCACCAGGACGCTCGCAGTCGAGGCGATCGGGCACGGGATCCGGGTGAACGCCGTCGGGTCCGGGGATACTGTCACGAACATCCTCAACCATATCCACGAGGATGGTCCCTCGGCGCTTGCCGCGTATGGCAAGAACGCGCCGATCGGGCGGGCGGCTCAGCCGGAAGAGATCGCCCGGGTGATTGCGTTCCTCGCGTCCGAGGAGGCCAGCTTCATGGTGGGGTCGATCACGATGGCCGATGGCGGCAAGAGCATCGTGTTGCCGTCCTGATCGAAGCTTTGTCGGGATCGATCCTCTAGTACGGAGTGCCGCCGGCGCGTTGGGTCTGCAACGCGCCTGCGTACCACTCGAACTCCGAGATGAACCGCCCCGCGCTCTTGTCGATCCACTCGGCGGTGGCGTGTCCGTCCTCGTCGAGAACCTGCTGGATGCGCGGTATCGGCAGCAGGCTCGGGATGCTCGGCATGCCGAGTTCGGCGAGTGTCATCCGGAGCTGCATGGCAGCCCGGACGCCGCCGAACTGGCCGGCCGAGTAGCAAAGGATTGCGGACGGCCGCCAGAAATATTCCTCGAGGAAATAGTCGAGCAGGTTCTTGAGCGCCGGCGGGATGCCGTTGTTGTATTCGCCGCTGACGATCATGAAGCCGTCCGCCTCGCGATAGAGTGTTGCTAGACGTTCGAGGTTGGCCGGCGCCTCGCCTTTCGGATGTTCCTTGTACATCCGGTCGAGAAGCGGCAGTTGCAACTCCATCGGGTCGACCAGGACCGGCTCGTGGCCCTTCCTGGTCAGCGCGTCGATGATGTAGCGAGCGGCCCGTATGCCGACGCGATCGCTTCGCACGCTTCCCAGCAAGACCGGTATCCGCAAGCCCATCGCCCTGACCCCTGACGTTCCAGACGGCAGTCTAGCCTGTTTCGGCACCGTCCGCGTAACCGATCACCGCCCAGATCGGGTCGCCATGATCGGGCACCACCTCGCTGGCGTCGATCGAGCCGAACCCGGCCCGCTGCATGTACAGTGCCACCAGCTGCTGCTGGTCCGGTCCGGTCAGCGCCTGCCAGATCGCCACCGCCTTGGTCGGGAAGCAGCGATTGGAGAACGTCACCACGAACGGGGCCCCGGGACGCAGCACCCGCGCCACCTCCCGAAACACCTCGATCGGCCGCTGCAGGTACTGGACCGATACGCACATGCAAGCGGCATCGAAATGCGCGTCCGGCAGGGACAGGACCGGATCGGCGTTCAGGTCGCTGACGAAGCGTTCGTCCAGGCGTGGATTGGCGGCCAGCTCGTCCGCGTTCATGCCGTGCCCGACGATCCGTGCGTAGGCGATGTCGTGCGGCAGGTGGCTGACCCAGCTGCTCATCAGGTCCAGCACGGTTCCGCCGGCCGGCAGGAACCGGCGATACAGCTCGGTGACGGCGGCGATCGCCTCGTCGTCGATATGCGTCACCAGCCGGGGCTGCCTGTAGAAGAGCGGATCGGGCGAAGGGTCGGCCTTGTCGAAGGCACGGGGCGGGAAGCCGGCGAGATCGTTCATGGTCTAGAAGATGTGCCGGTCCCGCCTCATTCCAACCGGGCGCCGGGTTCAGCCCGCACGCTGCCGGGTCAGGCCGGACTGCACGATCACCGCCAGCAGCAGGAAGGCGCCGCTGGCCAGTCCCTGGTAGGCGGCGCTGAGCGAGCCGATCTGGTTGATCACGTTCTCGATCACGCCGAGCAGCAGCACGCCCGACAGCGCGCCCAGCATCGTGCCGACCCCGCCGGTCAGCAGCACGCCGCCGATCACCGCGGCCGCGATGGATTGCAGCTCGTAGCCGGTTCCGGCCGAGGACAGGCCCGAGGATAGCCGCGCCGCCAGCAAGGCGCCGGCCAGCCCGGCCAGCGTGCCCGACACGCAATAGGTGGCGATCTTGACCCGCTCGACCCGCACCCCGAGCATCCGCGCGGCTTCCTCGTTGCCGCCGATGGCGAACACCGCCGCGCCGAACCGCGTGCGGTTCAGCACCAGGGCCGCGATGCCGTAGGCCACGAACAGGATCGCCATCAGGTTGCCGACGCCCAGCCACTGGCCGTTGGCGATGCGCCCGAACCAGCCGGGATCGGCGATGACCAGGCTCTCGCCGGCCAGCATGACCGCCAGGCCCTTGAGCGCCAGCAGGGCGGCCAGCGTCACGATGAACGGCGCCATGCGGGCCTTCACGATCAGCAGGCCGTCGATCAGCCCGACCAGGAGGCCGGCCGCCATCGGCGCCGCGAACGCGGCCACCACCCCATAGGGTGCCGCATAGGCGGCGAGCACGGTTCCGAGGCCGACCATCGAGCCGACCGAAAGGTCGAAGCCGCCCATGATCACCACCAGGGTCTGGCCGATCGCCACCAGCCCCAGGAAGCTCGCGGCGATGATGATGTCGTTGACGTTGCCGGGGCGCAGGAAGCTGGGAAACGCCAGCCCGGCCGCCAGGGCCGCCACGACCAGCACCACGATCGCGCCGCGCGACTGGACCAGCGCCACCATGCGCTGCCGCGTCTCGCCCGGGTTACGGGCCGGTGCCACCACCACGCCGCTCATGCCGTCCCCCGACGCAAATAGAGTGCCGCGACGATGAACGCCGCCTTCAGGATCTGTGCGTAGTTCGCATTGACGTTGTTCATGATGAAGGACGCATCCAGCACCACCAGCAGCAGCACCCCGAACACGGTGCCCAGCGTCGAGATGCGGCCGCCCGACAGGGGCGTGCCGCCGATCACCGCCGCCGCGATCGCGTCGAGCTCGAACTGCACGCCGATATAGTTGGCGTCCGCCGCACCCAGCCGCGCCGTCGCGAATACCCCGGCGAGGCCGGCGAGCAATCCGGACAGCCCATAGACGAACGCCAGCGTCGCCCGCACCGGATGGCCGGCGAGCAGCGACGCGGTCCTGCTGGAGCCGACGAACAGTGCGTAGCGCCCCGGCATGGTGCTGCGGACTACGAACGCGAACAGGCCGGCGATCGCCAGCGACACGATCGCCACACCCGGGATCCCGAGCACCGCCACCTGGCCGATCGACGCGAGCGGCCCGTCGAACGGCAGGTCGAGGCGCGCACCGCCGAGCAGCGCCTGCGCCAGTCCACGCGCCGCCACCAGCAGCGCCAGCGAGGAGATGAGCGGCGCGATCCGGAGCAGCGCCACCAGCGATCCGTTGAAGATGCCGCACAGCAGGCCGGCCGCGATCCCGGCGGCGATCGCCACGCCCTGGCCGAGGCCGATGGTGAGGCCGATCACCGCGGACGACAGCGCCATCACCGAGCCAACGGACAGGTCGATGCCGCGCGTGCCGATCGCCAGCGACTGGCCGAGCGCGATCAGGATCAGCGGCGCGGCCTCGAACAGCAGCGAGCGCACCACGGTCGGATTGCGGAAGCCGGGGGTGACGAGCAGGTCGAAGCCCACGAGTGCCGCGAAGGCGATGTAGACGCTCAGCGCGCGCAGGTCGCCGAATGCGAACGAGCGCCGGGGCTCGGCCAGTGTCGCCGGCACCGTCATGGAGCGTGCCCGGAAGCCGGTGTTTCGGCTGGAGCCGCGCCACCGGCGAGCAGCGCCAGCACATCGTCGCTGTCCCGGCCGGCGGTCTCGAGCTCGCCGGTCACCCTGCCCTCGTCCAGCACCACGAGCCGGTCCGACAGTTCGACCACTTCCTCGAGCTCCGACGACGTCATCAGTACGCCGAGCCCTTCGGCCGCCAGGCCGCGCACGACACGGTGCACTTCCGCCTTGGCGCCGACATCGATGCCGCGGGTCGGGTCGTCGAGCATCACCATCCGCGGATCGGTGCACAAAGCCCGCGCGATCAGGACCTTCTGCTGGTTGCCGCCGGACAGCGACGTGATCGGGACGTCGAAGCCGTCGGTCTTGATGCCGAGCTCGCGGACGTAGCGCGCCACCAGCGCGTCGCGCCGCCGCCGGGAAATGATGCCCCAGCGGGATATGCGCGGCAGCACCGCGGCGGTCAGGTTCTCGGCCACCGACAATTGCGCGAACACGCCCTCCGAGCGGCGATCCTCGGACAGGAACGCCAATCCCCGCCGGATGCTCTCCGACGGGCGCGAGCGTGCCACGCGCCTGCCATCGACCGCGACCGAGCCGGCGTCCGGTTTCTCGGCGCCGTAGATCGCCTTGAAGGTCTCGGTCCGTCCCGAGCCGAGCAGGCCGGCCAGCCCGACGATCTCGCCGCGCCCGACGGTCAGCGAGACGTCGCGCACCCGGTTTCGCCAGGACAGCGCGCCGACATCGAGTGCCGGTGCCTCGGCCTGGCCCGCCTTCCTTCCGGCTTCCGATCCGCCGGTCCGGCCCGGTCCGGCCGATTGTTCGCGGCCCAGCATGGCGGCGACCAGTTGGCCACGCGGAAGGTCGGCGGTCGCCGCACTCGCCACCACCGCACCATCGCGGAGCACGGTCAGCCGGTCGCACAGCCGGTAGCATTCGGACAGCCGGTGACTGACGTATATCAGGCCGATGCCGTCGCGGCGAAGCTGCTCGACGACGCTGTAGAGCAGGTCGACTTCGGCGGCCGACAGGGCCGAGGTCGGCTCGTCGAGGATGATGGCGCGGGCGCCGAGCGATACCACGCGGGCGATCGACACCAGTTGCTGCAGGCCGAGGCCGAGCGTGCGCAGCGTCCGGCGCGGATCGATATCCAGGTGGTAGCGCAGCAGCAGCGCACGGGCCTCGTCGATCATGCGGGCGCGGTCTACGAGAACGCCGAACCGTCGCGGTTCGCGGCCGAGGAACAGATTGTCGGCGACGCTCCGCTCGGGGATCAGGTTGATCTCCTGGTAGACCGCCGCGACCCCGGCAAGCTGGGCCGCGCGCGGGCTGTCGAACGTCACCGGCTGGTCATCGAGCAGGATGCTGCCGCTGTCCGGCCGGTTCAGGCCGGTCAGCAGCTTGATCAGCGTCGACTTGCCGGCGCCGTTCTCACCCATCAGCCCATGGATTTCGCCTGTGCGCAGGCTGAACGAGACATCGCGCAAGGCCCGGACCGCTCCGAATGACTTGGTCAGGCCTCGCGTCTCGAGCAGCATGCCGCCGCTCTCAGTAGGTCGAGCCGCTCGACAGGGCCGCGGATGCGTTGTCCTTGGTGTAGAGCGTGTCCTTCATGGTGATCGCCTGGGCCACCTTGTCGCCGTTGAACCAGGCCTTCAGCGTACCGAACGCCTGCGGTCCGAACCGCGGATTGGTCTCGACATCCGCCTGCGCGCTGCCGCCGGCGATCGCCTGCACCAGCGACCTGGTGCCGTCGATCGACACGATCCGGACGTCCGTTCCCGGCTTCTTGCCGGCCTGCTGGATCGCCCGCATGGCGCCCAGCGTCATGACGTCGGCGTGCGAATAGAGCGCGTCGATGTCGGGATGAGCGAGCAGGAGCTGCTCCATGACCTTCTGCGCGTCGGTCGCCGACCAGTTGCCGGTCTGCGCCGCGACCAGGACCATGCCCGGGTATTTCTTGAGCTGGTCGGCGAAGCCCTGGGTGCGCTGGGTCTCGACGGAGTTGCCATAGGCACCCTGGATCTCGACGATCTTGGCCTTGCCGCCGGTCGCCACGTTCATCGCATCGGCGGAGCGCTGGCCCTGCACGGTGAAATCGGATCCGAGGAAGGTGATGAAGTCGCGGCACGGCGTACCCGCGGTGGCGCGATCGATCGTCACCACCGGGATGTTCTTTTCGGCCGCCTGCTCGAGGGCGGGCTGCAGCCCGGTGGCATTCAGCGGCGCCACGATGATCGCCTTGGCACCCTGGGAGATCATGCTCTGGACGTCCGCGACCTGCTTGGCCTGGCTGTCGTTGGCGTTGGTGTAGAGCAGCCGCGCGACACCCGCCTGCTTTGCGGCGGCTTTCACCGAAGCGGTTTCCGCTGCACGGAACGGGTTCTGTTCGTTCTCCGACTGCGAGAACCCGACGACCATGCCCTTCAGCGTCGCACGGCTGGGGCTGGCGTTGGTGCAGCTCGCACTCGACTGGTTCTGCACGACGGCACTTCCCGGCGCGTCGTCGGCCATGGCCATCGGCGCGGCAAAAATGGCAGCCGTCACGGCAAGCGCTACGCTTCCGGCACGACGTGCGCGACGGTTCGAAAGTTGGTTGTCCTGTCGAGACATGATGACCTCCCTGGACGGACTCTCGTGGCCCGTTCGTGCACGCATCGTCACGTGACGGCGGTCAGCCTAGGAACATGCATCTTGTCTGACAATAGGCGGCGATCGAGACCCTGACGGCAGGAGTGGGAACCGGCGTGAACCGGATCAGGAATAGCGTTCCTCCGCCCAGGGATCGCCGCGCCGATGATAACCATTCTCTTCCCAGTAGCCGGGCTTGTCGGCACCCATGAAGTCGATCCTGTTGATCCACTTTGCACTTTTCCAGAAATACAAATGTGGGATCACCAGCCGTACCGGACCACCATGCTCGCGCGTGAGCGGCTTGCCGTTCCAACTATGTGCGAACAGCGCTTGCGGAACTGCAAAATCCGCAAGCGGAACGTTCGTCGTATAACCGTCGTAACCGTGCAGCATCAGGAAACGCGCTTCGTCGCGCGGCTGCACCAGATCGAGCAGTGCCGCGGTATCGACGCCCTGCCATGCGTTGTCGTATCGCGACCATGTGGTGACGCAGTGGATGTCGAACCGGATGTCGACCTGCCGGAGCGCCATCAAACCCGGCAGGTCGAGCTCGACCGGTCGTTCCACCATGCCGCCGATCGTCAGCCGCCATCGTGACGCCGAGATGTCGGGCTGGCGGCCGAGATCGAGCACCGGCCAGTCCCGGACCAGATGTTGCCCCGGCGGCAGGCGCTCGCCGGCCGCGCGTGCCGGCTGCCCGGTCAGGAACTTGCCCTCGCCGGCCCAGCGCTGCTTGGAGCGGGTCAGCTTGCTGGTCTCGGGAAGGGGCTCGTCGTCGTCCATCGTCATGGCGTCCCGCCGAGCATCTCGTCAAGCAGCGCCAGCGCGGCGTTGGCGAACCGCGTCATGTTCGCGGCCCGGTCGGGCGAGCCGGTTTCCAGGATGCGGCTGGCCTCGCGCGGGCCGACCACACCGACGCAGCAATGGCCGGCCGCATCGCCGTAGCGGTTGCCGCCCGGACCGCTCGCCCCGGTTTCCGCCAGGCCCCAGTCCGCGCCGAGCCGGTCCCGGATGGTTCGTGCCTGCAGCACCGCCATCGCCTCGGTTGCCGACTGCACGGTACCCAGCGCGCCCGGGGTGATGCCGAGCAGGGTCTCGCGGGCCTGGCGGGTGTAGATGATGCCGCCGCCCAGGAAGTATGCCGATGCGCCCGGCACCGACAGCAGGGACGCGGAGATCAGCCCGCCTGCCGACGACTCCGCGACGGCGAGCGTCTGCCGTCGTTCGACCAGGCGTTCGGCGATCCGGCTGACGCACGCATGGTCGATCTGCACCCGGTCGCTCATTGCCTCTGGTTCCTGTTCGGTTATTGCGGCCCGGCGGATGCGGCCGTGCGGCGTGCCATGAAAGCGGCGACCAGGCGGTCCGTTTCCGCCTGGGTCGGTGGCGCCGCCATCCGGGCCGGCGCGCCATGATCCGCACGTTTCGACGACGCGAAGGCCGGCGCCGCACTTTCGAGCAGACTACGCGGAATTTCGTCCAGGAAGCGTGACGGCTTGGCATCCCAGCTCCGGCGCTGGCGCACCCAGCTCAGCCGCAGCGAATGGCGGGCGCGGGTGATGCCGACATAGAACAGCCGGCGCTCTTCCGGCACCGCGTCCCGCTTCTCCGCCTGCCAGTTCGGCCACACACCCTCCTCGAGCCCGGCCAGCAGCACATGGTCGAATTCGAGCCCCTTGGCGCGATGCAGCGTCATCACCTGCACCGCATCCGGCACCTCGGTTTCGCCCGGCACATCGTCCAGCCCGGCGCTGTCGCAATAGGAGCGGACGCTGCCGGCGCCGGCAGCCGCCTGCAGGCACGCCGTCCAGGCCTGGGTCAGCCGGCCCTGGCCGTCATCCCGCAGCCGATCCTGTATTCCGCTGTACTCTGCGGCCAGTCGCAGCGACGCCGGGACACCGAGCCGCTTCCCGGCGATGGCGTCGCCGATGCGGCGGGCGATCGCCAGCACGGCGAGCAGCCGGTCCCGTTCGGCGTCGCTCGCCTCGACGCTACCGACCGACGCGGCCAGGGCGATACCGCGATCGGTCGCATGGTCGCGCAGCCGGCGAAACAGGCTGCCGCCGATGCCGCGGGCGGGAAAGGCGCAGCATCGGCGGAACGCGTCGTCGGCGACCGCCTGCCATTGCTCCTGGGTTTCGCCCTCGCCAATGCTCCGGCTCATCGCGAGCCGCAGCCAGGCGATCACCGCCAGCACTTCCTTCGGCGCGTCCGGCTGACGCTCGCTGACCAGCCGGACCGGGATACCGGCTTCCTGCAGGGCCTTGACGATCGGCTCGGACACGAACCCCGCCCGCACCAGGATCGCGCAGTCCCGCCAGGCCAGATCCGCCTGCGCCTTGCGCAGCGCCTGCACCCAGCCGACGGCGCCGCGCCCCTCCTGCTCCGCGGTTGCCACCTCACGGATTGCGATCGAGACGCCAGCCGGGCGAGCCGGGTCTGCCGGCCGCAGCGTCTTGCGCATCGCCTCGCGATCGTTCGCTCCCACCGCATTGGCGGCGCGAAGGATGGTGGGCGAGGAGCGGTAGTTGATTTCCAGCCGCAGCGGGTCTCCCGGCATACGGTAGTCACTGGCGAAGTTGCGGATGTGCGCGACGTCGGCGCCGCGCCATCCATAGATCGCCTGCAGGTCGTCGCCGACCGCGAACACCCGGCGGCGGTCGCCGGCCAGCAGCCTGACCAGGGCATGCTGGGCCAGGTTGGTATCCTGGTATTCGTCCACCAGGATCTCCGACCAGCGCCCGGACCAACGATCGGCAAGCGCCGGATCGGCCCGCATGCCCAGCACCGGCAGCACGATCAGGTCGTCGAAATCGACGACCTCGCGATCCGCAAGGGCCGCACGGTAGGCCGGGACCAGCGCGGTCGCCCGCTCGAGTATTTCGGGATCGCATCCGAGCAGTGCAGCGGACCGCGGGCGCTTGCCCTCCGTCGTGGCGAGGGCGTTGCGGAGCAGGGAGACCGCTTCCTGCAGCTGGCTGCCATCCTTGATGTCAGTCACGCCGGCCACCTGCATCAGCAGGCTGCGCGCATCGCCCGGCGACAGGATCGAGAAGCCGCGGGCCAGGCAGGGCAGGCCGGCGCCATCCTCCATCAGCAATCGCGCCATGGCCGCATGGAAGGTGCCGACCCAGCGCGGCATCTGGTCCGGTGCCAGGACGCTCGCCAGACGCAGGCGCATCTCGCCGGCCGCCTTCGCGGTGAAGGTGATGCACAGCAACCGGTCGGGCTGCTCACCGCCGTTCAGGATCAGGTCCGCCACCCGGCGGGCCAGCGTCTCGGTCTTGCCGGTGCCGGCTCCGGCCAGCAGCAGTTGCGGCGCGGGTGCGGTGGCGGCGCGGCGCTGGTCGTCGTTCAGCGAGGCCAGATGGTCGCGCGTCACCGGGACGCCGCGGCGGATCGCGGCATCATCACCCTGCCCCGGATGGAGCTCCGCGCTAGTCGGTGTGGCCGGCATCCAGGGCGGCCTGCTGGGCCCCGACTTCGTCGCTGACCTTCACCCAGACGGCGGCGGTGGCCGCATCGTCTATGGCGCGAAGTTCGGCTGCACGCTTGAGGGCCCAGCTTCTCGCTTTGCGGCCGTGCTTGTTGATCATGAGGCGAGCCGCTTGCCGGTAGTTCATGTGTCTAGATCACCGAAGAAAACGAGGTAGGTTGCAGGAATGTATTGCTGACCGAACTGATGATAGGGCCGTTCCGGTCGAAGTCCGCACGCTTTTGCAGCCATTCCGGATCGGTCGAGAAAACGGTCCATTTCTGTTCCCGCTCCGCCATCGATTCCCAGGCCAACAGGTAGATGAGGTCATGGTTGTCTTCGCCCACCAGCACGGTCCAGAACCCGGCCTGGCGGATTTCATAGCGCTCCCAGATCGGCAGCGTCACGTCCTTGAAGCGTGCCAGAATATCCGGCAGGCGGCCCGGCATGGCGTGGTAGATGCGCTGTTCGTAGATCATGAATTGGTCTTTCCGAGGCGAACACCGGCACCACGGCCATTCTCGGCGGTGAATTCGACATTCATCTCGCCGAACGCACGTTTAATAGCCGCGATATTCGGAGCTGTCATTCCGATTGGTCCGTCCTTCAGCTCCGCACGCCGAATTGTGGCGACGCCGACGCTCGACGCGTCGGCCAATTCCTGTGCCGTCCACCTTATGAGCGCGCGGGCCGCCCTGAGTTGGCCCGCCGTCATGATGCTCGTCCCGTCATCCAACAAAGCAGATCGATAATCCAATCAGATGATATCGCCCCTATCATGGGGGACTGGATGTGCCAAGCTGTTTTGCCCGATCAGCCGTCGCCGGGCCTGCAAAACGCAACCGGTCGGCGGGAGCCTGGAGCAGGCCGGGGTCCCGGTAGCGGGCACCAAAATGCTCCGCCGGCAGGCGCGGCTGCCCGGTCCCGAACATGCGCTCGCGCAGCGTCTCGCCGTCGGTGTACGAGGTGCGGTACCGGCCGCGACGGCGCAGTTCCGGAACCACCAGCTCGACGAAATCCCGCATCGTCTCGAACGACAGGTACTGGCGCAGGTTGATGCCGTCGATGCCGTCCTGGTCGAGCCAGATCTCGATCCGGTCGGCGATCACATCCGGCGTGCCCGCGACGAAGAACCGGTCCTCGTGCAGGCTGGCCATCTGCGCCAGGGCCTCGCCCACCGTCTGTTCGCGACGGAACCGGCGCAGCAACGTGTCCGCCAATGGCACGCCCTGGTCGATCAGCGTGCCGATCAGCAGGTGATGCGGAAACGAGGGCAGGTCGACCGCGGCCAGCGAGTGCGCCAGTGCGCCCTCGGCGCTGACCAGGCGGCGATAGCTCTCCAGTTTGGTCGCTACCTCCACGTCGGTACGGCCGACGATGATCCCGGCCATGACCAGGAACCTGACCGCGTCCGGCTTGCGCCCGTGCGCCACCACCCGCTCGCGAACGCGGGCGATGTTGCGGCGGACATCGTCCTGGGTATGGCCGCCGATGAACAGCACCTCGGCATGGCGCGCCGCGAACTCGAGCCCGGCCGGGGACCCGGAGGCCTGGAACAGCAACGGCGTCCGCTGCGGCGACGGCTGGCACAGATGCGGGCCGGCGACCTGGTAATGCTCCCCGACATGGTCGATGTAGCGAACCTTGGACGGGTCGGTGTAGATGCGACGCTCGCGATCCTGGACGACCGCATCGTCGTCCCAGGAGCCTTCCCAGAGCTTGTAGAGCACGTCGAGATATTCGTCGGCGATCTCGTAGCGATGATCGTGCGGCACCTCGTCCGGATGCCCGAAATTGCGGGCCGCGTTGGGCAGATAGGACGTGACGATGTTCCACCCCACCCGCCCCTTGGTGAGGTGGTCGAGCGTCGACATGCGCCGCGCGAACGCGAACGGCGGTTCGTAGGTGGTGGAAAAGGTGGCGCCGAAACCGAGATGGCACGTCACCGCCGCCATCGCCGGGATCACCAGCAGCGGATCGTTCGACGGGATCTGCATCGCTTCGCGCAGGGCGGTTTCCGGACCGTCGCGGAAGCGGTCGTAGGTGCCGATGACGTCGGCGAGGAAAACCGCATCCAGCGTGCCGTGTTCGGCGATCTGCGCGGTCTCGGTCCAGAAATCGAGGTCGTTGAACCGGTGCCGGTTATTGTCGGGATGCACCCACATCCCGTGCATGATGTGGCTGACGCAGTTCATCTCGAACAGGTTGACGTGCAGCAGCTTGCGCATGATGTGCATGCCCGGGCCGGATCTAGCGCGCGCGGATGAGTGGGTGGCGGTTCCACCAGCGAGGTTTGCGGATCCGCTCGCGCTCGAAGGTGAACAGCCCGGCGCCGATGATCACGATGGAACCGAGGATCATCGGCAGGTCGATGCCGATGCCGAACAGCAGGGCATCGAGCGCCACCGCCCATAGCATCTGGCTGTATTGCGCGGGCGCCACCTGGCTCGCCGGAGCATGCTCGGATGCGAGCTGCAGCAGAATGTTTCCCGCCGCCGCGAGCAGCCCGTAGCCGAGCACGAAGATCCATTGGCGCGGTGTCGGCATGACCAGATGCGGCGCCGCGAACAGGAAGCTCGCGACGATCGGCCCGATCAGTCCGGCGCCATACAGCGAGATGCGCTTCTCGGTCGGTCCGAGTGCCCGCAGGATGACGATGGTGACCGCCCCCGCCAGTGCGCCGAGGATAGCGGCGAGATGACCCATGGTGAACGGCTGCAGGCCCGGGCGAAGCACGATCAGCACGCCGAGGAAGCCGACCAGAACGGCAGACCAGCGCCGCCAGCCGACCGGCTCCTTGAGGAAGATCACCGACAGGATCGTCACGAACGCCGGCATCAGGAACAGCAGCGCCATCGCCTCGGCCATCGAGAGCATGGTGAAGGCGATGACGGAGAATACCGAACCGGCAACGGCCGCCACCGCGCGCAGGCACCACATCAGGCGGCTCCTGCAGCGGAGCAGGTCGCTCCAGCGTTCGTCGGCGCCCTTGACCATCGGCACGGCCAGCAGCCCGAGCGCCGCGCCGAGGAACACCAGTTCGAACGCCGGGATCGATCCGGCGAGCAGCTTCACCGAGGCGTCGCTGAGCGAGTAGGCAACGAATGCGATGAACGCCAGCAGCACTCCACGCGCCACCCGGCTTGATGGATCGAGGGAAGCGCCTGCCGTACTGCCCGAAACATCCATGCCGACTGCCTTGCGATGGAACCAGAGGAAACCGTGTCGGCAGCGATCAGACGTCGAGGTTGGCCACTTTCAGCGCGTTGCCGACGATGAAGTCGCGGCGTGGCTCGACCACGTCGCCCATCAGCGTCGAGAACACTTGGGCCGCATTCTCGATGTCGCCCACCCGCACCTGCAGCAGCGTGCGTACGGCGGGGTCGAGCGTCGTGGTCCAGAGCTGATCGGCGTTCATCTCGCCGAGGCCCTTGAACCGGTTGATCGCCAGGCCCTTGCGGCCCTGGGTCAGGATGCGCTCGTAGGCGGACGCCGGACCCGGCATCGCATGCATGTTCCCGTCGAGCGTCAGCGTCGCCTCGGTGCCGAAATCCTTCTCCAGCAGTTCGGCATGCTCGGCCGCCCACAGCACGTCGGCACTGCGCAGCGTCACCGGGTCGAGCCGGTAGAGCTCGCCCACGCCGCGCACGGTGCGGCCGAACTGCAGCCCGTCCTGGTCGGCCGAGACTTTCCAGCCGCGCTCGGACACCGGCGATGCCGCGTCGAGGCGTGCGGCCAGGGCCTGGGCCCGCGACTGCGAACGTGCCACGTCGCCGGTCAGCGCGCCGGAGATCGCCGCCTGCTCGAGGATCCAGACCGGCGCCTTCACGCTCAGCCGGCGCAGCGCCCGCGTCGCCTCGCGCAGCCAGACCGTTTCCGCCGCGAGATCGCTGCCGGCCAGCTTGCGGCCGTCGGCATAGGTCAGCTGCGCATTGTTGAGCGCCTTGTCGAGCAGATACTGCTCGAGTGCGGCGTCGTCTTTGAGATACCGCTCGTCGTTGCCGCGCTTGGCGCGATAGAGCGGCGGCTGCGCGATATACAGATGCCCGCGATCGATCAGCTCCGGCATCTGCCGGAAAAAGAACGTCAGCAGCAGCGTGCGAATGTGCGATCCATCCACATCGGCGTCCGTCATGATGACGATGCGATGGTAGCGCAGCTTGTTGATCGCGAAGCCGCCCTGCTCCGGCTCGCCGCGCCCGATACCGGTCCCGAGTGCGGTGATCAGCGTGCCGATTTCGGCAGAACCCAGCATGCGATCGAAGCGGGCCCGCTCGACGTTCAGGATCTTGCCTTTCAGGGGCAGGATCGCCTGGAACTTCCGGTCGCGACCCTGCTTGGCGGTGCCGCCGGCGGAATCTCCCTCGACCAGGAATATTTCCGCCTTGGCTGCATCGCGCTCCTGGCAGTCGGCGAGCTTCCCCGGCAGCGACGAGATATCCAGCACGCCCTTGCGACGGGTCAGTTCGCGGGCCCGTCGGGCCGCCTCGCGGGCCGCCGCCGCATCCATCACCTTGGCGACGATGCTGCGGGCTTCCTTCGGGTGGGTCTCGAACCAATGCGAGATCGCATCGGCCACCGCCGCGTGCACGACCGGCTGGACTTCCGAGCTGACCAGCTTGTCCTTGGTCTGGCTGGAGAATTTCGGATCCGGCACCTTGACCGACAGCACCGCCGTCAGGCCCTCGCGCATGTCCTCGCCGGACAAGGCCAGCGCGTCCTTCTTGCCGATGCTCTCGGCATATTTGCCGACCACGCGCGTCAGCGCCTGCCGGAAACCGGCCAGGTGCGAGCCGCCGTCGCGCTGCGGGATATTGTTGGTGAAGCACAGCATGGTTTCATGGAAACTGTCGTTCCATGTCAGCGCGAACTCGACCTTCACGCCGTTCGCGTCATCGGCGCCGTCGGCGGTGATCGGGTCCGGAACGACGGCGATCTTGCCGCGGTCCAGCCACTGGACGAACGCGATCAGGCCGCCCTCGTAGCGGAAATGCTGTTCCTGCACCGGCGCATGGCGCTCGTCGCGCAGGTTGATCTCGAGGCCGGAGTTCAGGAACGCGAGCTCGCGCAGGCGCCGCTCGAGGATCGGGAACTCGAAGTCGGTGCGGGCGAAGGTCTTGGCGCTCGGCTTGAAGGTGACCTGGGTGCCACGCGGCTCGTCGCTCGGCCCGACGATCGACAGCGGCTCGACCGCATCGCCGTGCCGGAACCGGATCACGTGCTCCAGCCCCTGGCGCCAGATCCGCACTTCCATGGTCTCGGACAGGGCGTTCACCACCGCCGCGCCGACGCCGTGCAGGCCGCCGGAGACCTTGTAGCTGTTCTGGTTGAACTTGCCGCCGGCATGCAGCCGGGTCAGCACCACTTCCGCGGCGCTGATGCCTTCCTCGATGTGCATGTCGGTCGGGATGCCGCGCCCATTGTCCCGCACGGTGACGCTGCCGTCGCCGTTCAGCACGACGCTGCAGATCGTGGCGTGACCGGCCTGGGCCTCGTCGACGGCGTTGTCGATGATCTCGAATGCCATGTGATGCAGGCCGGATCCGTCGTCGGTATCGCCGATATACATTCCCGGACGTTTACGGACCGCGTCCAGGCCTTTCAGAACCGAGATCGAGGCTGCATCGTAATCACCGCCCGGAGGAAGCTCATGGGTAGCCTGATCGGCAATCGGCGTGTCGGAATCAGGCACATTGGCGGGAACGGCGTTTTCGGACATGCCGGTTGGGTTCTCCAGAACGGTCGGGAATCTTGTGTACCGACTATAGGCTTTTCCAGGCCTCGGAACCAGCGTTCAGCAGGCGTCCCTGCAGCGCGCCGACAGGGCTGGCGAGGCCCTCCAGCGGACGGAACGGTTCCAGATCGGTCCCGGTCATCAGCACGTGCGACGAGAGGCCGGCGAGGGCCTCGAACAGCGCGTTCCGGCGGGTCGCGTCCAAATGCACCAGCGGCTCGTCGAGCAGCAGCAGCGGGGCGTCGCCGCGCAGGCTGCCGATCAGTGCCGCATGTGCCAGCACCACGCCCAGCAGCAGCGCCTTCTGCTGCCCGGTGCTGGCCGTGCTGGCCTGCTGCCCGGTCTCGATGTCCGACAGCAGCAGATCCGCCTTGTGGGCGCCCAGCGACGCGCCGCCGGTGCGCGCGTCGGCGCTCCTCGCGGCCGCAAGCGTCATGCGCAGCCAATCCTCCACGGCCAGCGCGGGCTCATGTGCCAGCCGCTCGGCGATCGGGCAGGCCAGCATCAGCCGCGCCGCCGGAAATCCGTTGCCGCCAGGATCGCCCTCCCGGCCCGCGGCCCGGGCGTTCAGCCGCCCGACCAGCGCGCGCCGGGCCGCCGCGGCGGCCACGGCATGGCGCGCCATCGACAGTTCGAGCCCGCCGATCCAGCTCGCATCGGCGCGACCGGACGACAGCAGCCGGTTGCGTCCCTGCATCGCCTCGTCATGGGCCGCCACCTCGCGGGCGTGCCCCGGCTCCAGGGCCAGCACCAGCCGGTCGAGGAAGCGGCGGCGCCCCGAGGCGCCCTCGATGAACAACCGGTCCATCTGCGGGGTGAGCCAGACCGCCGAAAGCCGCTGGGCGATCTCGTTGCGGTTCCGGACGGGCTGTCCGTCCAGGCGGAATACGCGCCGGCCGGCCTGGCTGTCGGGCACGGTTCCGGTGCCGATCTCGAGCGCTTCGCCGGCGGAATGGAGTTTGGCGGCCACTGCCCAATGCACCGCCCCATGCCGGGGCAGATCGGCCATCCTGGCGCCGCGCAAGCCGCGCCCGGGCACCAGCAGGGAGATCGCTTCCAGCAGGTTGGTCTTGCCGCTGCCGTTCGGGCCGGTGATCAGGCTGATCCGGCCCTCGACGGTCCAGGCCAGGCTCTCGTAGTTCCTGAAATCGGTCAGGACCAGCCGGACCAGGCGCGACGCGTCCTGCGGCCCGGCGTCCGTATCTGCCTCGATGGTTCGGTCCTAGACCCGCATCGGCATCAGCACGTAGAGCGCCGACGGGCTATCCACGTCACGCACCACGGTCGGCGCCGCACTGTCCGAGAAGGCGAACTCGACGTCCTTCTCGATCTGGTCGGTGATGTCGTTCAGGTAGCGCGCCTGGAAGCCGATTTCGATCGGGCCGGAATCGTAGCTGACGCGGCCCTCGTCGAGCTCCTCCTTGGCGGTGCCCTGGTCGGCACTGGCAGCGGAGAGCGTCAGCAGGTGCCGCTCGAGGGTGAGCTTCACCGGGCGCGAGCGCTCCTGGCTGATCGCCGAGACGCGTGCGACCGCATCGGAGAAATCCTTCTTGCCGACGCGCAGGATCTTGTCGTTGTCGCGCGGGATCACCCGCTCGTATTCCGGGAAGGTGCCGTCGATCAGCTTGCTGGTCAGCATGACGGTGCCGATGGTGAACTGGATGCGGGTGTCGGACAGCGCGATCTCGACCTGCTCGCCGGCTTCGTCGAGCAGCTTGCGCACTTCGCCGACGGTCTTGCGCGGCACGATCACGCCGGGCATCCCGGCAGCCCCTGCCGGCAGCTCGGTTTCGACCCGTGCCAGGCGATGGCCGTCCGTCGCTACCGCGCGCAGCATGTCGCCGGTGTCGCCCTTGGCCGGATGCAGGTAGATGCCGTTCAGGTAGTAGCGCGTTTCCTCGGTGCTGATCGCGAAACGGCTGCGGTCGATCAGGCCGCGCAGCACGCCGGAACCGATCATGAAGCGGTGCGGCAGGGTGCCGGCGGTCATCGAGGGGAAATCATCCACCCCCAGCACGTTCAGGCTGGTGGCGTAGCGCCCGGCCCGGAGTGCCAACGGCGCATCGCCGCCTGCCTGGTCGAGCTCGACCTCGGCACCGTCCGGCAGCTTGCGTACGATCTCGAACAGAACCGACGCCGGTGCGGTGGTGGATCCGTCCCGGCTGGAGGTGGCGGCCACCTCCTCGACGATGGCGATCTCCATGTCGGTCGCGGTCAGGGTGAGCTTCCCGCCCTGCACCGCGATCAGCACGTTCGCCAGGATCGGGATGGTGTTTCGCTTCTCCGCCACACTCTGGATGTGGGCGAGTGCCTTCAGCAGCGTCGCACGATCGGCCTTGAACTTCATGGGACTGGTCTCGCCGGATAAAGCGTCAAAGCGGGATCGCAAACGGACAACGGGTCTAGCAGTCCAATCCGCGGAGTGCCAGCCTGGGCAGCCACCGCGAGGCGGTTCGGCTTCTCAGCTCTCCAGCATGCGACGCAGCAGCTCGACATCCTCGGCGAAGGCGGTGTCGCGTTCCATCAGCTCGGTCACCCGGCTGACCGCATGCATGACGGTGGTATGATCGCGATTGCCGAATTTCCGGCCGATTTCCGGCAGCGACCGGCTGGTCAGCTGCTTGGCCAGGTACATGGCCACCTGCCTCGGCCGCGCCACTGCCCGCGCCCGCCGGGCCGAGGACATGTCGGTCAGCCGGATGTTCCAATGCTCGGAAACCTTGCGCTGGATTTCCTCGATGGTGACGCGCCGGTCATGCGCCTTCAGGATGTCGTGCAGCACTTCCTGGGTCGCATCGAGCGTTACCGAGCGGCCGAACAGGTTGGCGTGGGCGATCATCCGGTTCAGCGCGCCCTCGAGTTCGCGAACGTTGGTGGTGATCTTGTGCGCCAGGAATTCCAGCACCTTCGGCGGCACGGCGACGCCGGATGCCAGGGCCTTGGCCTCCAGGATCGAGATGCGCAGCTCGAACGTGGTCGCGTGCAGGTCGGCCACCATGCCGCAGCCGAGCCGCGTGCGCAGCCTGTCCTCGAGGCCCGACAGGTCCGACGGCGACTTGTCGGCCGACACCACGATCTGCTTGCCGGCATCCACCAGCGCATTGAAGGTGTGGAAGAACTCTTCCTGGGTGTTGTCCTTGCCGATCAGGAACTGCAGGTCGTCGATCATCAGCACGTCGACCGAGCGGAGCTGCTCCTTGAACTCCATCGTGGATTGCGAGCGGATCGCGGCGATGAAGCGATACATGAACTTCTCGGCCGACATGTAGGCGACCGAGACCGCGCCTTGCGGCCGTGCCGGACGGGTCAGTTCGAGGCCGATCGCATGCATCAGGTGCGTCTTGCCGAGGCCGACGCCGCCATACAGGAACAGCGGGTTGAACCCGGGGCTGGATGGACGCTCGGCCACGCGGCGTGCGCAGGCGTAGGCGAACTCGTTCGGCTTGCCGACCACGAACGCCTCGAACGAGAAACGCGGGTCGAGCGGGGCCGCCAGGTCGCCGCGCGGCTCGGCCACCGCCGGGGCTGCAGCGGCCACGGCACGCATGGCGGCCACGGGCGCCACCGGGGCGCCGAGGACAGGAGACATCGCGGGGGCGACCGGCATCGGCGGGTTGGCACGGGCGTCCGGCGCCAGCATCAGCTCGACCCGCCGGATCTCGGCGATCTCGCCGTTCCACATGGTGCCGAGGCGATCGCCGTACTGGCTGCGCACCCAGTCACGCAGGAACCGGGTCGGCAGATAGAGGGTGATCTCGTCGTGATCGACCGGGCCGAGGGTCATCTGGCGTAGCCAGGTGCGATATTCGACCTCGCCCACCTCGGTCTGCAGGCGCCCGCAAATACGCGCCCAATTGTCGGATAGCGGGTGCCGCTGATCACCGTCCGAGGAGGCTTCCGACGAGGCTGTCAGGTAGGGAACGTTAACGGCCGTCTCCATCATCGTTTCGGTCAACGCCTGCGCTTCCGGAGCACTTCGATCATAGCTACTGGACGTCACGCTCACCCACCCCGTCTCCGTCGACAATCGCGAACACCCCTGTCTGCAACAACCAGCCTCGAAACTGCAGACAATACGATCCCAGCCGCGGGCGCGGTGATTTCGAACGCAAAGCTACGAGGGATTGCCGTCTGCTGCAGCGGGTGATCAGGATCGCTGACCGTAATTTACATTAGGCTCGCACCGCGGAGGGTGGCAACGGGAATCTGATTTAAAAATGCCGGTCAAAAAAACTCTGCTTGGTCAAGAAAACAGGCTTGCCAAATCCATCACTATCCGGTGCGTCGCTGAAAGGTGCTGCAACGAATACGGGCCGGACGCTTTCGCGGCCGGCCCGTAAAAATCGAATATTGTCGGGAACTCGTGTGGAAGCGCGCTACCGAACGGTTCCGACAATAAAACTCAGGCTGCTGTCGCGATCGACTTGATGCGAGCGGACAGGCGCGAGATCTTGCGGCTGATGGTGTTGGCGTGGGCCACACCCTTGCCGACCGCGCGCTGCATTTCGGGCTGCGCTGCGCGAAGGGCAGCGACTGCCTGCTCCTTGTCGCCGGACGAGATCGCAGTCTCGACCTTCTTGACGAAGGTGCGCATCCGCGACTTGCGGGCCGCGTTGCGCGCGCTGCGGACTACGTTCTGACGGATGCGCTTACGCGCCGATGCGGTGTTCGCCATGGATCTCTGTTCAGTTCGTCGCGTCTGTGAGCCGGGAATGCGCATTCGAGGCAGGGGCCCCGGAAGAACAACCCGGCGAAGGGTCGGCTTTCTAGGCCACGATCTCCAAAGAAGTCAAGTAACCGTGGCCGCACCAGGGGGAGCACGAAACGAGAGTACGTCTCAATTTTGAAGTATGGGACAGAAGAAGCTGCTCCGGCCGGCCTGGACGATGCGCTGGATCCCGTTGCAGTCCGGCTCGCCCGGACAGTCAGGGCAAGGCTCCCCCTCCCGGCCATAGACCCGCCAGGCATGCTGGAAATAGCCGAGCTCGCCATCCGGCTGGACGTAGTCGCGCAGGCTGGAACCGCCTGCCGCGATCGCTTCCGACAGGACGGCCTTGATCGCCTTCACCAGCCGGCCCGCCTCGGCCGGCGTGACCGTCCCGGCCTCCCGCACCGGCGACAGCCGGGACCGGTACAGGGCCTCGCACACATAGATGTTGCCGAGTCCGGCGACGAGCCGCTGGTCGAGCAGGGCGGTCTTGAGGGGCGTGCGCCGCCCAGCCAGCGCCTGCTGCAGCACCTTCGACGTGAAGGTCCGGTCGAGCGGTTCCGGTCCCAGCCCGGCCAGCAGCCGGTGCGCATCCTCGGCCGTGGTCCGCACCAGGTCGATCGCCCCGAACCGGCGTGGATCGACCAGTCCGAACCGGCAACCCTCGTCGGTTTCGATCACGACATGCTCATGCCGGCCGACCGTCACCGGCAATGCCGGATCGAGCCTGGTGAGGTTGACCCGTCCGGACATGCCGAGATGCAGCAGCATGCTGTCGCCGCCATCCAGCCGCATCAGGATGTATTTCGCGCGGCGCCTGAAGCTCTCGACCCGCGCACCGCGCAGCCGTGCGGCCAGCCCGGCGGGCATCGGCCAGCGCAGATCCGGCCGGTGCATCTCTGCCCGGATGATGGTGTGACCTTCGAGATGCGCACGCATCCCGCGCATCACGGTTTCGACTTCTGGGAGTTCCGGCATGGGTGCCGAACAGGCTATAGCCACACCCCATGAGCGACAATATGAGCAGCGACCCCGCATCCTCTCCGCGAACCACCGATTTCGGGTTCCGCAGCGTCGGCCTCGCCGAGAAGAAGCCGATGGTCCGCGCCGTGTTCGATAGCGTGGCGCCGAGATACGACATCATGAACGACGTGATGTCGCTCGGCATCCATCGCGTCTGGAAGCGAAATTTCATCCAGGCGCTGGGCCCGCGCCCGCATCTGTCGCTGCTCGACCTCGCCGGCGGCACCGGCGACATCAGCTTCGGCTGGCTGCGCGCCGGCGGCGGTCCGGCGATCCTGTCGGACATCAACGCCAGCATGCTCGCCGTCGGACACACCCGCGCGATCGACCGTGCGCTGGTCAACCGGCTGCGGTTCCTGGTCGCCGACGCCGAGCACCTGCCCCTGCCCGACCGCAGCGTCGAACGCGTTTCGATCGCCTTCGGGCTGCGCAACTGCACCGACAAGGCGGCGGTACTGTCGGAGGCAAGGCGGGTGCTGAAGCCGGGCGGCCGCTTCCTGTGCCTGGAGTTCTCGCGCGTGCAGGTCGCCGCGCTGGCGCCGATCTACGATGCCTGGTCGTTCGGGGTGCTGCCGCGCCTGGGCCAGGCGATCGCCGGCGACTCCGCCAGCTACCAGTACCTGGCCGAGAGCATCCGGCAGTTCCCGGACCAGGAAACCCTGGCCCAGATGATGCGCGATGCCGGTTTGCGCCGCGTGGCCGTGCGGAACCTGTCGGGAGGCATTGCCGCCATCCACTCCGGCTGGCGGCTTTGACGCGAACGGACCTCGCCACGCTGCACGGCAAGCGGGTCCTGCTGATCGTCAGTGGCGGCATCGCTGCCTACAAGTCGCTGGAGCTGATCCGGCTGCTGACCCAGGCCGGTTGCGGCGTCCGCTGCGTCCTGACCGAAGGCGGCGCGCAGTTCGTGACGCCGCTCAGCCTGCAGGCGCTCAGCGGCGAGCCGGTCCATACCACCCTGTGGTCGCTCACCGACGAGAGCGAGATGGGCCATATCGCCTTGTCGCGGTCCGCCGACCTCGTCGTGGTCTGTCCGGCATCGGCCGATATTCTCGCGCGGATGGCACAGGGGCTGGCCTCCGACATCGCCACCACGCTGCTGCTGGCCACCGACACGCCGGTGCTGGTGGCGCCCGCGATGAACGTGCGGATGTGGCAGCATGCGGCGACGCGCGCCAACATGGCGACGCTGCGCGATCGCGGCATCCACGTGGTCGGGCCGGATGACGGGATCATGGCCTGCAACGAGTTCGGCCCCGGCCGGCTCGCCGAGCCTCCGGTGATCCTCGCGACGATCGCTTCCCTGCTGGCGCGCGAACCGGTTCCCCAGGATCTTGCAGGCCGGCACGCGCTGGTCACGGCCGGCCCCACGCACGAACCGATCGACCCGGTGCGCTACATCGCCAACCGCAGTTCGGGCCGCCAGGGCTACGCGATCGCGGCCGCCCTCTCCGCGCGGGGTGCCGGGGTGACGCTGGTGAGCGGTCCGGTCTCGCTGCCGGCGCCGCCGGGCGTGGCGCTCGTGCCGGTCGAGACCGCTTCCGACATGCTGGCCGCCTGCGAGGCCGCCCTGCCCGCCGATATCGCGGTGCTGGCCGCCGCCGTCGGTGACTGGCGCGTCACCCACCCGGGTACGGCCAAGCTCAAGAAGCGGCCCGGCCAGCCGGCCGCGCCTCTCTCCCTCACCGTCAATCCCGACATCCTGGCCAGCCTGTCCGCGCCGGGCCCGAGGCGGCCCGCCCTGGTCATCGGGTTCGCCGCCGAGACCGAGGACCTGCTCGCCAATGCCGCCGACAAGCGCCGGCGCAAGGGCTGCGACTGGATCGTCGCCAACGACGTGTCGCTTCCGGGCGACGGGTCGCCCGGGGTGATGGGCGGCGATCGCAACCAGGTGCATCTGGTCACCGCGGACGGCACGGAAGCCTGGCCCAGCCTGGACAAGCGGGAGGTCGCCGACCGGTTGGCAGCCCGCATTGCAGCCCATCTCGCCCCCCACAGTCTGATCCGGAACAGTCCATGACCGCACCCGTCCGCTCCGTCCAGGTCCGGCGCCTGCCTCATTCGGAAGGCCTGCCACTGCCGGCCTACGCGACCGCGGGTGCCGCAGGCATGGACCTGCTTGCCGCGGTGGCGGAGGCGATCACGCTTGCGCCCGGGGCACGGGTGCTGGTGCCCACCGGTCTCGCCATCGCGCTGCCACCCGGCCACGAGCTGCAGATCCGGCCGAGGTCGGGGCTTGCGCTGAAGCATGGCATCCTGCTGCCGAATGCCCCCGGCACGATCGACGAGGATTATCGCGGCGAGCTGCAGGTCATCGTCATGAACGGCGGCACCGAGCCGTTCCTGATCGAGCGCGGCATGCGGATCGCCCAGGCGGTGCTGGCGCCGGTGCTGCGGGCCGAATGGAACGAGGTCGCGACGCTGGACGATACCGATCGCGGCGCCGGCGGCTTCGGCAGCACCGGGCACAAGGCGGCCCCTGCGTCGGCATCGTGAAGTGTCACGGGCCAGCCGTCTGGCGGCGGCTTTCGAGGTGCGCTAAAGGCCCGGGCATGATGGACTGAGGCGGAGCCCCCCGATGTTGCCGATGCGCTTCGCCGCGATGCGGGTTCCCGCCAACGCCTCCATCGAAACCAAGCCCAACCTGTTCGATTTCGTCGCCATCCTGGTGATGCTCGGCCTGGCGACGGCGATCGGCAGCGTGGCCCGCCATACGCTCGGGCCGCTGCCCGCGCCGGACGCCAGCACCATCCACCTGAATGCGGCGTACCTGCCGGGCTACGCGGTTCGCACCACGCTGCGGATGTTCGCCGCCCTGGTCGCATCGCTGCTGTTCACCTTCACCTACCCGGTCTGGGCCGCCAAGAGCCGGCGCGCCGGCGCGCTGCTGGTGCCGATCCTGGACATCCTGCAGTCGGTGCCGATCCTCGGCTTCCTGACCTTTACCTACGTGTTCTTCATGAGCCTGTTTCCGGGCCGGGTGCTCGGCGCGGAGCTCGCCGTCATCTTCACGATCTTCACCAGCCAGGCCTGGAACATGGCGTTCAGCATGTACCAGTCGCTGAAGACCGTTCCCGCCGACCTCGAGGAAGTGTCGCGCGGCTTCGGATTGTCGGCATGGCAGCGCTTCTGGCGGCTCGAAGTGCCCTATGCGATGCCAGGGCTGGTCTGGAACACCATGATGTCGATGTCCGGCGGGTGGTTCTTTATCGTGGCCTCCGAGGCGTTCTCGGTCGGCAACACCAGCGTCGCCCTCCCCGGCATCGGCTCGTTCATCGCCAGCGCGGTCGCGCATCGCAACATCGTCGCGGTGTTCGAGGCGATCTTGACCATGCTCGTGGTGATCCTGCTCTACGACCAGTTGCTGTTCCGGCCACTGGTCGCGTGGTCCGCGCGCTTCCGCCTCGAAACCACCCCCGGCGCCGTGGCCGGCGATCCGTGGGTGCTGCGCCTGCTGCGCCGGACCCGCCTGCTGAACCAGACCAGCCGGCTGTTCAGCGACATGCTGACCTCGGTCGGCGGGCTGCCGCTCGGCCGGCGCCCGTCGGCGATCAAGCGCCGCCTGGTCTCGCGGCGGATCGGGGACAGCCTGTGGTTCAGCCTGCTCGGCTTCGTCGCCGTGGTCGCCGCCTGGCAGGTCGGGATCTATGCCTACGCCAACCTGAGCTGGCCGGAGATCGGCCATGTCATGCTGCTCGGCATCTACACCATGATCCGGGTCGTCACGATGATCCTGCTAGCGACCATCGTTTGGGTTCCGATCGGCGTCTGGCTCGGGCTGCGCCCGGTCTGGGCGGCGCGTGCGCAGCCGGTGGCGCAGTTCATGGCGGCGTTCCCGGCGAACCTGTTCTACCCGATCTTCGTCGTGGCGATCGTCCACTACCATCTCAGCAGCAACATCTGGCTGACCCCGCTGATGATCCTGGGCACCCAGTGGTACATCCTGTTCAACGTGATCGCCGGCACCGCCGCCTTCCCCGGCGACCTGCTCGAAGCGGCCCGCAACTTCCAGATCGGCGGCTGGCGCTGGTGGGTGCGGGTGATGCTGCCCGGCATCTTCCCCTATTACGTCACCGGCGCATTGACTGCCTCGGGCGGCGCCTGGAACGCGGCGATCGCCTCGGAGGTCGCCACCTGGGGCAACACGACGCTGACCGCATCGGGTCTCGGCAGCTACATCTTTCAGGCGACAGCGGCCGGTGCCACTGCCAAGGTCGGGCTCGGCATGGTGGCGATGGCGTTCTTCGTGATCCTGTTCAACCGGCTGGTGTGGCGCCCGATGTATTCGTTCGCCAACCGACGCCTCACCTTCTCCTGAGGATCCGCCGATGGATACGATCGCGCCTGTCACGCCGGTTGCGGCGATGAACGAACAACTGATCAGCGTGCGTCACTGCCGGCAGGCGTACCACAAGGAAAGCAGCGCCGACCTGGTGGTGCTGGAGGATGTCGACCTCACCCTCACCTCGGGCGAGATCGTCGGACTGCTCGGCCGATCCGGGTCGGGCAAGTCGACGCTGCTGCGGATCGTGTCGGGCCTGCTGACCCCCACCTCCGGCGAGGTGCTCTGGCGCGGCCGGCCCTTGCGCGGACCGGCACCCGGCGTCGCCATGGTGTTCCAGAGCTTTGCCTTGTTCCCGTGGCTGACCGTGCAGGCGAACGTCGAGCTCGGTCTCGAGGCCAAGGGCGTGCACCGTGCCGAGCGGGAACGGCTGGCCGAGGAGGCGATCGACCTGATCGGGCTCGGCGGCTACGAGAACGCCTATCCCAAGGAGCTGTCCGGCGGCATGCGCCAGCGCGTCGGCCTGGCCCGCGCACTCGTGGTGCACCCCGACCTGCTGCTGATGGACGAGCCGTTCTCGGCACTCGACGTACTGACCGCCGAGAACCTGCGGACCGACCTGATCGAGCTCTGGTCCGAGAAGAAGCTGCCGGTGAAGGCGATGCTGATCGTCACGCACAATATCGAGGAGAGCGTCCTCATGTGCGACCGCATCCTGGTGTTCTCGTCCAACCCGGGCCGTGTCGCGCACGAGCTGATGGTGCCGTTCCCGCATCCGCGCAACCGCCACGACCCGGCGTTCCGGCAGTTCGTCGATCGCATCTATGGGTTGATGACCCGGCGCGAGACGCCGCCACCGGTGAACCTTGCCGCCGATGCGAAGGCGACCGCGGCGCCGTTCAGCCAGTCCCTGCCCGACCTGCCGATGAACCTGATGGCGGGACTGATGGAGACGCTGGCCGAGCAGCCCTATCGCGGGCGCGCCGACCTGCCGCTGCTGGCCGGCGCGCTGCAACTCGAACTGGACGAGCTTCTGCCGCTCGGCGAGAGCCTGCAGATGCTGAAATTCGCCGAGCTCGAGGAGGGCGACATCCGCATGACCCCGGACGGGTTGCGCTTCGTCCAGGGCGACCTCGACGAGCGCAAGCAGATCCTCGGCACCAGCCTGATGAAGAACCTGCCGGTGGTGACGGCGATCCGCCAGGTGCTGGACGAGCGCTGGAACCACCGGGCCCGCGCAGAGCGGTTCCGCGATGAACTCGAGGACCACATGTCGCCGGATTATGCCCGGCAGACACTGCAGACGGTGATCAGCTGGGGCCGCTATGCCGAGCTGTTCGATTTCGACGAGGAAGCGGACCAGTTCTTCCTGGATGAGGACGACGACTGAGGTCTGCATCGGCGAGCGCGACCGGGTTGGCGGCTTGTCCAGCCGGCCGGTCGATTGACTGCAGGACGTCCGATCCTGGGCGCGCTCCCCGGTCCAGGCCTGCCTGGATCGGTCGGAGGCGGAACGCGCCGGGGTCATTGTAAAGTCCAATGACCCTATTGCCGTGGGGCCCGCTATCCTCAACAAGCGATGCAGGCGAAACCGTCTCGGTTATAAGACGCTAAGGCCCCGGCGTGAGCCGCTTTTTCGGAGGAAAGATCGAATGTCCGACAACCCGCTCGAGAACGACCCCGCACGGGACGCACGGATCAAGGAGCGCGCGTACCACCTCTGGGAAGCCGACGGCAGCCCGCACGGACGCCATGCCGAATACTGGGAACGCGCTAGCGAATTGATCGGCATGGAAGGCAGTGCCGGGTTCGGGCAGTTGCCCAATCCCGCCACGCTGCCGGGTGCCGATCCGAACCGTACCGAGCCGGTCGAGGAGGCGTTCCTGCAGGAAAATCTCGGCGAGTTTCCCGGGCGTTTCGCCGATCAGGGCGAAGCCCAGCCCACGCCGATGTCCCGGCCGGAAGCGCGTGCGAAGCTTGCCGAGGATCACGAGACCGGCGCGGCTGGCCTCGCGGCCGATGCGCCGGCCAATGCTCCTGCGGCCAAGCCGGCGCGGGCCAGCCGGGCGCGCAAGCCGACGGCCAAGAGCTGACCCGGTCCTAGCGCGGGACGACCACGCTTCCGTCGCGCGGCGGCGTCTGGTCGGGGTGGATGACCGGCGTGCTCTGTGCCGGCATCCTCGGCGCCTTCACCTTCATCCCGGGATCGACCGTCGCCCGGGGGACGATGACGCCGGTCGATGGAATCACCCGGTGCCCGGGCTGCTCGGTCTGGGCCGGAGCGGCCCGGACAGACGGCGACGCGGCGATCTGGGCAAGCGCGTGCCCGTTCGCCGCCGGTGCCATCGCCGCCACCAGCAGTGCGAGGCTCGCCAGGCGACGATGGGCCCGCGGGGGGTTGCGATCGAAAACCAAGGTTCTGCTCCTGTCCTGCTAACCCTGGCGAACGGCCGGTCCGCGGACCGGTTCCGCGACCGGCACGAGCTTTAGAACCGGTCGCGGAACCGGTCTGGCAAGCGCCATAACGCGTCGCCGCTGAGGTGCAGATCGATCCGGTAGAGCGCATCGAGGCGGATGGAGGCGCTGTCCAGCACCTGGTCCCGCCAGTATGCCAGCACCGGGTCGTCGGGCAGCAGGGTGATGTCCGTCCGTCCCGGCAGCCCGGCCATGCCGCGCAGCATGCCTTCCCACTGTCCGTCCGGCATTCGCTGGTGGGACCCGGCTTCGGGCGTCACCCAGGCCTGGTTACGGGTGCGATGCAGCCGCGCCAGCCCGGATGCCAGGTCGGCATAGCGCAGGTGGAACAGGAACAGGTCGCTGAATGCGGGGCCTGCATCGATGCAGTGGAAGCCCGGAGCCCATGCGACGCGCCTGCGGATCAGAACCGGCTTGCACATGGCGCTGCTGAACCGGATCCAGTCGCGTTGCAGCGCCAGTCTGCCGGTCCAGTCGAGAGCCGGCTCCAGGTCCGGCACCTGCACCACGTCGAAGCCGAGCGCCGTCACGACGTCGCCTTCGCCGACGCCGGCGGCGTAGGCCAGCAACGACCCGTGCACGGCCGGATCGGGTACAAGCAGTTCGTCGACGTCGGTATAGATCACCGCGTCGTACCAGCTCAGCAACGACGCGCAGAAGTCCGAGACGAAGCCGCATCTGAGCGTGTCGTCCTGCGGTGAGCGCGGGATGCGCACGACGCTGGCGCCCTGCACCGACGGCGGCCGGGTGCTGCCGTCGGTCGATCCGTGATCCAGCACGAAGCAGTTTTCCGGCCCGATCTGGTCGCCATAATGGCGCAGCCAGACCGGCAGGAAGGTCTCCTCATTGAAGACCATGGTTACGGCGGCGAGCGGCGCTTTCATCGAAACGATGGTATAGTGAAACGAACGCGGCAGGTAATCGCCTGCCGGTCCAGGCGGTCCGGCAGACACTTGAACCGTTCGCCCCTGTCCTCCATACGATCGCTGCATGGCAACCATGCATGGGCACGCACCGTATCCGCAGACAGGCGTGCCTGGAGCACACCCGGCATGAGCATTACGACCGGTTCCCGCGCCACCGGGCCTCGGGCCGGACGCTTCCGGCTCCGCAAGTCGCTGGCACAGATCGAGGCCGAAACCGACTCGCACGGGCTGAAGCGGAGCCTCGGCCCCCTCAACCTCACCATGCTGGGCATCGGCTCGACGATCGGTGCGGGTATCTACGTCATGACCGGGACTGCGGCGGCCAACTATGCCGGCCCTGCCATCCTGCTCTCGTTCCTGGTCGCCGGCCTCGCCTGCGTCTTTACCGCCCTCTCCTATGGCGAGCTGGCCTCGACCATGCCGGTGAGCGGCTCCGCCTACACCTATGCCTATGCTTCCATGGGCGAGTTGGCCGCCTGGGTAGTCGGCTGGCTGCTGCTGCTGGAATACGGGATATCCTGCGCGGGTGTGGCTGCGGGTTTCTCGGGCTACGCGACCAGCCTGCTGCACGATTTCGGCGTCAACCTGCCTGCATGGTGCTCGACCTCCTTCATCCAGACGATCCCGGCTGCGAACGGCACCATGACGCTCGACATCGGCCACGGGCTCAACCTGGTCGGCGCGTTCGCCTCGGTCATCGTCACCGTGCTGCTGGTGATCGGCGTTTCCGAATCGGCCACCGTCAACAGCGTCATCGTGGTGCTGAAGGTCAGTGTGCTGCTGGTGTTCGTGGCCCTCGGCATCAAGGCGATCCACCCTGCCAACTGGATGCCGTTCATTCCAGCCAACGAGGGCGGCTTCCGCTACGGCGTCCCCGGCATTTTCCGGGCCGCTTCGGTCATCTTCTTTGCCTATGTCGGCTTCGAGGCGGTGTCCTGCGCCAGCGCCGAGGCGAAGAACCCCAGGCGCGACGTGCCGATCGGGATCATCAGCTCGCTGGCGGTCTGCACGGTCGTCTATATCTGCGTCGCCGCGGTGATGACCGGGGTCGTTCCGTACAAGCAGCTCGGCGTCGCCGATCCGCTGGCGATCGCGGTGGATGCGATGGGCCAGCCCTGGCTCGCCTTGTTCGTCAAGATCGGTGCGGTGACCGGACTCTGCTCGGTGATGCTGGTGCTCCAGTACGGCCAGAGCCGGATCTTCTTCACCATCGCCCGCGACGGCCTGCTGCCGCGGATCTTCTGCGTGCTGCACCCGCGTTTCCGGACCCCCTGGCTCGGAACCATCCTGCTCGGCATCGGCGTCGCGACCGCGACCGCGACGCTGCCGATCGACATCATCAGCGACCTGGTCAGCCTCGGCACCACGGTCGCGTTCGGCATCGTCTGCTTCACGGTGATCTGGCAGCGCAACGCGATCCCAGACCTGAAGCCGCCCTTCCCGGTGCCGCTCGGTGCCATCCGCATACGCGGCCTGTGGATCGGCATCGTGCCGTCGCTCGGCATCCTGTTCAGCTTCGTCATGGCGGGACCGCTGCTGATCGACATGACGCGGGCGCTCCTGAACCACAATCCGGTGCCGGCGTTACTGCTGTTGTCCTACATCGCGCTGGGCGCGATCTGCTACGCCGGCTATGGCTACCGTCACTCCCGGCTAGCCAAGGAGACCGCGGCGGCCCGCAGCCTCGAAAGTTAGTCATCCATGTTGCTCAAGCGCGTGTATCTGATTGCCGCCCTGATGCTGGGCGGCTTCATCGTCGCGTCGGTCAGCGTGTGGTCGCTGGCGTTCAACATGAACTCCGCGAACGTTTCGGCCTGGACTTCGCCCTGGATCATGGCGCGCCTGCCGATCCTGATCGGCGTGCTGATGATCGTCGGTGGCTTCCGCCTCCTGTCCCATACGCGCGTCGCCCGGCCGATGGACGATATCGACGACGAGGATCGCACGATCTGACCCGGGGGGTCCCGGCCAAGGCCATGTCCCTAGGGCGCTGACATCGCGTCCAGTATGGCGTGGTGAAGTCCGGCGGGTGTCAGGCGTTCCGGTTCGACCGGCTGAGCGATCGGCCCGTCGGGGTTGAAGTCGATCAGGACGAACGGCGTATCCCGCTCGGTATCCGGCTCGACAACGCCGGGGATGGACGGACGGTGGTCGCCGAAAAACACCAGGGTCGCGCGTCGTCCATCCGCATCGAGCACGTCGATCAGCCTGTCCAGCAGCGCATCGCCGGAGGCCAGATGGTCCAGGTAGGCATCGAGCGCGGTGCCGCCCGCAGCAAGCCGGCCGGGCTTCCACGGTCCGTGATTCTCGATGGTGACCGCGTAGATCAGGGTCGGCGTCACACTGGTTGCGATCAGCGCCTCCACGCGATCACCGAGCGCGGCGTCGCTCACATGCGGCCCCCGATCGAGCACGCCCTGGAAGGCGGCATGGCCGAACAGGCCGGTGAAGCCGATGGCGGGCATGAGGGCGTCGCGGCCGTAGAAGCTCAGATCATGCGGATGCACGAACAGGGCGTCCCCGATCCGGTTGCGGAGCCGCATCGGCAGGGCAGCCGAACGATCCCGAGCCGCGGTCAGGAACGGGTCGAAGCGGCGGAAACCGATTCTGTCTTCCTCTCGGCCGAACAGCACGCCGTATTCGGTGCGCATCGTGTAGGCACCGAAGCCGCTGACCGCGAGCTTGCCCCAGCGGCTGGCGCGGGCGCGGGCGCGGGCAAGGCCCGGCAGCTCCGGGATCCGGGTGGCGATCGCCTCCCCCAGCGTTGCGGGATCGGCGAAGGACTCGCATTGCACCACGACGAGGAGCTCGACCGGGCGGACGCCACCGTCTGCGGCGAGACCTGGCAAGGGAGCCGGGTCCGGTTCCTTCCGCCATCGGAGCCAGTAGAGCGAAAGCGTGGCGATCAGGCCATGCCGGGCAACGTCCGCATCCATCGCCGGGTGCACCATGAGATCGCGCCAGGGCCGGAGGTCTTTCAGCCGGAACAGCAGCGCCCAGCATGACAGGGCGAGCCCGAGACCGATGCCGCGCGACACCAGGTCGCCCGTCCAGTTGGCGATCAACAGCCAGGCCATCACGGCAAGGACGACAATGAGTGCCACCCGGGCAAGCGTGGGGATGGCTCCGAGATAAAAGCCCGGATGACGCACCATCTCTCCGACGATGGCGAAATCGGTGAAGATCAGGGGCTCGCCGAGGACGCGGCGCTTGACGTTCGACCCGACGGCGAAACCAGTCACCAGGATGATCGTAACGGCAACGGCCGTCAGCGGCCGGCCGGTAAGACACAGCATCAAACCGGCGAACGATACCACCGGGCACAGGCGGAACGGCAGCGCGATCAGGCTGCGCGGCGACCAGGCCATACGGTTGATGCGGCGGGGGAGCGCGATCGGATCGAGCAGCTCGACGGCCAATACCAGCATGGCGATCTCGATAGCCCAAATGGTCGCGTCCCTGCTCAAGTTCTGCGTACCGAGCAGGGAGACAGACGGAAACCGTCTTGATTTAAAAACGCGACGTTTTGCAAGTTTCGGTACTCGGTCTGGCTGTGATGATGCAGGTGATCAGAAAAGCCCTGGGTCGGCAGGAACTCTTACATGCGTGTGGTGCTCTGGCTTCGAGAAGTGTCTATCGGAGATTGAACGCTGCTGACGCTTCCTGACCGTGCTCCTTTTCTGTTGCTGACCCCTCCGTTTCAACGACGCGTTCCTTTAATTGGACAGGTATCCTGTCCGTGGGTTGATATCGTAGCCAAGCCGGTCGGTTCGGACGGAATTGCTGGTCATCCGGTCGTCACTGCGATGCATCGCGCAGGAGTTGGCGGCCAATTCTGGAATTCGAGACCGCCTGCATTACGAGCGGGATTCGAGGTCACCCTGGTCTGTATTCCAAGCGATCTACACGTGGCCACCAGGCTCTGGCGAGATGCCGTCCAGACGCAGGAGGCGGCTCGCCTGGTGTTGGTGCTGCCGCGCCGACGCCATGCAGATGCCCGACTTCGTCCGCTCCTGGACGAGGCGAGGCATAGCGGTGCCCAGCTCGTGGCTGCCGATGTCGATCCGCATGCGTTGCTGGATCGGGCGGCGGCGGTTCAGGTCGGCGCCGTCGATACGCTCTCGGCGCTTGCCCTGCTCCGCGAGTTGCCGGTGTCGCGGCTTCATGCGTCGGGACATCGGATACGGGAGGATCCGGCGCGCGCGTTGGCGCTGCTCCTGTCGGCGACACGCTATACCGACCCATTCTCCGGCGCCCCGATGACGGCCGAGGCTGCGATCGCGCTGCTTGCCGAGTGGCGCCGCATCATGATGGCGAACCGCGATATCGCGGCGTGCGTCGGCATGTCGCTCTGGAAACGCCGGCGCATCGCCCAGCTGTTTGCACGCGCCGACGCAACCGGCAGTCCCCCGTTCCACAGGCGGGCAAAGTCCGCGGTGCGAGCGGCGCAGAGTCGGGATGGCCAGGCAACCGGTAGTATCGCCGTGTGGTCCACCCGCGTTCCGGACGGCCTCGTGGCGGAGGCCGCATCGGCTGGCGTTCCAGTGGCACGCGTAGAGGATGGCTTCATTCGGTCTCTTGGGCTCGGAAGCGATCTGCTGCCGCCGGCCTCGGTCATCGTCGACCGCACCGGCGTCTATTTCGATCCGTCAGGTCCCAGCGACCTGGAGACGATTCTTGCAACCCACAGCTTCGACGATGCGATCCGGGACCGCGCCCGCAGGCTCATCGAGCAGCTTGTCGCTGCGAACATCTCGAAATACGCGGCCGGCGGGAGCGCTCCCGCCCTGGGCGCGCCCCCCGGCCGGCCGATCGTGCTGGTGCCGGGCCAGGTTGCGGACGACCTCTCGGTCAGGCTCGGAGGCGGCGCGATCCGGGACAATCTGGCGCTGTTGCAACAGGTCCGTGCAACGGTACCCGACGCGTTCATCGTGTATCGCCCTCACCCGGATGTCGTGGCCGGACACCGTCCCGGCGCCCTGGCCGACGCCACGGTCCTGCATTTTGCCGACCACATCAGCCGCGGCGGCGCGATCGCGCCGCTCATCGGGTCGGTCGACGAAGTGCACACGCTGACCTCCCTGGCCGGCTTCGAGGCGCTGCTGCGCGGACGGCTGGTGGTGACCTACGGACAGCCCTTCTATGCGGGCTGGGGCCTGACCGAGGATCGCGCGCCGATCCCGCGCAGGGGCCGCCTGCTGGCGATCGAGGAGCTGGTCGCGGCGACGCTGATCCTCTATCCGCGCTACATCGACCTGCGGACAAGGCTTCCCTGCGGACCGGAAGTGCTGATCGACAGCCTCGCCAATTCCGCACTTTGGCGACCGACCGCCCTGATGCGCCTGCGCCGGTTGCAGGGCCGGATGCGCCGCCACCTGCGAACCGTTCATGTCCGGCCTTCAGGCAGCGCGATCGACGGTGCGGCCGATGCCTGAGATCCCTACCCTCGATATCGCGCCACCGGCAGGGCCGGCCAGGACCATCCTGCTGCTGCAAGGGCTGATGGGCCCGTTCTTCCAGCGCATCGGACAGGCACTGCGCCACGAGGGCTACCGCGTGTTCAAGGTCAACTTCAATGGGGGTGACCGGCTGTACTGGCGCCTCCCGGGTGGCATCGACTTCACCGGAAAGATGGCCGACTGGCCGGCCACGCTGCAGACCATCCTGGTCGAGCGCGGCGTCACGGACGTGCTGCTGTTCGGCGACTGCCGGCCGCTGCACCGGGCCGCGATCGCCGTCTGTGCCCGCCTGCACATTCCCGTGCACGTGTTCGAAGAGGGCTATCTGCGGCCGGACTGGGTCACGCTCGAACTCGGCGGCGTCAACGGTCATTCGAGCCTGCCGCGCGACCCGGACTATTACCGCGACCAGGCCGCCCGGCTTTCCCCCGCCCCGCCCCATCATGTGGTGCCGTCATCGTTCCGAACGCGGGCGTTGCAAGGTGTCGCCTACAACACCGCGGATCTCCTCACCCGCTGGCGTTTTCCGCATTGGGACAATTACCGTCCATGGCATCCGCTGACGGAGGGCGTTGGCTGGTTGCGCAAGCTGTCCCGTCGGACTGCGGCATCGGTGCGTACGGAACAGACGCTGTCGCTGCTGATGAACAGCGGCACTCCCTACATGCTGTTTCCGCTTCAGCTCGACGCCGATGCGCAGGTTCGGCTGCACTCCTCGTTCAGCAGCATGGCGGATGCGATCCGCCACGTGATCGCCTCGTTCGCCGGCAATGCGCCGGGCGAGGTGAGCCTGATCATCAAGGAACACCCGCTCGATAACGGCGTGCGTGACTGGCGCAGCGAGGTTGCCATGCAGGCGGCGGCGCACGGGGTCGGCGAGCGGGTGCATTACCTGGAGCGTGGCGATATCGCGCTGCTGGTCGAGGCGGCCGAAGGGCTCGTCACCATCAACAGCACCACCGGTACGCTCGCACTTGCCTGCGGCGTTCCGGTGATCACCCTGGGACAGGCGGTGTATGATATTCGCGACATCACCTTCCAGGGCACGCTCGATGCGTTCTGGAGCAATCCCGGGCGGCCGGACGAACCGACGTTCGACGCATATCGACGCGTCCTGATCGAGCGCTGCCTGATTGCCGGCGGGTTTTTCTCGGAGCCCGCAATCGACAAGCTGGTGGCCGGTGCGATTGCACGGCTGAAGGCGCATAGCCCGATCCATTTCGCGGAGGGCTCGCGCGCGGCGCAGGCCAACAGGCAGGCCCTGCTGGTCGAGCGTAGCCGGGACCGCCGTCCCTCACCCGGGCTTGTCAGGTCCCACGGCCCGACGGCATGAATGTGTTGGGCCGTGCGCAGATCGCGCCATTCGTGACACTCGACTTGTCCCGGCTGCTGTCACGCGCCGGCGCGGATGTGCCGACCGGTATCGACCGGGTCGAGTTGGCCTATGCCGTGTATCTGCTGTCGCATGCGCCGGAGCGCGTCGAGTTCGTGGCGCTGCATCCGCTGGGCCGCTTCGGCAGCCTGCCGTTCGATGCGACGGCTCGCTTCGTCGAGGCGCTCGCGGCGCGATGGGATGCGGGAGTCGTCGATGACACCACCGCAGTGCGGCTCGGCCGTCGTCTGCTGCACGGGCTGATGCTGCCGCGGAGCGACCGCAACCCGCACCGCCCGGCGTCCGGCGATCTGCGGCGGCGTGTGTATCTGCTGTTGTCGCATCATCACCTGACCCGTCCGGCGGTGGTGGCGCAGGCGATCGCGAAGCGCGGTGCCGCCTTCGTGCCGATGGTGCACGACCTGATCCCGCTGGAGTTTCCCGAGTATTCCCGGGAGCGCGAGCCGGCCCGGCATGCGTCCCGGATCGACACGGTGGTCCGGCAGGCGGATGCGGTTCTGGTGCCGTCGGAAGCGGTGCGTGGCTCGTTGCTGCCGTATCTCGAGCGAGCCGGTCGTCCGCACGTGCCGGTGTGGGTTATCCCGCATGGCGTGCATCTGCGTGCGCTGCCGAACGCTCGCATCGGACCGGACGCCGCGACCGGACCGGTGCCGCATCCGTATTTCATCTGCCTCGGAACGATCGAGGCCCGCAAGAACCACCTGCTCCTGCTCAATCTGTGGCGTCGGCTGGTGGAGGAGCATGGCGAGCAGGCGCCGCATCTGGTCCTGATCGGCAAGCGGGGCTGGGAAAACGAGCAGGTGCTCGACATGATCGAGCGCTGCCCGGCACTCAAGGGCGTGGTGAAGGAACACAACGCCCTCCCAGACGAGGAGGTGGTGCGTCTTCTGAAAGGCGCCCGGGCCCTGCTGTTCCCGTCTTTTGCCGAGGGCTATGGATTACCGCTGGCGGAGGCGCTTTCGCTGGGGGTGCCGGCGATATGCTCCGACATCCCGGTGTTTCGAGAAGTAGGCGGCGGACGGCCTTACATGCTCGACCCGCTCGACACGATGGCCTGGAAACGCAAGGTCGAGGCTTTTACCGGTAACGATACGGATCGTGAGGCGCAACGCGCGTCGCTGCGAGATCTGCCGGTTCCCGGCTGGGATGACAGTGTCCGGTCGGCCATGCAATTGATCGATGGTTACGCGAGCAATGCGACGGTCGCCGTGTCGGCGGGATCAGGTGATTGACGATCGATCCTGAGATGGGACGATTGACAGCTCTCCAAGGCGGTTCTTCGCCTGGATCGGCTCTGCCATCCGGGACCTGGCCTTTCGCTCGAGGCCAACGGGCGAGACTGGGCGAGACAAGGTGTGTTTGTCTTTAGCCGCGCCAAGGCATAGAAGTTTCGACTTTGTTATAACGTTTTCTGCCAGGTGACAGGATTCATCGGTTGCTTTTGAACCGGGAATGGCTCCGTGGATTCGTTACGGCTCCGGCCCATCAGCTCGGTCAAACCATTCTAAAACGCAGCTTTTGATAGGCATACAAGGCGTGTTACTGCATTTAGCTGAAGCCTATATTGCCCAGAGCGGCGGGCGATGCCAAGAATTTACTTCTGGACAGGCTTTGGACGGCTCTTCGATCACGCATGGAGATTGTATGTGATGGATCGCGGCCGCGGAAAGCCGGCTCCCAGCGGATTAAGTCTGCCTGGAATTGGAAGTATTTGGCAGCCTGTGGCTCGGAGTTTAGTAGCATCGATGTCTTACCGGGCTTTATCTTTCAAGTCGGGACTATCATGACCTAACCTGACAGTCTCGAACAAAACAAGAGAGTCATCGAAATCCGGAATAGTGCTTCAAATTTCGGGAACAGTTTAAAACGTGGACTATGAAGAATCAGTTAGGTTTACAGAAAGAGTCGTCATACACATCAGAGTGCGAGTTTAACCTGTCAGAAGGAAAGCTCCGCTGGGAGTAGAACAAATGGTAAAGACGTTAGCCGTTTTGCAGTCGCAGACAATGGACAGCTCACAAACAGTGGACCTTGCCTCAGCCAGTTTGGCATCGATGGTGCTGGTGACCCGGGATTCGGGAACCCCTGCGGGTGACCCGGTGGTCGTTACCCTCGGTGGGCTTCTGGTCAGTGTTCAATCGGCGTTTACCGTGCAGAACGGTGCGACCCTAAACCTGGTGAGCCCGATCTCTGCCGAGGCTTTGTCATCGCTAACGATCGGTCCTTCGGGGACGTTCAACCTTTCCTCCGATCTACCGATCAACATAACAGCGCCGGTCACGTTCAGTGGCCCAAACGGCACATTAGGATTCAGCCAACTCGGGTCAATCGTTACCGGTGCCGTCACTGGCTTCAGCGGTAGCGACACGATCGACTTCCGTAGTGTTGGTGCAGCTACGTCGGTGACCTATATCGATGGCGTCCTTCGGGTCATGAATGGCGCGACGATGGTGGCATCGCAGGCAGTATCGGGCTCATTTGGCGCCGGCACGCTGAAAGTGGCGGCCGACGGTTTCGGCGGGTTTGCAGTTGGCGACAATCTTGGCGCGGTGAGCCGGCGGTTAAGCGGATCAAGCAGCAATTACCGTATTGCAGCGAGCGGAACCACGACGAACGTCGTGAAGGATACCATTTCCGGGCGCGACGGAACGAATACTGTTCAGAATGGCCAGGCGATCGGCTTCACAGACGGCGTTTCCATTGTCGATCCGTCCGGGAATTCTGAGACGCTGGCGCATCTCTACCAGGCTGTCCTCGGCCGCGCGCCCGACCTCGGGGGACTTAAGCAGATGAGCAATCTGGTCAACACTGGAACGGTACCGCTTGCCTCCGCCGGGAACATGTTCATCAATTCGGCCGAGTTCACCGCGGCACACGGAACGCTGACCAACACGCAGTTCGTCGGCATTCTGGCACAGAACACCGGCAACACCGCAGCGACCGCACTGGACAATGGCGCGATTTCGGCCCTGGATTCGGGGGCAAGCCGGGGCACCATCGCGATGCAGTTCGCTGAAAGTGCCAACAACGTCATCAGCACGCTCGGCTACAGCGGAGATGCCACCTACGGGGAGGTCTATCGTCTGTATGAGACTACGCTTGGTCGCGCGCCAGATGTGGGCGGAGCGTCGCAATTCATCACCGAAGCGCAGTCGGGGACTTCGTTGCAGACTATGGCAAGCGAGTTCATCAACTCAGCCGAGTTCAAGAGTGATTTTGGACAGTTGAGTAATGCGGCTTTTGTAACGGGTCTCTACCAGCATGGACTTGGCAGGACTCCGGATAGTGCCGGGCTGCAGAGCTGGGTCAACACGCTGAACGCCGGAACCGACCGTTCTGTTGTGGCACTCGGCATCTCGGATAGCATGGAAAGCAAGCTACGCACATCGGTTGCGACCCACGATGCATCGGTGTTCATTGCGAAGTAGCTGAAAGATCGACGGGGACCTGTTCGCGATCAACGGTGCACGAACAGGTCCTTTTTTATCTTGTCTAAACCTAGGCGAGGTAGACACCACCGCGGCAACGGCCATTCGTTCAGAGCGCCGATGCGCTTTCTGCTAGCCTGGGCAGCGTGGGCGCACCCCTGCGCTCCCGGTGACGGCAAGACCCACCTCGACCATCACGGCGATCATTTCTCGCAGGGTGGTGGTGCCTGCCAGCCGAACTTTTCCTTGGCCTTAGAGGCATCGCCCAGCAGCACGTCCACTTCCGCCGGCCGGATCGAGGTGGTGCGGCCGGTGGCGACCACGTAGTCGTCGGCGACGTCCTGCTGCAGCATCAGCCACATGGCTTCCAAGGTGTCGCGCGCATGGCGCCAGTCGCGGATGGCATCGAGGTTGCCGAGCGGCAACTGCGTGGCCAGCCCGAGCTTGATGCGTGCCACGCCGTCGGTGACCTTGCGGGTCACGAACTCGATGCCGCGCAGCGGGCTCTCATGGTTGAACAGGATGCCCGACGAGGCGTGCAGGCCGGAGCTCTCGCGGTAGTTCACAATCATCCCGTGCGCGTGGAGCTTGGCGACGGCATAGGGCGAGCGCGGATAGAACGGCGTGCGCTCGCTCTGCACCTTTTCCTGGATCAGGCCATACATCTCCGACGAGGAGGCCTGGTAGAAGCGGGCCTGGGGCCGGGCGATCCGCACGGCTTCGAGCAGGTTGGCAGCGCCGATGCCGGTCGCCAGGCCGGTCAGCAGCGGCTGCTGCCAGGAGGCGGCGACGAACCTCCGAGCGGCCGGGTTGTAGACTTCGTCTGGCTCGACCAAGTTGACGATGCGTATCAGGCTGGACAGGTCGGCACGCGGAGCCAATCAAGGAAGCACATCGAGATCATGCTCATGCTGAGGACGCTCCGGTATATGGGTTTATGTTTGTGCTTCATCCCTAGCATAGCGACCGGACGTACAGATGGACCTAAGTCTGACCATAGTGAAGCCCATGTAGCCGACATTGTACCGGTGTCGCGATTTGGTATCTATCCGGAGGATTACCGAATGACGTCAGATGGGACAGATGATGCACCCAGCGTAAATCGGGCTATCGCTGCCGCTTGCGCCACACAGCAGGCAGTCCATTTGTCTTCGCGTATCTATCGACTTGATTCACAGATCCTCCTGGCCGATTGCCATGTCAATGTCACTGGAGCCGGGTGGCAGGAGCCGGCTGGAGGGAAGATCGCCTCCGGTACCGTGTTACATGTGACATTCCTGAACAAACCTGTGATCCAGATCATCGGTAATTCCTCGAGTGGTTCTATTTGGAGTGACATCGCGGCTTACGAGGATCAACCGGTCACCGCGAGTGACTGGAAGCCGCGTGAATATGGCTACCTCTTCGACGTGGAGCGCATTGGAGGCGGCATCACTATCCAGCGTATCATGTGCATGAACTGCACACTGGGCATTAGGATTCATACTGCTGGTCGGACGATAGTACGCGATTTCTTCGGCCAGTTCTTCGACAACGAAATCTACGCAGACAAGAACTTTGATGGATCGGTAATTGACAATGCCAGAAACTGGCCTTGGTGGTCCCAATCCCCCCAAATCCTATCTTATCAGATCTCTCATCTCGACACGTTCATACTTGGCCGTGAAGATGATTTGCAGGCGGCTAACCTTTTCACCTATGCAGCCCGCAGCGGGCTCAAGCTGATCACGACTCCCGGCGAAGGACCATGTATCAACAACTCATGTAAGGTCCCCGGCGGGTCCGCGACGATGATCCACATCGGTCTTGCGAAGTTCGAAGCATGCAAGTGGGGAATATGGTCAGTCACCAGCCCATCGTATTTTGATGAAGGGTCCATACGACTGGATTTTTTCTCATACCAAGGACAAGATCCTTCGGTCACAACCCCGGCTCAGATCCCAGCCGCATCTGCAATCAAAGAAGATGGATGGCAGACCCAAATCAGCGCAGGGCTGCTTAAAGCCGACTTTATCGACAAGTATTTAATTGATGACACGGACGGCACCGCCGCAACCAATTTCGTTTTTGATGCAGCGTTCGTAAATTTTTCTCATGGGCAAGCTCGCGTATATTACTTGAATGCCCCGAGATATCCGTCGACGGTTGCGATTGGAATAGTTCCGCAGGTCTATGCGCCATCTCCAGTCAAAAGCGCGCCGCAGCCACCCGAAAGCCGAGGGATCGTTTCCTGGCCGTCGCTGACACCGAGGTGACGTTCTCGTGCATCAAATCGTGACTGGTGTACGCACGATAGATGGGAGAGGTGGGACTTGTTTAAAGCTGCTGCGAACGACTGCCGTTGAAGGGCAATTCCTCGATCCACCGATCGCTTATTTGTGCTATTCGCTCTAAGTTCCACCTTTTTCAAGGTCGGTGCGCTCACGATTACGCGAGGAACCACAAATCTTGAACGGCGCGGTTGCTCCGTGTTATACTGTCAACATGGATGGATTTGATCTTCCGGGCGTTGCTGCTGGTGCTTTACTCCAGCGGCAGCAAGATCGTCACGGCTTTTCGTCAGGCTCTAGCCGCGCGCGGAGAGTATCGTTTCTGGTGTTCGTCGTTCTTCCGACTCTCGTTGCTGCCGTCTATTTCGGGCTTTTCGCAGCCCCACAGTATGTGTCGCAGGCGCAATTCGTTGTCCGGGGGCAGGGAAACCAGTCTCCTGGCATGCTGTCTAGTCTCCTGACGGTCGGCGGTGGGAGTTCTGCGAGCGAGGATACGTACGCGGTCCAGAATTTCATAATGTCTCGCGACGCGGCGCAAGAGATGCTGCAACAACAAGATCTTCGGGCAGTTTTCGATCGTCCCGAAGCTGATCCGCTCAGCCGCTTTCCTGGAGTTTTCCGGTCTCAAACTTTCGAAAGCTTCTTCCGCTTCTATCAGAAGCACATCATTGCGGAGCTCGATAGCACCACGTCTATTTCGACTTTAACGGTTCGGACATTTCGTGCGCAGGACTCTCAGCGTGTGGCGGTTGCGGAATTGAAAGCCGCCGAGCAGTTGATCAATCGAATGAATGACCGGCAACGTGAGAACACAATCAGTGCCTCAGTGCGCGAAGTTTCCCTTGCCGAGAGTCACTTGAGGTCAATTTCTGCGCAAATGGCAGAGTATAGAAATCGCGAAGCGCTGCTGGATCCCTTAAAGCAGTCGGAGCCGATGTTAAAGGCGATCACCGACTTGCAGGCGATGGTTACCTCGACGCAGGTCCAGTTAGCGCAGTTGGAAGTGTCGACGCCCAACAGCCCGATGATTGCAGTCTACAAGCGTCGGATGTCGGCGCTTCTGGCGCAGATAGCGAACGCCAGCGGTGGGATTACCGGTTCTGATACATCGCTGGTTCCGAAGATCACGGCGTATGAGGACCTGACGGTTCAGCGCGAACTTGCTGAGAAAGAACTGCTGGTCGCTGCGACGGCCATGCAGACCGCCAAGACGCAAGCTGACCGCCAACTCATGTATCTCGACGAGATTTCACAGCCAAACCGGCCAGACTACGCGTCTTATCCACGGAGCACGGTGTCGGTCCTCGTTGTGTTCGCAAGCTTCCTGGGCTTGTATCTCATGGGCCGCTTGCTGATAAATGGCGCACGTGAGCATCAGTTGGTTTAGCAGGCGATGCCAGTCGTATCTCTTCTCACCCTAATACGAGTTCAGCTGCGTGTTATTGGCGCGCTCATCATTCGGGAGTTGCATACGCGCTACGGCCGCGAAAACATCGGATTTCTCTGGGTAGTTGGCGAGCCTATCCTTTTCTGCGCTGGGGTAGCCATACTATGGACTGCGATACGGCCGGCACATGAGCATGGCTTACCGATGACGGCGATTGTCGTCACCGGGTATGTACCGCTCACGATGTGGCGACATTGTATTATGCGTGCAGTCAAAGCATTCGAGTCCAATGGAAGCCTTCTATTTCATCGACAGGTCACGCCGTTGGATATAATTCTGGCGCGTGTATTACTGGAGGTGGCAGGGACCCTGATTGCTGGAGTACTTGTGGCGGCAGGCGCGATGGTGCTTGGCTTCATGGCACCGCCAGAAGATTATGGCCTGCTGTATTTTGGTCTGGTATTTCAGATGTTTTTCTCCCTTGGCAGCGCGTTATTGATCGCTGCCCTGAGTGAGTTGTCTGAACTGGTAGAGAAGTCAGTAGGGGTGTTGTCTTACCTGGCGTTGCCTTTCACAGGCGCCTTTACCATGGTCGATTGGCTTCCGCCGCACTTTCGCTGGATCCTCCTATGGTCGCCGAGTGTCAATAACATCGAAATGATACGCGGTGGCTGGTTCGGCTATGGCGTCCATGCTCACTTCGACGTTGTGTATGACGCGTGGATCACACTTTTGATGATCCTGATTGGCCTGTCTTTGACCCTGAGGGTCCGCAAATACATAGCGATCCAATGATACGTTGTATCGATATCGTAAAGGATTACCACGTTGCCAAAGGCAGACGTCGGGTCCTTGATCGGGTCAATTTTCAATTAGAGCGAGGTCAGAAACTTGGTGTGTTAGGGCAGAACGGCGCTGGGAAGTCGACGCTTATCAAGATCATCGGGGGCGTAGAGCTTCCGACAAGCGGTTCTGTCGAACGGACGATGAGCGTGTCCTGGCCCCTCGCCTTCGGCGGTGCCTTTCAAGGGAGCTTGAGCGGACTAGATAATCTTCGCTTCATCTGTCGTATCTACAATCTTGACTACATGGACACCCGTGCCTTCGTAGATGACTTCGCCCAGCTTGGAACACAACTCGGCGAGCCTGTTAAAACATACTCTTCGGGCATGCGGGCACGCCTGGCGTTTGCGCTTTCGATCGTCATCGAGTTCGAATGCTACCTCATCGATGAAGTGATCATGGTTGGTGATGCCCGTTTTTTGAGACGCTGCCAGGACGAGCTTTTCGGCCGACGTGTCGATCGCGCGTTGATCATTGTTTCACATGACATGGGCTTTATCCGTGAGCACTGCGATACAGGAGCAGTCATACACAAAACTAAGTTTCACATGTGTTCGACGGTCCGCGAGGCGGTGAATATTTACGAAGCGATATAGAAATCTGCCGATCCAACATTTTCACATCATCATGTCTTGTTGAGAACGGTTGTTGCGCCAAACCTGTACCCCGTCGGCGGCGAGCTGCAGCTTGCCGGTGGCGTCCTGGTTGAATCGGCAGGCGCTGTCATGTTCCAGAGTCCAATTGTTGGCGCCGAAGAATTCCATCAGTCGACCTTCGATAACACGACCATGCGTACCAACTACAATCCGACTAACCTGCTGGGATAGTAGATCGCCAGACGCTAGAAGTACGTCTGCTTCCGCACCCTGTATATCGCAATGTAATAGATCAACCTTTGGAAGCTTCGCCAACAATGTTGCAATCGAGATACTTTCCACCTCCTCAAACTGCTCCAAGCTCTGGCCCTGCTCGAAATTTGCTTCGGCGCCCCAGTTCGAACTTGGATGAACAAGTTTCGGAAATCGTGCAATACCGTCATGGACCCCAGCGACGGCGTTGAAGAGCAGGTGAGACGCAGGATCGAGACCGTTGTCACGGAAGTGTTGCAGCATAAAATCGTAGTGGCTGGACGCGCCCTCTACACCGGCAAGACGGATATCCTGAATGCCGCGCCGCTGTGCGGCCCTGGCACCGGCCACCAGCCAGGGTCCCCATCCCGCTCCTAGCTCTACAGCCACGAAACGAGACCCGGCTTCGAGGACCGAGCGAAGCGTGCCTTCCCACTCCGCCGGTTCATGCAATCCGAATCTTTCCGTCCCAGGTGGTCCTTCGACTAAACCGGACGCGCCTGCATACACTGCAGGAAGGTAAGAGCAACGAGTTCGAGTTCCGATGAAATCGTAGAAAGAACCATCCAGGCCCGGACCATTATAGGGTGGAAAATCGTCCAGCAAAGCCTGATCAATCTTGCTCCTCCTCCGTCTTACGACTTTGTTCTCAAACTCCTGGCTTTGCAAGAAGCGCTGCCTTATCTCGCTGAACGACACCTGGCTGGTGAAGTGCCGTGACAGTTCTTCAAGATCCTCAGGATTTCGACCAAGCAAAAGTCTGTACGACCATAGGACGGTATCGAGTAGTGGCAGGCTTTCGAGACCGTTGGAGATGGCGATATCTTTCAAAGTCCGCGCTCCTAGTTGTTGCATCTAACCTGGCAAATCAGGTGGTAGAACGCGATGATAGCCTCGACGAAGACGTATCTTGTCCATGTTCAATCAGAACTCGTTCCAAAAGCTCAGCGCGCCCCACGAGGTCTTCGGCGTCAACAAAGGCAACCGACACAAGACCGATACAGAACACTCTCGGATAATACATTGCAGCGTCATAACTGCCTCTTGTTTTAAGGCCGATGGATATGTCTCCGGTCTTTTCGACGACGGCTCTCAAACGGATCGATAAGGACTGGCTCGCAGATACAGATAGTTCCTGCGCAGGCTGGAGGGATGTCGAGAACACGACTTTGACCTGATCGGCATTTGCGGCGGTGACAAACTCCAGATGGATGATCGCTGTTCGCCCAGCCGACAGGCCAGTCGCGAACCGGATATTGCCACTGCTTCCCTTCATCCATGCCCCGAAGTTTTCTGGCGGATACCAGTTCCCGCTCAGGATAAGTGCTTGAAGATCGACATGATCCTGAATGGACCTGGTTTTTCCGGTCCGAACCAGGTCGCTAACACGCAGCGGGATTCCGGATCTAAGCCTTGGGCTATGACGCTTTTCAACCCCATCAAGCTTCGAAAGCAAGTCACTGGTTACGGAAAGAAACTGTTTAGCAACATGCTCCCACGAGCGTGGGTGGAACTTCGACTGTATTCGACGTTCCCATTCATCGACTTCATCACGCTTCGTGATCAGTCTCCGAAAGGTCTCTATTCCTTCGCGCAAATTCAGTGGGTCGACATATTCTACCAAGTCCTGCCCAACTTCAGGCATCGAAGACGTGTTCGACGATACACAAAGCTTTCCAAAGCTGAGACTTTCTCCCAAAGGCAGCCCCCAGCCTTCTACAACACTAGGGAAAACCGTGAAACGGCACGCCCGATAAAGCGTCGCAAGTTCGGTATCGGAGAGATCATGAACAACGACGATGCTTCCATCGAGATAATCGGTGTTCTCAAGCTGAGCCATGAAATCGCCGACATGCCAGCCTTTTCGGCCGACAAATACCAGATCCGGAACAGACACACCTTCCTGCTTCAGGAACTTCCAGGCGTCGAAAAGGTATCGGTGATTTTTACGCGGCTCGATGGTGCAGACGCAAAGAACGAAATCACGCTCCTGAAGTCGTTCGGTGGCGTCTGTCCAATCGGCGCCTGCGATATCTCCGTGACCGCTTGAAGCTTGTAGTCCGGTAAGGCTGTGGGCGAGAGGTATGACCCGGACGGGTATTGAAGGAAAATTATGCTCCTGAATAAAGCTTTTTATTTCTCTAGCGGTATATTCCGATATTGCAAGAGCAAAGTCGACAAGCTGCAGTGCTTCACATAAGTCGGCCGTAAACTCGACTGTTAGTTGATGAGCACAGTATTCCGGGAACGTTATTGGGATCAAATCATACAAATAAACACCCAGGGAGGCACCCTGTTCACTCAGGCTGGACAGCAGATGCGTATTACCGGGCATTCCCCAGAATGCCCCGATTATGACAAAACTATCACCCTTACCCGGTTTAACAAGAACCGCATCTTCGAGTATTTCGTCAACGAGTTGGCGTAGCAGAAGAGTGTCGACATCTAGTCCATCTAGATAGTCGACCATGCGGCGCAACCGTGCCCTCGACACTTTCCAGACTTGCGTGTCGTTCGGCTGGTTGAAGACGAACTCAGCTTGTGGTTCGTCTGCTCCTGGCCGTTCCGCCAGGCAATAAGTCAAGATCCCGAGTTGAACACGCTGGATACCGGATGGTGTCTTATGAACTCTCAGGAAGTGGAGCAGGTCGTTGATCTGCAGATAAATGGTGGGTCGGATACTTCCCATTGCCAGGCTGCCAATCAGGCGGTCCGCTCGCGCGGCCTGGCCCAGGCCTACCAGTTCTCTATAGGCATTTGAACTCGGCTGAAGCCGAAGTGCCGTGGTGTATAATTCAGTCGCATCCCTTGTACGACCGATGAGCTTCATCAGATGACCGAGTTGCAAAGGCACATCGGCGTCAGTCGGGCTAAGCGATATCGCAGTGCGATAGGCTTCCTCGGCGCGGGCATAATCGCCGCTTTCCTTACGAGCATGTCCGAGTTGTACCCAGATGGCCGTGTCGTCCGGCACGACCTTCAAATGGTTCTCGTAGAACTGTGCCGCCTGGATCCAGGCTTTGCCGTCCCGGGCGTGGTCTCCCCTGTCGCGTGCCGACAGGGATTCGTGTTCCACTTGTCCTCGATCTGCAAGCATGACGGGATTTGCACCGGAGCCGGACGCTTCCAGATGCACTTCCCTGGCCGGCCGTTGAAGCCATCGTTTCAATCTCGTCTCCTGCGCCACCAAACTTCATCAACTACGACATTACATGGCATGAAGACCCACGTATTCGCCTTAAGAATTCCGCTGTGAAGCCTGATCATTCCGGTCTGGACATTTTCAACGTGATATCAGTGTTCTGATCAAGGCTAAAATTGTGACAGCCAATCGTGATAAGCTGCAAGTTCGGGCTCGAAGGTCTCACTGGCAGGCGCGTGTGAATAGCTGACCGACACCCCACACCCTCATCTCAGCACGGGCCACCTGCATAGGTCCTCTTCGGAGCAGGACTCCCGATAGATTTACAAGGTGGCAACCACGGGGATGCTGGCGAGGTGTCTCAGACAAGGCTTCTTGAACCGTCACCATCGTCGTCGACAGCCCACCCTGTTACCATCGTTACAACAGAGCTGAAGTCTGCAAGGGTAAATTTTACGCGCGCGGACCGGTCCAGGATGGGATCGAACTGCTTTACGGGGCTGCACCTAACGGGATACCGCAAGGCCAGTGATCGCTGGACCGACGATCATGCTGATCAGGTTGAAGAACTTGTAAAACTTATTGGTCTTCGCATTGGCGATATAGACGAGGTCCTTGTCCTTCATGGCGAACTTTTGCGCCACGAAGTAGCTGGTCGGGTTCATCATATCGAGCTTGTAGACCACGGGAGCCAGCGCCACCCCCGGCCGCACCGGCAGACCCATCCGAACCGCCGCCTGCCGGTCCTCGAACCGGAACAGGAACACCGCGTTGGGATCGGCCCGGTCGTCCAACGGGCCGCCAATGCGGGCCAGTGCTTCCGCCAGGCTGAGCTCCGGTGTATCGAACGCCGTCTCCGAAACCTTCGACGTCGCCCCGAACACGGTGAATGACCGCGGCTGATACGTCACCTGGATCCGGTCGCCCGGCACCAGCGTTACGTTCTGGTCGGGCTGGTCCTGCAGTATCCGGAGCGGGATGCGCGCGGTCCGACCGTCTCGATTCAGCTGCACCACGGTGTCTTCCGGCGCATGTTCCGGGCCGCCGGCGATCGCGATCATGTCCAGCAGCCGCTCATGCGCGAGCGTGAGTGCGTCACGCCCCGGCTTCTTCACGTCGCCTGATACGATCACGGCATTCGTGATATCCGTGCTGATCCGCACCAGCACCTGTGGGTTCTGCGACTGGCCTTTCAGGCCGCCCTTGATGGCCGCCGCCAACTGTGTCGGCGTCCGCCCCGTGGCTTGCAGCCGCCCCACATACGGCACGTCCACCGCCCCGCTGCCGTCGACCACGATCGGTGGCAGGTTCTCCGACGTGACACTCGTGCCCGGGCCGGCGCCGCCCATCAGTGGATTGGATCCGCCGCCCGACGACATGCCGCCCGCACTGCCACCGCCAAACAATCCGCTGCCGAGTTCGAAGATCGAGACCTGCAGCACGTCGCCAGGACCGATCCGGTCGCCCCTCAGGCGATCGCGCATTCCACCGCCCAGGGCCGAAAGCAATGGCGGCGACTGAGTAGCCAGCATGCTGATCACCGAGGGATCCAGTTGCACGATGCTGAACCCGAGCGGATTGGTCTCGGGTTTCTTCGCGTCGTTGAGGATCTTGGACTCGACCGGCCCGCTGTCGGGCAGGGTATTGCATCCCGCGAGCAAGATTATCGGTAGCAACATCGTAAGGGCTGCATTCAGAGCCGGCCTGACGGAACGACCCTGGACGTTCCTGCCTGTCGCGGGCGGACGGAAGGGACCCGCGGCCGCATCGGACCGATAACCCGAAGCTGTGTCGAACGGTCTGTCAGGCATGCAGGCGCTCACGCGTGTTGGGGTCATGGATCAGGCTGCCCATGCGCCGAAGAGGATGCCGTGATACATCTCGGCCAGTCGCTTCTGGTATGCCGCCATATCGAATTTTGCGGCCTGTGCCGGGCCCGCGGCACGAAGCATGTCGCAGCCTGCATCGTCCTCGTCGAGCCAGCGGATCCCGGCGGAAATCGATGCCGTATCGTATGCATCGACGAACACGGCGGAGTCTCCCGCAACCTCGGGTAAGGCGCCCTCCCGCGAGGTCAGGACAGGGGTACCGAAAGACAGCGCCTCCAGCACCGGCAATCCGAACCCTTCGGTCAGGGATGGAAACAGCACGGCACGGGCACTGCCGATCAGGTTCATCAGCACCGGCTCCGGGAGGTATTCGAGATGGATGATCCGGCCGCTCTCGGTGCCGCGCTTGAGAAAGCGGAGCTCGTTCTCCGACTTCCACGCCATCGCCCCGACGAGAACCAGTGGCCGGGTGGTCTGGGTTGCGAGGAAGGCCTCGATCATCCGACCAATATTCTTTTTCGGCTCCAGCGATCCGAAGAACAGAAAATATCCGTCCTCCTGCAGGCCGAACAACCCGTCGAGTTCAAGCGCCGACTCGAAGCTGCCTCGCGCGAACGCCATCTCGTTCGACCGGAACGACTGATAGGTATTGAAAACGCGCGGTTCTGACTTCGGATAGAACGAGATGATGTCGCGCCGCGATGCATCCGACACGGTGCACAACGCGTCGGCCTGCGCGGCCAGGTCACCGATCAGCCTGTAATGATAACCCTTGTCGTCGAGCGTCGTGTGCGGCAACCGCAGTGGCACCAAGTCGTGAATGGTATAGACGTTCTTTGCACCGCGCAGGCGGATCGGCAGCGGATAGGTCCAGTGCATGATCGCCGGAGCATCGGGAATGGTGATGGTCAGGAAGCGGCGCGTCCGCTTGTAGTGTTGTGTTGCAATCCGAAACAATGCGGGCACATTCAGGATCCGATCGTAGGACGGCATCCGGTGCAGGAAGCCGCGAGACTCCACCCGGCCGCTCATCGGCACATCCACCGCCGCATGACCGGACCACTCGGCTCGGCGATCGTCGATCCAGCGCCGGCTGAACGGTTTTGGCCGCCTGGCGATGTGTTCCTGGTCCAGACTGTCGAAGAATATCACCTCTCGCAGAGCCAGCGACGTGCGGCGCGAGATGTTCATACCGTAGACCACGTCCACCTTGTGGCCCATGTCGGTCAGGCAGTGACTGAGCGTGCGCGCGTAGGTCGCAACACCCGTTCCACGGCTCAACGCAAGGTTGAACCCATCGACACCCACACGAAAACTAGCGGAACCAGGCACGAAACGACCTTCCGTAGTCATCGTGGCACCACAGACGGTTTGTCGGTGCCAACCAGGTTTTATCGAGCCCCATTCTAGTTGATCCCCACCGGCATCGGAAGGGAGCCCGCCAGGACCTGGTGATATAACCGGTCCAGCCGCTCGCCGTATGCCTCGATGGAAAACAGGCCTGCCCTTGCACGCCCTGCAGCGCCCAGGCGCGCGCAAAGTTCGTCATCCCGGTCGAGCCTCGCCACGGCATCTGCAAGTTCACCGACATCACGCGGATCGGCGAGCAGCGCGGCCCCGCCGGCAATCTCTTCGGTAGCGCCACCGCGCGAGGTAAGGACCGGCGTACCCAGCGTCATCGCCTCGGCGATGGGAAGGCCGAACCCCTCCGCGAGCGAAGGAAACACCAACGCGCGCGCGCACCGGATTGCCTGGACCAGCGACGGTCGGCCGATCCAAGGCAGCCGTAACACCCGGTCTGGATTGGGGTGAAGGGACAGGGCTGCAAGTTCCGTCGCGGCGTGGTCGCCATCCGGGCCGATCAGCACCAGCATGCGCAGGCTGCCGCTGCGTCCGTGGGCGGCGATCAAGCGGGCGATGTTCTTGCGTCGTTCGATACTGCCTACGTACACGAAGCTGCCGGCCGGACACGGAAGGGGCGCATCCGTCGCCTCCGGCGGCAGATCGACGGCCTGGTAGAGATTGACCACCTTCTCTGCCGGCACGCCCAGTCGCCGGATGATATCCGCACGCACGGTTTCCGATACGGTGACGACATAGGCGGCCCGGGAGGTTGTCGCGCGGAGCATGCGCTCCATGCGGATCGCACAGATGTCGGTCAGATCCGGCTCCAGCAGCGGGATCAGGTCGTGTACGGTAACGACGTTCGCCACGCCGGCGACATGCAGTGGCAACGGATAGGTCCAGTGCATCACTGCAGGCGGGTCGGGCAAGGTCACGGTGAGCAGGCGCCGGCGGATGTTGAAATGCACCTGGGCGATCCGGAACACGTCCGGCGCTAGCCAGGCCATCTCGCCATCGAACATGACGGGTTTCGCGATCGCGGACTGTCGAACGGCAGACAGGAAGCGCCGAACCTTTGCAGTCGGGCTGTGCGTCGAGCGGGTTGTAGCGGCAGCGGGTGCATCGATCACCCTCACGGACCGCCACCGGCGGTCCCCGCAGGTTCGCGCCAAAGTAGACGCGTAGTTCGCAACACCCGTGCCATTCGGGCGACCGATATTGCGACCGTCGATCCCGATGCGGAACCGGTCAGTCAGCACGACGATCATGACGCCGCCGCATCCCGGTCCCGAACACCCGATCCCAGAAAATGCCGGTGGTCGCGTAGTTGGCATCCTGCTCGGCGTAATGATGACGAAGGTGATGCAGCTTCAGGCGCCTGGCGACTGCTCCCCGCATCGGCAGTTGATGACAGGCCCAATGCACCGTGTCGTACATCACGTAGCCGGCCCCGAAGCCCAGGAAAACGGCGTGACCGAGCGGGCCGAGTGCCAGGACTGCCAGGCCCCAGAACGCCGCCCCGAGCGGGAGGCTTACCGTCAGCGGCATGATCCCGCGGAGCGGATCAGCCGGGTCGGCGTGATGGTTTTCGTGCAGAAGAAATATCAGCCGGCGCCCGTAGGCCGACTTCATCTTCAGGTGGAACAGGAACCGGTGCATCATGTACTCGGCCAGGGTCCATAAGATGACACCGAACAGGGTCGCGATCCCAAGACGCTGCCAGCCCATGTGGGCCGATGCTACCGTCGTCACCCATGTCAAAATTAAGATCCAGACAGAAAAGAAGACTGGAAATGGCGTAAGGGTCGTCAGCTCCATGAACTGGTTCTGGAACAGCCGAACCCGCGCAGGGTGTGGGGGAATCGAGAAGAGCATAGATCGCTCCCTAGCACATCGAAGACAGGTGAAACCGACTAACCATCGTTTCTATTTTTGCAACGGCTCGGAACCAATACGCAACGCGTATGATCAGCGAAACCTTCGATCAATGTTCGTTAACGTTCTTTAAAATTGGATTGTTCCAACAAATCTGGCCACGTGCGTCCTGTGGGTCTAGAGGCCCATACGCGAGGACGGGTGCGCCGTTCCTGCCGGCTGCGTCTTGACCTGCAAGCCCAACACCGAAATGCGGAAATCGAGGCGAGCACGATCCGCCCTGCACTTTGGCGACAGGTAAATAACTGATCCGATTGTGTAAGCTGGCGGATGAGGTGGGATTCGAACCCACGGTAGGCTTGCACCTACGGCGGTTTTCAAGACCGCTGCCTTAAACCACTCGGCCACCCATCCGGTTACCGCTCCGGTGGCGGCTTCTATGCCTCACCCCACAGCGGCAGCCAAGAGCCCCTGCCCTTAGGGCACGCGGCGCCAGGGCAGTCGGCGGGTTGGAGCAACCACGAAGGGTCCGGGTGATACGCTCGTCGCGGGCTGCGGCCTTACCCAACTGGAAGCCGAGGCACTTGCCGGCGGAAGCCTTGGCTCCTGCCGCAAGGCGAGCGTCGGCCGCTCCAGTTCCGGCAGGCGATACGTCCGCACTGCGGGGACGACGAGTGGGACCCGTTGCGGCTCGTCGGCTACGCGGGGCCTTGCGTGCTCTACCGGCAACAGACCGTTGAGGATGACTTCCAGTTCGCGCTCGTCCGGTGGGACCGCCGACGTCAGCGCGGCTATGTCCGATGCGCGACGATGACGCTCAGGTAGCGCGAGGGTGGGGGAAAGCATCGGAGACGCTGCCGCGATCGGCACAGGGGTTCCCGCTCGTGGCTGCAGATCCGCAACGAGGAGTTTGGGGTCAGCAACGGGGCTGTCCCGTTCACCGGCAGCGGGCATCGGCGGAGATGGTTCGACAGAAGCGACCACCGGCGTCCGTGCCGTTCGCTTCCGTGCGACCTTCGGCACCTTCGCGGCAGCACCCTGAGGCTTCCCGGGCGGGGCTCTACCTGAGCCGACAATGTCGGCGGGATCGCGGCTCGACATCGGTGGCAAGACCCCTGACCGGGTGATGGGACGGAACGAGATGACGGAGACCGTCACAACGGGCCGTGGCAAATATCTCGATAATGTGACAACGTTCCTGCGCTGGCACTGGTCTCTCGGTGGCGTGACCACCTGCACGACCTTGGGCTATCCTAGCGGCTGGAGTTTCGGCAAACACCTAGTAAATGGCTTCGTCGAGAATTTCGTCATAACAGTGTCAGGTGGACCGGATGATTCCCTTGCGCCTGTATCCGGCCCGGCCGGATCAAGCCTCTAACGGATCCAGCCGGTGATGGCCGGAGCCAACCGAGCGTCCGTCTCGATCGCATCGCCGACCGATGCCAGGATACCGGTTGCGGACCTGTTCGCGAGCTACGGGATGCCGCGCTTCTTCTGCGAGATTATGAACACGCTCGGACCGCTCGATCCGACCGTCCAGATGATCCATGACCGGCTCCAGTCGTTCGACGTGGACGAGTTGCGCCGCCGCGCGACGTCGGCCGAGGCCGAGCTCTATAATCTCGGGATCACCTTCACGGTCTACTCAGACCGGGACGCGATCGACCGCATCCTGCCTTTCGACCTGATCCCGCGCATCCTGACCGCCGGCGAGTGGGAGCTCGTCGAACGCGGCGTGGTCCAGCGGGTCACCGCGATCAACAAGTTCCTGTGGGACATCTACCACGACCAGAAAATCCTGCGGGACGGCATCATTCCGCGCGACCTGGTACTCGGCAACGTCAACTTCCGTCCCGAGATGATGGGGCTGGACGTTCCGCTGGGGGTCTACGTGCATGTGAACGGCACGGACATCGTGCGCGACGAGGCCGGCCGGTTCCTGGTGCTCGAGGATAATGCCCGGACGCCGTCGGGCGTGTCCTACGTCATCGAAAACCGGCACATGATGCTGCGGGTGCTGCCCGACCTGCTGTCGGGCATCGGGATCCGGCCGGTCGAGGAATACGGCCTCAGGCTGAAGCAGGCGATGATCGAGATCGCCCCGGCCGGCGTGAGCGATCCGCAGGTCGTGCTGCTGTCGCCGGGCATCTACAACTCGGCCTATTTCGAGCATGTATTCCTCGCACGGGAAATGGGCGTGCCGCTGGTCGAGGGTCGTGACCTGGTGGTCGAGAACGCCAGGGTGTTCATGCGAACGATTGCCGGCCTGCGACCGGTCCATTCGATCTATCGCCGGCTCAACGACGATTTCCTCGATCCGGACGTGTTCCGGCCGGAAAGCCAGCTCGGCGTACGCGGGCTCGTCGATGCCTGGCGCCGCGGCAACGTGGCGATCGCCAATGCGGTCGGCACCGGTGTTGCCGACGACAAGGCGATCTATGCCTACATGCCCCGCATCATCCGCTACTACCTGGATGAAGAGCCGATCCTGAACAACGTCGATACGCGGATCTGCCGGGAACCCGATGGCCTCAAATATACGCTCGACAACCTCGAGAAGCTGGTCGTCAAGCCGGTCGGGGAGTCGGGCGGCTATGGCCTCATCATCGGGCCGCATGCCACCAGGGCCGAGCTCGACGAGTTCCGGATCAAGCTCAAGGCCGATCCCGCCAACTACATCAGCCAGCCGGTCATCAACCTCTCCACCGCACCGACCCTGTGCGAGGGCGGCGTCGAGGCCCGCCATGTCGATCTGCGCCCGTTCGCGGTGACCGGCGCGTCCACCTGGGTCCTGCCGGGCGGCCTGTCCCGCGTGGCGCTGAAAAAAGGCTCGCTGGTGGTGAACTCGTCCCAGGGTGGCGGCTCCAAGGACACGTGGGTGCTGTCATGACCATCGTCACGCCGGCCCTCCCGAACGACGAGCGCATGGATGCGCCGATGCGGACCCAGGCGCTGCTGTCGCGCTATGCCGAGAGCACCGTCTGGCTGGCCCGGTATATGGAGCGGATCGAGAACCTCGCCCGCATCCTCGACGTGACCGAGAGTTTCACCCGCACCAGCCTGGTCGAGAATGGCTGGCGATCGGTGATCCAGATCAACGCCGACGAGGAGCGTTATTACAGCACGCGCACGGAGGCCGACGTTCGCGGCGTCACCGAGTTCTATGTTCTGGACAGGGACAATCCGAATTCGATTGCCAGCATCATCGATGTCGCGCGGGAGAATGCCCGCACCCTGCGCCCGCTGATCTCGACCGAGATGTGGACCCACATCAACGTGTTCCACAACTGGGTCAGGCGCCTGAACAGCAACGATATCCGCTCGTCGCAGCTCTCCGCACTCTGCGCGCGGCTGAAGCAGGAGTGCCAGACCCACTATGGCATCACGGAAGGAACGTTCTATCGCGACCAGGGGTGGTACTTCTATTCGATCGGCAAGTTCCTGGAACGCGGCGACCAGACCACCCGGCTGGTGGACATCAAGTATCACACGCTGCTGCCGCGGGAGGCGGGCGTCGGCAGCCAGGTCGATATCAGCCAGTGGAGCGCCGTGCTCCGATCGGCTGCGGCGTATCATGCCTATCGTCGCGTCATGCCCAGCTCGCTCAGTCCAGCTTCGGTCGCCGGGTTCCTGCTGCTGAACAATGCGTTTCCGCGCTCGCTCGTGCTGACCCTGCGTCAGGTCTACTGGGCGGTCGGACAGCTTCGCACCGATTACGGGCTGCGTCGGGGCGGTGCCGCCCTGGAACGAATGGATGAGCTTCGCGCGGCGCTCACCGACCAGACCATCGAGCAGATCATCCTGCGCGGGCTGCACGAGTTCCTCGACTGGGTGCAGGTGCAGCTTCGCCTGATCCAGAACGACATCGCCGACGCGTTCTGGACGATCGAACCTCCCTTGCACGCATCGGAGTTCGGCACGCAGACCTTGGGCACCATGACCCAGAGCCTTGGAACGATGACCCAGAGCCTGGGCACCATGCGGCAGACGATGGAAACCGCTGGTCCGGCATCGAGCCGGCAGTCGCAGAACTAGGACCGCCGCGCAACGCGCCACAATGCATCCGTACAAGTGATTGCAGCTGGCATCGACGCTCTTGGCCGCACGGGCCCGGTGACGTGGGTCGGGGTGCCGGAACCACCAACGCTTGAGGGAGCCGAGATCATGGAAGGCACGACCGCCGTTCCGATCGCTGCCGCTGCATTCGTCGGAACGCACTTCCTGCTATCCCACCCGCTACGCCGGCCGATCGTGCGAAGGCTGGGAGAAACTGGCTTCCTCGGGATCTACTCGCTGGTGGCGATCGCCACGCTCGGGTGGCTGGTGGTTGCCTACCGCGCGGCGCCGGCCACGGCACCGCTCTGGCCGGTGAATGACGTGCTCTGGGCCGCCGCGACGATCGTGATGCTGGTGGCATCGGTGCTGCTGATGGGATCGCTGGTGCGCAACCCGGCAACGCCGAACCCCACCGGCACGGGGACTGCGCCGGACACGGCAAGCGGCGTGTATGCGATCACCCGCCATCCGATGCTCTGGTCGTTCGCGCTCTGGGGGCTCTGCCACATCGCGGTCTATCCGGTCGCCGCCAACATCGCGGTTGCAGGCGCGATCATTGTCCTCTCGCTGGTCGGGGCTGCGCTGCAGGACCGCAAGAAGGAGCAGCTGCTGCCGGAGATGTGGCCGGCCTGGGAATCCAGGACCAGCTACTGGCCGTTCGCGGCGATCGCGCAGGGTCGGGCCCGTCTCGGTGCGTTCGGGATGCACGAACTGCTCGGCGGGCTCGTTGTCTGGCTGGCCGCAACCTGGGCCCATCTGCCGCTTGCCGGCTGGGCGGCCGGGATCTGGCGGTGGGTCTAGCTCAGCGCACGGAAAAAGCCCCGGCATCCACAGGATACCGGGGCTTCTCGCTCGTTGACCAGGCTTCCGGCACGATCCTTCGCAGGACCGTGCCGGTCTCGGATCAGGTCGGCGGGGCTGCGGTGGTGTCGGCGGCCTTGGCCTTCTTGTTGGCTTCGTGATGGCCGACGGCGCAACCGGCCGCGGCACCCATGACGCCATGATGGCCGGCAACGTGACCGGCGACACCGCCGACGGCGGCACCCTTGAGGCAGCCCTTGGCCATCGCCGGGCCGGAGAATGCGGCGCCGAGGGCAAGAGCAACAGCCAGGAGGCCGGCGGTGGGAAGACGAACGGTCATGGCATAGATCCTTTTGCGTGCAGGAGCCTTCCTACGCGGAAGCGGCGACGACGTTCCCGTCGTATCGCCCCCGGGCAGTGGTTCTATGTCAGAGTGTGCAAGAACCGCGGCTTTATTAAGGTCTAGTGCTGGGTCCAGCCGACATAGCTGTCGACATTCGCTTTCGTGATCAGCTTCGGTGCCATCAGGGTGATTTTTTCGGCCGGGGGATGGCCATCCAGGATCTCGCGGCCTGCCTTCACGGCGAGGCGGCCCATCGTGTAGGGGTCCTGCGACGCGGACGCCTCGATCAGGCCGTTCGCCTTCAGGGACGAGACGATGTCCGGCGCGCCGTCCACCGAAGTGATGACGATGCCGTTGCGATGCTGCTGCTTTGCCGCAAGCTCGGAGCCGATCGCCTGCGGATCGTTGATCGCGAACACGCCGTTGATGTCGGGATAGCGGATCAGGTAGCCCTGCATTACCTGCAGGCCGCCGTCGCGCGAGCCCTTGGCATCCTGGTCGAAGGACAGGATCTTGATATCCGGCGACTTGGCCAGCGCGGTCTTGCAGCCCTTCACCCGGTCGGTCACCGAGGACACCTGTGGGCCGTTCTCGATGATGACGTTGCCCTTGCCGCCGAGCTTCTGCGCGAGGAAGGCGCAGGACTCGCTACCGGCCAGGGTGTTGTCGGTCATGATCGTCGCATCGGCACCGTTCGCCGCGACATCGGCGGCAACCACCGCGATGCCCGCTTTCTGCGCGCGCTTGATCGCCGGCAGGATCGCGTTCGGATCGACCGCGTTGATGACGATCAGGTTCACGCCGGCGGCGATGAAGTTGTCGATCTGGGTGAACTGCTTGTTGAGATCGTAATCGGCCGAGACCGACGTGACGGTAACGTTGGCACCGTTCGCACGGGCTTCGGCGGTGATGCCCTTGGTCAGCGCCACGAAATACGGATTGCCCAGCGAGCCCATCGTCACGCCGATCGAGGTGAGCGGCTTCGCCATGGCCGTGCCGCCGAAGACCGCGAGGGCGGTTGCGAAAATGCTGCCTGCCAGGCGGGCCCGGCTGCTGATCGAACTCTTGTGCATCGTCATGTTTCCTCTGACCGCCCCGTTTGTTCGTGCGCACGGCAGGCGGGGCGATCCCGCCATGCGTAGATGGTCAGGTGCGAACGCCGCTGCCCTGCCGGAACCGATCAAGCGCCACCGCCCCGATGATGACGAGGCCCTTGACGATGAATTGCCAGATATCGGAGACGCCGACGAGGATCAATCCGTTCGACAACACCGCAATGATCAGCGCGCCGATCAGCGTGCCCCAGATCGAGCCGATGCCGCCGACGAACGAGGTGCCGCCGAGGATGACGGCCGCAATGGCATCGAGTTCGTAGGACTGGCCAAGCTGCAGGCCGTTGGCGGCATAGAGCCGCGCCGAGGACATCACGCCGCCGAGCCCGGCCAGCAAACCGGAAAGTGCATAAACGAACAGCAGGATCGCCGGCACGTTGATGCCGGACAGCCGCGCCGCCGCCGGATTGCCGCCGACGGCATAGATCCGCACGCCGAGCACCGTGCGGCGGAGCACGAACCAGGAGATCGCGATCACCGCGACGGCGATGATCGCGAGCCACGGGATCGCCACGCCGGGGAACACCGTCACCCCGTCATTGCCGATCCAGGCGTAGCTGAGCTGCGGGTTGAACACCGTGTTGTCGGCGCCCATCAGGCGGGCCAGGCCGCGCACCGCGGTCAGCGAGCCGAGCGTCACGATGAATGGCGGCAGGCGCACCAGTGCGATGAGCGCCCCGTTCAGCAGGCCGATGACCAGGCCCACCAGCAGACAGACCGGGATCGCCAGGAAGCCGAGACCGGGTACCAGCGACATGATCAGCGCGCCCATCGCCGACGCCGCCAGGATCGAACCGACCGACAGGTCGATACCGCCGGTCAGGATCACGAAGGTCATGCCGGATGCGAGCACGCAGTTGATCGCCGCCTGCTGTGCGACGATCGAGAGGTTCTGCACCGACAGGAACCGGTGCCCGCCGAGCAGGTGGAAGCCGATCGCCAGGATGACCAGCACCGGCAGCATTCCCGCCGCCTGGATCATCGAGCGCACCTGCACCTGGCGCGCGGAGAGGCCGGCGCCGGACGCGGCCGGACCGGGGGGAGGCATCGCGGCGGCGTTGCCGGCAGGGCCTGCGGGAAGCTCGACTGGTTTGTCTGACATAGCGTTAAGTCCTCAGGCCGCCAGGCCGGCTGCGAAAACCATGACGTTCTGCTGGTTGATCGGCTCGCCGCCCGGACCGCCCACGACCCCGGCGATCGCGCCCTCGCGCATCACCAGCACGCGGTCGCAGATGCCGACGATCTCGGGCAGGTCGGACGAGATCACCAGCACGCCCAGGCCCGACTGGGCCAGCTCGTCGATGATGCGATAGATCTCGGACTTGGCGCCGACATCGACGCCCCGGGTCGGCTCGTCGAGGATGAGCACCTTCGGGCCGGTCTCGAGCAGGCGTGCCAGCAGCACCTTCTGCTGGTTGCCACCGGACAGGCTGCCGACCTGCACCGCAGGACTTGCGGCACGGACCCGGAACGACTTGAAGGCGCGCCCTGCCCGCTCCCTGGCCCGCGCCAGGTTGAGCCTACCGCCGGCCCCGGAATCGCGATCGATCACGCCCAGGTTGATGTTGGCGCCGCACGACATGTCCAGGAACAGGCCGAGTCCCTTCCGGTCCTCGGTGAGATACGCGATGCCGGCATCCAGTGAGGCCTTCGGGCTGCGCAGCGACACCACCTTGCCGTTCAGTCGGACCGAACCGCCGGCCTTGCGATCTGCGCCGTAGATCAGCCGGGCCAGCTCGGTGCGCCCGGCTCCGACCAGGCCGGCGATCCCCAGGACCTCGCCCTTGTGCAGGGTGAACGAGCACGGCCGCACCCGGCCGCCGTCGGTCACGCCATCGACCTCGAGCACCACTTCGCCGCGCATCGCGTTCGCATCGTGCTGCTTGGTATAGAACGAGGACAGGTCGCGGCCGACCATCATGCGCACGATCGCATCCGCCGAGAGCTGTTCGCGCTCGAGGGTCCCGACATAGGCGCCATCGCGAAGAACCGTGACCCGGTCGGCAAGCTCGTACACCTCGGCCATGCGGTGCGAGATATAGATCAGCGCGATGCCCTCGCTGCGGAGCTGGCGGATCAGCGCGAACAACCGGTCGGTCTCGCGCGCCGACAACGCCGTGGTCGGCTCGTCCAGAACCAGTATGCGGGATTGCCGGTACAGTGCCCTTGCAATCTCGACCAGCTGCTGCTCGGCGATCGACAGGGTGCCGACCAGGGTTTCCGGCCCGAACGGGGTGCCGAGCCGCTCCAGGACAGGACGGCATGCGTCGATCATCGCACGCCGGTCGAGACGCCCGCCGGCCCGGCTCATCTCGTTGCCGAGATGGATGTTTTCCGACACCGTGAGGTTCGGCGCCAGCGCCAGCTCCTGGTAGATGATGGCGATGCCTGCCTGCTTGGCCGCCTGCGGACTGCCGATGCTGATCGGCTTGCCGAACACCTTGATCTCGCCGCCCGGGTCGGCCTGGTAGGCGCCGGACAGGATCTTCATCAGGGTCGATTTGCCGGCGCCGTTCTCGCCCATCAGCGCCAGGATCTCGCCACCCCAGGCCTTGAGCTCGACGCTGGCAAGTGCGCGCACGCCCGGAAATGTTTTCGAGATACCCTTCATCTCCAGGGCCGGCGGCCCTGGATCCTCGCCTCTATCCATTTCGTTCCCCGGGATCATTGATTCTTGATTGGGTCGAAGTAAGCCCCTGTTGGCACGCCAGCGCAACAGTGCGTGTGATGGCTTGCCGGATGCTAGATCGGACGCCGCGCAGACCAGATTTCACCCGCCCTCCGGTCGGCCGCCGCAGCCTCGATCCCCGGCTCCAGCGCAAGCAGCGCGAGCGTGATCGTGCCGATTACCGTCTGCACCGCGGCATGCTGTTCGTCCTCGCCGCGCCAGACGCGGACCAGGCCGGCGACGGTATCGGCCCCACGCGGTTCGGACGGCGATGCCAGCGCCGGCAGCAGCAGTTCGGACCGTCCGGTGTCGTGGCGCCATACATGCGCGGCGGTCGCCTTCGTGGCGGGTCGCTCGGCCTCGCCGCCACCGCCCTTGATGACCAGCAACGACCGGCGCTGCAGCCGTTCGGCCACGCCCAGGTGCAGTGCGATATAGGCCGGGTGGAACACGCCATCGACCGACGCTGCCGCGTTGCCCGGATCGAGCAGGCGCGCCACCGTGTTCACAGGCGAGCGCAGTCCGAACAGCCGCCGCATGTCCAGCAGCCGGTCCACGCCGGGAGCGAAGCAGTCGACCGGCCAGTAGGCGAAGCCGCGCCGGTCGAGGGCGTCGCCGACGCCGGCCGCATCGGTCGACACCGCCTGTCCCAGTCCGGCCAGTGCGTCGCCGACCGAGATGGCGCCGGAGAACGCGTTGGTCCCGTGCATCAGGACGCGAAAGCCGGCCTGCGATACGGCCAGGGCGGACAACAGGAACCAGGGCGCACCGCGCGTGCGGCCTGCCCCGTAGCTCGGCCAGTCGAGATCGACGCGCCCGACGGCATGCTCGCCGGCGCCGGCGACCGACGCACGGGCCGCCTCGACCAGTCCGGTGATCTCGTCCGGGTCTTCGCCGCGATAGCGCAGCAGCATCAGGAACGCGCCGAGCTGCGCCGGATGCACCGCATCCGACAGGACCAGCGAGAACGCATCCCGCGCTTCCTCCCGGGTCAGTGCGCGCGACTTGCCGGGGCCGCGACCCAGCGTGGCGACGTAGCCGGCGAAACGCGCCTGGCCTTCGGAAAGCTCTTGGTCCATGGCACTGCTCACCGTGATCGACTCATGCCATGGATTTTAGTCGAATCAGCGGCAACTTGTCATAGACTGGGGCGGTGAATGCGCTGACGCCGATCCATACCCGCCTCGCCATCGAAGTCGTACACGACTTCGTGTGCCCGTGGTGCTACCTGGGCGTGCGCCGTCTGCTTCGTGCCCTCGCGCTGCGTCCGGACGACCGGTTCGAGATCAACTGGCGGCCGTTCCTGCTCAACCCCGATATTCCACGCGAAGGGCTCAGCCGGCCCGACTACGTGCAACGCAAGTATGGCGGCGAGGAACGGGGCCGCCGCCTCTATGCGTCGGTCACCGAACTCGGCCTGCAGGACGGCGTCGCGTTTCGGTTCGATCGCATGACGCATATCCCGTCGAGCGTCGATGCGCATCGCCTGGCCGGCTGGGCGGCGAGATTCGGCCCGGCCGACGCGCTGGTGGAAGCGTTGTTCGCCGCGCAGTTCACACAGGGACTGGATATCGGCGATCTCGACGTGCTGGCCGGGATCGCCGCGGCCGCGGGCCTGGACGAGAGCGCGGCCTTCGCGTTCCTGCGCTCCCGCGAGAATGCGGACATCGTCCATACGGAGAACCTTCGCGCGCACCGTCGCGGCATCAGCGGGGTGCCGTGCTTCGTGTTCGCCGGCCGCCTTGCCGTGTCGGGCGCCCAGGAGACGGAGGTTTTCCTGCGCCTCCTGGACGTGGCGACGCTCGAGGTCGCTACTTCCTGACGGCGGTCACCTCGATCTCGACCAGCCAGCCGGGATTGGCCAGGGCCGCGACCTGGAAGGCGGACCGGGTCGGCAGGTTCGGCTGAGCCGTGGTGCCGAAGAACTGGGTGTACGACTTCATCATGCCGGCGAAGTCGAGCTTCCCGAGCTTCGGATCCGCCACCATGTAGATATGCATCTGCACCACGTCGGCGAAGGTCAGGTGCAGCTCGGCAAGCGATGCCTGGATCTTGCCGAGCGCGCTCTTGACCTGGGTTTCGGTATCGCCATACGCCGCCATCGTCATCGGCTTGGCGTTCTTGTCCGATATTTCGGCGCCCATGCCGGACAGATAGATCGTGGTGTAGCCTGGCGGAACTTCGATCGCCGAGGCGATCGGGAACTTGCCGGTGGCGTGCCTGATCAGGTCCGCCGCCGAGGCCGGTGCGCCATACAACGCCGTCGCGGCCAGCATCGCGGACAGCACGGCAGCCGGAATCATCCTGGTCATCACGCTCATTTCTCCATCGTGGGGGCCGCGCCGCGCACGGCGGCGACGTCTTCCGGCTTGGACTTGTCGGTGTAGTTGTTGCCGAAATTGCTGCGCACGTAGTTCACCACCGAGGCCACCTGGGCGTCGTTCAGCATCGTTCCGAGCCAGGGCATGCCGCCGTAGCCGTTCAGCACGACATAGATCGGATAACCGGCGCTCTTGAGCTTCGGGTTGCCGGCGAGTGCCGGGATATAACCCGCACCGACCGCGCCCTTGGCGTTGGCCATGTGGCAGCCCTGGCACACCTGCTGGAAGATCACCGCGCCGTCGGTGCTGGTGGTCGACTTGCCGGCGACGTTGGATGCCGCATCCGCCAGCGCCTGACTGGACGGAAGCGAAAACAGCGCCGCGATCGCCAGGGTCGCGGCGATGGTTGAGAAGGTCGTGCTGGAAAAAGCCGGGCGCATCATGCGGTTCCGATCGCGCGCTGGTGGAGACGGGTAATGGCGCTGACCGACGACAGGATGGCGCCCTCCTGCCAGCATCCGACGTAGGAGGCGTGCTCGCCGGCGATAACCAGGCGGCCATCGATTTCGGTCAGCGGCTTGTAGTGCGCCTTGCGGCTTTCCTCGCTCCAGGTCGAGCAGCAGCCGAGCGTCCATGGCATCCGGCTCCAGGCGACGGCGACGCCGTTGCTGAACTCCTTCCGGTATTGCTTGTGGATGAGACTGCCCTGCTTGAGCGCCGCCTCGATCCGCTCCTCCGGTGTCATGCCGGCGAACGAATAGGCGGCGGGCCCGAACATGTATCCGCCGAGCAGGACGCCCTTGTCATTCGAGAAGTAGTTCGTGCTCGGATACGAGATCTGGCTGATCGGCTGGTCGGTGAAGCTGATGCCGCCATAGATCTGCTCGTCCTGCTCCCAGAACCGCCGATTGAATTCGAGACCGACCTTGACCGAGGAGGCATAGGGCACCGCCTTGATCGCCGCCTTCATCGGCGCGCCCGCCTGCACCTCGATTTCCGCCAGGATCGGCAGCGGGATCGTGCAGACGCACCAATCGGCCTTCGCCTCGCCCGCGGCGCCGCCCTTGCCGTTGTCCAGGAAGCTCACGGTGACACCGTTCGCATCCTGCGCGATCTTGGTGACCTTGATGTTGTGGGTGACGAGATCGTTGACCTGCTTGGCGAAACCCTTGCCGATCATGTCCATGCCGCCGACCGGCTGGAACATCGTCGTCTGCATCTCGTAGCTCATGTTGAACGACAGCCACTGCCACAGGCCGGACTTCATGATCTCGCTGCGACCCATCACGGTCGACGGGACCGGTGCTCCGTCCGGACCGCCGCCGGCCGGCTTCGAGTTGCCGCGCCGCAGGGACACGAAGTCGCTGGTCTTGTAGGCGTAGTCCTTGTCCAGGAGGCCCCAGCCGCGCATCGCATCGAGCAGGTCGCGCTTCTCGTCGGCGCTGACCGGCTGATCGAGCTTGTCCTGGTTGATCGCCTTGGCCAGAAGCTCGGCGGTGTGGCCGGTAAAGTCCGACATCACGTCGCGGTACCGCTGCGGCTGGCCGCCGAAGGCTTCGGTGTTGTGCAGATAGGTGTTGTGGTTGACCTCGATAAACGGCTCGAGCTGGACCCCGAACAGCTTGCAGTAATGCAGCAGCCCCTGGTGGTGATACGGAATACGCCATGGTCCGGGATTGATGTAGTTGCCGGATGCGAACTTCACGTTCTGGGTCGCGCCGCCCAGCTCGGTCAGGGTGTCGCCGCCGCGGAGGGTGATGTTGCGGCCGCCGGAGCGCGTCTGGTACTCCAGCACGCGCACGCTGTAGCCGGCCTTGCGCAACTCGTAGGCCGCCAGCATGCCGGCCAAGCCGGCACCAAGCACCAGCACGGAAGTCCCTTTTTTTGCCCCGGACAGGACCGGTGAGCCCGTGAAGTCGGTTCCGGCTGCGTGGCCGAGCTGTGTCATTGCCTGATACATGGCGACACTGCCGGCCGCCGCTCCGATGCGCATCAGCAGTTGCCGTCGGGTCGGCTCCAAGGCGTGCATTCGATTCAAGGTGCGGTGCTCCAGGTCGGTATCGAGATCGCGCTCTCGATAGACCTGACGTTATTATAGTCAGTAACGATTCGTCAAACAGCACATATACTACTCAACTGCCTGTTTCATAGACATTCTTGGTGGTGCATATAGGCCGCACTGACTCTATTTGCATACTTGATATGCAGTTTTGGCTTGATTCCCCTACCTGCCTAGTTTTTGGTCGTGACGGGAAGCGAACGGACTTCCGCGCCGGCACGACGCCGGATCGGTTCGTTCAGGTTTCGAAATCCCGGGACACGGCTTCCAACGGACGGCGGAATGGAGAGCAGGATGACGACAACCCAAGCAAGCGGCTTTCGAAGAGTGCTGCTGTATACTGCATGTCCGTTGGCGATCATTGCCGGGACGCTTCCGGCGATCGCCCAGACAGGTGATGCGACAACCAAGACGCCCGCACCGGTTCGTCATCATTCGCACAAGACAAGACATGTCAGCGCCACAACCGCGGCCAAAGTGGAAGCACCACCCATCCTGGTTGCAGCGAACGAGCCAGTCCCGGCGGGACGGGGCAGTGCCGGATCGGGCGCCGCAGCTCCGGCGTTCGCGGATGCGGGCGAGAGCGTCATCGTCACCGGCACGCGCAGCCTCAACCGCAAGGCGCGCGACAGCACCAGCCCGATCGACGTCATCAGCGCGACCACCCTGCGTCGGTCCGGCGAACCCAACCTCGCCAGCGCGCTGGTCAAGACCGACCCCTCGATCAACATCAAGGCGGAAGGCTCCGATACCGCAGCACTGACCGCGAACATCGTCCTGCGCGGCCTCAACCCGAACGACACCCTGATCCTGCTCGACGGCAAGCGCCGGCATCCGACCTCGAACATCGCGGCCGATTCAGGACCCGAGCAAGGCTCGACGGCGCCGGACATCAACATGATCCCGTCGTCGGCGATCGACCATATCGAGGTCCTGCGCGATGGCGCGGCGGCGCAGTACGGATCGGACGCCATCGCCGGCGTGGTCAACATCATTACCAAGAAGAGCGATCACGGCTTCAACGCCAGCGCCCAGACCGGGGCGAACGCCGCGAACGGCGACGGCTGGCTCTATCAGCTCGATGCCGATGGCGGCACGTCGTTCGGCCGCGACGGCTACCTGCATATCGGCGGCGGCATGTATCACAAGGACTTCTTCGTCGCGCCCACCGAGGATAATCGTGCGGCCAAGTTCGGCTCGCCACTCAACTCGAATAAAATCCTGGGCGTCCCCGAGGAAACCCGCGAGACGCTGAGCATCGCCGCCGGTGAGACGCTGGTGCCCGACCTGTTCGGTGGCGTGCAGGGCTACGGCCTGATCACCTATGCCCACCGCCACTCCGAGGGCTACGAGAACTGGCGGACCCCGACAGTGCTTCCGCAACTCTATCCGAACGGCTTCTCGCCGCTGGAGACCAACGACGAGAACGATTTCGCCACCACCCTGGGCCTGAAGGCCGAGGACTTCTTCGGTTTCCATGTGGACATCAGCAGCACGTACGGCGACGACGAGACCGACATCGGCAACAAGAACACCGCCAACCCCAACCTCTACAAGACCGGCGCCGAGCCCGGCGATCCGGATTTCGATCTCGGCACCGGCTTCACGCCGACCAAGGTCCTGGCACAGACCCAGCGCACCGCGCAATGGACCAACAACCTCGATTTCACCCAGCCGTTCACCGTGTTCGGCAAGTCGGTCAACCTGGCATTCGGTGCGGAACACCGGCTCGATACCTACCAGCTCGGCGCCGGTAATCCCGCCTCCTGGGAAGTCGGAGGCACCCAGGGTTTCGCCGGCCTGCGCCCGCAGAACGCCGGCAGCTGGAACCGCGACGTCTATGCCGGCTACATCGACCTCGACACCCACCCGCTCAAGCACTGGGACCTCGATTTCGCCGGCCGCTTCGAGCACTACACGGACTCCGGCAATACCGAGAACGGCAAGGTCTCGACCCGCTACGATTTCAGCCGCAGGTTCGCGATCCGCGGCACGATCAGCAACGGCTTCCGGGCGCCGTCACTGGCCGAGGAGCATTTCAGCTCGCTCAATGTCGGGCCGACCAGCGCCAGCGGCGATCTTGCCGTGGACTCCGCCGCCGGCCGTTCGATCGGCGCGTTGCCGCTCAAGCCGGAACGTTCCACCAACGTCAGCGCGGGTTTCGTGGTGGAGCCGATCACCAACCTGAGCATCACCACCGACGTCTACCAGATCAACATCCGCGACCGGATCGTCGGCGCCGGCGGCGTGACGGGCCAGCCAGCGCTCGATGCGATCGAACTGACGGGTGCCACCATTCCGGCCAATGCCCAGGTCGACCAGATCTCGGCGTTCTATTTCGCCAACGGGGTCAGCACCCGCACCCAGGGCCTCAACGTCGCCGCCAACTATTTTTCCGACTTCCGCCAGTACGGCACCGTCAACTGGACCGCCGGCATCGATCTCAACCGGACCCGCCTGCATCATGTCGGCACCGACGGTCTCGGCAACCCGTTCCTGACCGCCCAGGGTGCGGGCTACGTCACCACCGCGACGCCGCGCAGCAAGATCATCCTCAATGCGTTCTGGAAGATCGGGAAGGTGGACGTCAACGTCCGCGAGACACGCTGGGGCCAGACCACCAACCTGCTCGGCTACCAGGACCAGGCGCCGGCCGACCTCGCCTTCTCCGGCACGCAGTTCCTGGAGTTCAAGAGCACGCCGGTGTGGCTGACCGATCTCGAGATCGGCTACCAGATCCAGAAGCACTGGCACGCGACGCTCGGCGCCAACAATTTGTTCAACATGCGTCCGCGCCAGACCCCGGCCTCGACCGCCTACGCGAACGTCAGCCACTACGACCAGACCGCCTCGCAGATCCCGCTCTCGGGCGGCTTCTACTACGGACGCGTCAACTACGCGTTCTGACCGGCGTATCCGCGTCGATCATGGCTCGCTGCGCATAGCGGCGGGCCAGTACCGCGCACACGAACAGCTGCAGCTGGTGGAATATCATCAGCGGCAGCACGATCTGCCCGACCATGGCACTGGGAAACAGCACGTTGGCCATCGGCACGCCGGTGGCCAACGTCTTTTTCGAGCCGCAGAACACGATCGCGATCTCGTCCTCGTGCGCGAAGCCCAGTGCCCGCGCGCCGTATCGCGTCACCAGCAGGATCACCCCGAGCAGCAGCGCATCCACCAGCAGCACCAGCCCGAGTTGTTCCAGCGGCACCTTCTGCCAGAGCCCCTGCACCACCGCCTCGCTGAACGCCGTATAGACGACGATGAGGATCGAGCCGCGATCGGTGAAGCCGAGCAGCCGCTTGTTCCGCCGCGCCCAGCCGCCGATCCACGGCTGCAGCAGCTGGCCGGCCACGAAGGGCAGCAGCAGTTGCAGGACGATATCGAGCACGCCCCGGCCGGAAACCTGGGCATGGGCGTGGATCCCGCCCGCCAGGACCAGCCCGGTCAGGAGCGGGGTGATCACGATGCCGAGCAGGTTCGACGCGGTGGCAGCACACACCGCCGCCGGGATGTTGCCCCGCGCGATCGAGGTGAACGCGATCGACGACTGGACCGTGGAGGGCAGCACGCACACGAACAGCACGCCGAGCCAGAGCGTCGGCGTCAGCAATCCGGGCGCCAGGGCGTGCAGGGCCAGGCCGAGCAGCGGGAACAGCACGAAGGTGCAGCACAGGATGGCCAGGTGCAGCCGCCAGTGTCCCAGCCCGGTCAGGATCGCCGCTCGCGACAGCCGGGCGCCCTGCATGAAGAACATCAGCGCGATGACCGCGATGGTCAGGCCATGGAACACCGGCACTGCCGCCCCGTGGCACGGGACGAACGAGGCCAGCAGCACCGTGACGATCAAGGCGAGCAGGAACGGGTCTGGCTTCAGCATCGTTCATCCCCACCGTGGCGAGTTGCCACCGTGTGGAGGCTGGGCCACCCTTAGTCCCCGATGATCAACGATGCCACACCAGCCCTCGCCGCGATCCTTGTGCCTGCCCTGGCCGCCTGGGTCGCCATCGCCGCGCCAACTCCGGCTCGGGCGGCCGATCTCGACCTGCCGGGGGGATGTGCCATCGCCGGCAGTGCCAACCTGCATGAGACTGGCGGTGGCTTCGAGGCAGGCCGGCTCGAGGTGACGATCCCGGGCACCGGCTCGCCGACCCCGCCATCCCTGCACGCCGCGCGCCTGCGGGCCGACGCCAAGGGTGCCGCCTCGGTCGGGCCGGCGCAACTCGAGCAGGCCTCGACCGCCGCCGCCGCCGCGTTGCTGACCGCGCTATCCTCCCAACATTCGGGCGCCTGCCCGGATGCGGTACTGCAGACGGCGATGCGGCCGCTCGCGCATGGCGTCCAGACCGGTGGCGGCTACGACTTCACCTGGACCGACGTATCGGTCCGTGCCGGCACTACCAGGTTCGGCGCGCATCGCCTGGCGCTGCACGTGGCCGGCGACGGACGCACGGCGCACCTGACCGGGATGCTTGACGGCGCCGTGTCGAACGACCGCGCCGCCGGGCTGTTTCCGGAATCGCTCGATGTGCGCGTGGCCCTGCCCGCCAGCGAACTGCCGGCGCTGCTGTCGGCCACCGGCGGCCACGGCGCCCCGGTCGACGTGACGATCGAGCAGGCGGTCGCCCGTCGTGGCGCCACGACCCTGTCGGGGCACGGCCGGGCCAGCATCGCCAGCACGCCGGATGCCGGCACCGGCGTGGGCCACCTGACCGCGCAAGGCTTCGATGCGCTGATCGAGGCCGCGAACGCGCCCGGGCTGGAGCGCCTGCGCACGGGGTTGTTCCTCGCGAAACTGGTGGCCCACCGCCAGGGCGATCAGTCCGACTGGGACCTCGCCTGGCAACAGGGCACGCTGATGGTCAACAACGTTCCGTTGCCATTACGTTAGAAGGCCTGTTAACAGGACCAGATGCGCCTGACGATAAACCGCCCGTTACTGCAGCCCCTGGTTCTGCTGTTCTTGATGCTGTCATTGCCTCTGGGCATATTCCTGGCAGCCCTCACCCCTCTGGGACAGATACCAGACGAACCGCCGCACGTGATGAAGGCCGACTCACTGCTGCACGGTGAACTGATCGGACATCGCGAAACACAAATCCGACCGGACGGAAGGCGCATTCTACGTGAAGGAGTAATAGGAGATAGCGCGTTGCTGGACGTCATCATCTCGCAGATCCGCGTGAATGATCTGACGCCTAGTCATATGAGCGGAGCCGCTCTGGAAGAGTCGAGACGGGTTAGGTTTGGCGGACGGCATGCTTTCTATGAGATCGGCACGATTGCCAGCTATTTTCCGATTTTCTATATCCCGGCCGCAGTCGCGATAGGGATCTGCAAGTTGTGTGGCTTTGGTGCATATGCGGCGTTCATGGCTGCTCGCCTCATCAATCTGGTTCTCACGCTCTGTATGGGGGCGGCCGCATTGTCTTTGGCGACGCGCGGCAGAGCGCTTTTGTTTGCAACCCTTCTGCTACCCACGACCTTGTCCTTGGCCGCGTCAGTTAACCAGGACGGGCTGTTGATCGGCGCAGCAGTACTTGCCGTCGCTTTCGCTAGTCGTCTCCGCCTAGACCAGCCTCCCGCTGCATCGCCATCCTATTGGGCGGTGGCAATTCTGGTCGCCTGCATCAGCTTGGCTAAACCCCCTTATCTCCCACTTGTCATTCTGTTGTTCCTACCGCTGAAACTATCACGACGCAGCCCGCTACCAGCATGGTTCGGTATCAGGTTAGGCACAGTTGCCTTGATTCTGGCATGCACTATCGGCTGGACGTGGCTTAACGTCCACTACGCGGCAGCACCGGTGATACGGGCGCCAGAAGAGGCTGGTCCGCTTTGGCCGGGCAATCGCCCGGCGATCTTCGATCGCACTGACATGGGAGCGCAGTTGTCGGTATTGCTGGCGCGACCCTGGCTCTTCATTAGCCTTCCGATTCACTCGATGTTTATGAATCGAGATGTCTTTACGCAGCTCTTGGGTGTACTTGGTTGGCTTAACCTAGTATTGCCGACCACGCTAATGACGCTCTGGGTGGTGGCACTCGGCGCTTCGTGTCTCGCCGGGACGTTAGCTGGGGCATCAAACACGGACGGAAGCCAGCCTCAAGAAACGCTTGCTTTGCTTGCAGCAGTCTTCATAACGATCCTCTTAATTTACATTTCGCAATATCTCAGCTTCACACCGGTCGGGTATGATTGGATCAGCGGACCGCAAGGTCGGTATCTAGTCCCGTTAATTCCACTGGTGGCACTCGCGCTTCCGCGGTTCGGACCACGCGATGCTGGCCAGCCAGGTATTCTGCTCATTCCTACGGCTGTTGCTGGGCTCGCAGGTTTATATTTGATACCTGTAGCTATAGTGACGTTTTTCTATCATGGACAGTAGAAGATACGTCAGGATAATGCGTACACGTTGAGGACAGAAGCAGAGATCGGGGCCAGGCTCGTGTGAGCAGCCCGACCGTGTCATCATCAACGAGCAGCAACTTTGAAGTCAGACTGTTCTGACGGCATACGGTGGATCGAAACATGTCAGAGACGATGTTACAGACTGCCGTAAGCCTACCTCTAAATGCTGATTTACAAAGATTCATCCTTGATAAGCACGAAGATCGAGATCTCGTCGCTTGTCAGATCGGCCTCGATGGCTGGCAGGCGTTCGAACGTCCGCTGCCTGACTATATTTTCAAGGTATGTCGCGCTTCGCCGGGGCTGGTGATAGACGTCGGTGCGAATACCGGATTCTATTCCCTTGCTGGCAGCTTCGGCTTCTTTGCGGGTCAAGGACCTAGCATTCGAGCCTGTAGCATCGATTTCTGTCATGCTCCACGATAATATCCGTCGAAACAAGCTTGAGAAACGCATAAGGCCAATCACGTGTGCGCTTAGCAACTCGAACGGATATTCTAACCTCTACATGCTAACTCAGGAGCACGGTCTGGTAGAAACCAGTGCCTCGCTGGAGGCGAGTTTCAAGTCCAATCACTCATCAAGCAATCCGGTTCTTGTCAGAACGTTGGACCGGGCGATGCTGCACCTTGCGCCGTTTGTAAGGCAACTATCGCTGATCAAGGTTGATGTGGAGGGCCATGAAACAGCGTTACTGGCGGGCACAACATGGACAACCCGCCGCTACCGGCCGATCATTTTCATCGAAATCCTGCCAAACGCGGATATTGAAAGCTTGAACCAGTTGGTTAGGCTTAATCGTTACACAGACGTCCGCCCCATGGCCGGAGGCACACCCGTTATCGGATCAGATGTCGTGTATCATCCCGAGAGTTGGAATCACGCCTTCGTATCTACGGAGCGCCTGTCATGGTTTACAAAACTTCAATGAGCCTATGGATGCAGATCTCCCTTGTAAAATCTGACAGAAAGATTTGCTCCCAAGTAGCTAACTCGGGGACGCGATGCAGCAACGTTACTTGGAAGTGCGTGGGGCTTCCAGCGTCATCGTCCAACCATCCGGCCATAGTTCTATAAAACGCGTCGGGTCACTCTGCCATTTGCTGATCTCGGATCGCCACGACGGGCCGTTGCTGATCAGAGGCCACGTCCAGAAGAAATTGGTCGCACCAACTACGATGAGCCAAAGCACTGCGACCCGAGCGATGCCTGCAAGCTTGGCATTGCCAGTTGCCGCAAACGCAAGGAACGCCAGGCTAAAAAGTGCCTGCGGCACGAACACGTAGCGCTCTCCAAAATGCACGTCGATAAGTGCAATCGTCCCGCCGATCGCACCGAAGTAAGACGCCAACGCCGTGAAGCCGCCGGCTGCCAGTAGCCAGAATGCTGGACGGGTTCTACGGGTACCGAGTGTGGCGATGGAGAACGGCACGAACAACAACAACGGCAATAGCACCGCAAGCCACGGAAGATGACCGCTGGACAAGCTTGCTCGCACGACCCCGGCGACTGTTTCGGCCTGCGGAAGACCGAGAAACGGAACCGCCAAATGCCGAATTGCAAAGACACAGAGCAACGATACGGGCTCCAGCTTATAGCCTCTACCAGGAATCGCATGGAAGAACAGAAGCAACTGGATAACGCTACCAACCGAAAGGACGAACGCTTGGATCAGGCGCGACCCCGACTGATCGAGTATGGCGCGCATGAAAAATAGCGGCACCAGTACAATCGCGCCGGGGCCGCAAAGGGGCGCTAACAGAAGGATCCCCGCCTGCCCAAAACCTCGTCTCGATAACGGCATCCGTCCGGAATCGGTTTCTAACGTTAAGATGATGGCACAACTAAGCGTCAGCTCGAACTGACTGTGGAGAGTTTGTAGCCAGATTTCCTCCGAAGCTGGAACCAACAGTAATAACAGTAAACCACAAAGCCTTATCCTTCCTTCTTGCAACCAAGAGTCGCGAGCGGTCAGCAGCAGCAGCGGCGGCATTAGCTGGAACACTAACGCGACAGCTATTGTAAGATAAGGAGCTAGACGCAGAGGCATCAGCCAGCGAGCCGCCAGCGTCGCGGCGTTGGCCACCAAGTTCAGGTATCCTCCTACCGGCTCCAGCAGCGCTTGAAGCGGTGGCATTACCCACGCATTGTGGAAAAAGAATTTTCCTTCCTCCGCCCAGAACCGGCCTTTCAGAACGATTTCTGGCATGCGAATACATACAAAGAATGCGAACACCGTCAGCAGGATAATGCGAAGCGCCCAGACGCGACGATTGGGAGACGTCAAAGGTGTCATAGGATAACGTGCCGTTGAGTATCTGGCTCCTGTGCCGCCCGGGGAACAGTCGGCAATTGCATGATCCTAGCGATGATCCGTCCTAGCCGCAGCGTCAGGAGCGCGGTTGCAGCAATCGCCAGGGCAAGCAGGATCCACCGAAGTGGCTGGGCTTGGCGGGTCGAGAGCGCGCTCAGGCCAGCTCCCGCAAGTTTTCCAAGCACTACATAGCCAAGCAGCGCTGGAAGCGAGGCCAGTGTGCCGATCATGTATTGCCGCATACGGAGCGATGTCAGGCCGAGCGCATAACTGGTGACGGCGAATGGCATGATGGGCGAAATACGCAGCAGGCACACCAGGCGCCAGCCGTCCTGCGCCACCGCATCGTCGAGCCGGCCGATCCGCGGCCAGCGCAGCAACGTCCGGGCGATGAATGGCCGGAACAGCGACCGCGTCAGCATGAACGCGAGTGCCGCGCCGATCAGCGTCGCCACGCCTGACAGCAGGAAGCCGGGCACGATCCCGTAGAGCATTCCGGCAGCGAGTGCGCCGACGGACGCCGGCAGTATCCCGCACAAGGCGATCAGGATCTGGATCAACGCGGCCAGCAACCACCCGACAGCGCCGAAGCTGCGACCCATCTCGATCATCGTGCTCAGGCCGTGGGCGAACCGATGCGGCCAGACCCGTATTCCAACGATCCCGGCCACGACCACCAGGAGAAGGACTACTGCCAAGGCGACGCGTATTGCGAATGCTCCGGACGACCGGGCGGTTGAATCGGTCCGGATGGCTGGGCTGTTCACCGGCTCAGTCCGGGACGGCATCGAACAACCGGTCATGCCGAAGCTTCATGTGATGCAGACGGTATTGTGCGGACGTCCGGAGCACGCCGAGCCCATAGACCACGCTGCGCTTCAGGTTGATCGACGAAGCCTCCGCGAAGTAATGCGTGGGGCAGGAAATCTCGCCGATCCGAAACCCGTGATGCAGCGCCTGCGCCAGCATCTGGTTGTCGAACACGAAATCATCGGAGCAGCGATCGAGCGGCAGACGTTCCAGAACCTGTCTGGTCCAGGCCCGATAGCCGCTGTGATACTCCGATAGCTTTGCCTGCATGAGGATGTTCTGGACCAGGGTCAGACCGCGGTTCGCCACGTACTTGTAGCGCGGCATGCCGCCGGCGATCGCCCCACGTCCAAGGATCCGCGAGGCAAGGACGGCATCGTATTGGTCGGACACCAGCATGGCGGCCATCGCCGCGATGAGTTTCGGCGTATACTGGTAATCGGGGTGCAGCATCACGACGATGTCGGCACCGCGCTCCAATGCTGCAGCGTAACAGGTTTTCTGGTTGCCACCGTAGCCGCGGTTCCGGTCGTGGCGGATCGTGTGCAAACCGAGCGACCGGGCCAGCTCCACGGTGCCATCCCGGCTGGCATCGTCGGTCAGGATGATGTCGTCGACGATATCCCTGGGGATCTCACGGCAAGTCTGCTCCAGCGTCCTCGCCGCGTTGTAGGCGGGCAGGACAACGACGACGCGACGGTTCTGGAGCACACACAAATCCCACATGGAAGCGATACGGGCGTTATAGCGCAGCCCGGCCGTGCTAGACCATCACCGTAACGACCGGAACGGGAACGGTCAGGCGGCCTTCGCCTGGTCCGCCAGCCGGTTCAGGTTGCCGACCACGTCGCGGGCCAGCTTGATCCGTGCGGCCGTGGTCATCTCGCGTGCGATCGCCAGCTTGTGGTCCGGGCGGAGGCGCATGTCACTGCCCTTGGCGCCGATCCAGGCAACCAGCCCGGCCGGGTTGCTGAAGTTGTTGCCGCGGAACTGCACCACCATGCCTTTCGGCCCGGCCTCCAGCTTCTCGACGCCCGCCATCCGGCACATCCGCTTCAGCGTCACCACCTGCAGCAGGTTCTCGACCTCGTCGGGAAGCTTGCCGAAACGATCGACGAGTTCGGCGGCCATCGCCTCGGTCTCGGCGTCGCCGGGCAGGCTGCCGATCCGGCGATAGAGGCCCAGCCTGACCGGCAGGTCCGGCACGTAGGTTTCGGGGATCAGCACCGGCAATCCGAGCACGATGTTGGGTGTCCAGTCGCGATCCTCGGCCTTGCGCTTGCCCTTCTCGCGCCGCAGGTCCGACACCGCATCCTCGAGCATCTGCTGGTACAGCTCGATGCCGACCTCGCGGATGTGCCCGGTCTGCTCGTCGCCGAGCAGATTGCCGGCGCCGCGAAGATCCAGGTCGTGACTGGCGAGAGTGAAACCGGCGCCGAGCTGGTCGAGCGTCTGCATCACCTCGAGGCGCTTCTCGGCCGAAGCCGACAGGCGATGCTGCTGCGGCCAGGTGAGATAGGCGTAGCCGCGCTGCTTGCCGCGCCCGACCCGTCCGCGCAGCTGGTAGAGCTGCCCAAGCCCGAACAGGTCGGCACGATGGATCACCAGCGTGTTCACCGCCGGCATGTCGAGCCCGCTCTCGACGATGTTGGTGGAGAGCAGGATGTCGTACTTGCCGTCGCCGAACTCGGTCATCACCCGTTCGAGCTCGGTCGGCGCCAATCGTCCATGCGCCTGCACCAGCTTGGCGTCCGGCACGATCTCATGCAGGCGCGCGGCCATGCGATCGAGATCCTCGATGCGTGGCACCACGCAGAAGACCTGGCCGCCACGGAACCGCTCGCGCTGCAACGCCTCGCGGATCACCACGGAGTCGAACGGCATGATGAAGGTGCGCACCGCCAGCCGGTCGGTCGGCGGGGTGGCGATCAGGCTCATTTCCCGCACGCCGGTCAGTGCCAGCTGCAGCGTGCGCGGGATCGGCGTCGCGGACAGCGTCAGCACGTGCACGTCCTCGCGCAGCGCCTTCAGCTTCTCCTTGTGCGAGACGCCGAAATGCTGCTCCTCGTCGACGATCAGCAGGCCGAGATCGGCGAACTCGATGCCCTTGGCGAGCAGGGCATGCGTGCCGATCACGATGTTCACGGTGCCATCGGTCACGCCGCGCTTCACGGCGGCGGCGTCCTTGGCATTGACCATGCGCGACAGCTGTTCAACGCGGACCGGCAGGCCTGCGAAGCGTGCGGTGAAGGTGCGATGATGCTGGCGGGCCAGCAGGGTGGTCGGAACCACCACCGCGACCTGCGAGCCGGACATCGCCGCCACGAAGGCGGCCCGGAGCGCCACCTCGGTCTTCCCAAAGCCGACATCGCCGCAGATCAGCCGGTCCATGGGACGTCCGGCCGCCAGATCCTCGAGCACGTCGGCGATCGCCCGCGCCTGGTCCTCGGTCTCCACGAACGGGAAGCGCGAGCAGAACTCGTCCCACTCCCCTTCCGCCGGCGCCAGGCTCGGCGCATCGCGCAGCTGGCGGGCCGCGGCGGTCCGGATCAGCTCGCCCGCCATGTCGCGGATGCGCTGCTTCATCTTGGACTTGCGCGACTGCCAGGAGGCACCGCCGAGCTTGTCGAGGGCCACGCCGTTCTGCTCGGAGCCGAACCGGCTCAGCAGCTCGATATTCTCGACCGGCAGGAACAGCTTCTCGTTGCCGTCATAGATCAATCGCAGGCAGTCGTGCGGGGCGGTGCCGATCACGCTCTGGCTGCCGGCGCGAACGATGCCGATAGTCTCCAGCCCGTCATAGCGGCCGATGCCGTAATCCTGGTGCACCACGAGGTCGCCCTCGGCGATCTCGGTGGCCTCGGCGATGAACTGGTCGGCGCGCTTGCGGCGGCGTGGCGGACGCGAGATCCGCTCGCCGAGCAGATCCTGCTCGGACACCAGCGCCATGTCCTCGGCGACGAAGCCGCGTTCCAGGCCGAGCGTCAGCAGGCCGATCCGGCCCGGCTTCAGCTTGGCGGTGGAGGCCCAGTCGTTGATCGCCTCGACATCCAGGCCGGCCTCGCGCAGCAGCGTGCCGATGCGCTCGCGGGAGCCACGGGTCCAGGCGGTGACGAAGCAGCGCCGCTTCTGGCCCTTGGCCCATTTCCCGACCTGGTCGCCCAGCATCTGGAATACGGTCTCGCGGCTGCCGGCCGGCAGGCTGCGCGCGAACATGATGCCGGGACGCCCGCCCGCCTCGAAGCCGCCGGCGCCGTCGGGCTTCGCGAACGGACTGAACGACAGCACCGGCAGGTGCGCCAGCATGGCGTCCCAGGCGGCGCGATCCAGATAGAGCAGCTCGGGCGGCAGCGCCCGGTACGGCACCTCGCCGTCGCGGGTCGGCATCGCCCGTGCGTCGGCATGGTCGGCGATCATCTCGAGCCGGCCGGACAAAACCTCGTCGACCTGATGGTCCATGCTCAGCGACACGCCGGGCAGGTAGTCGATCAGCGTCTCGATCTGCTCGTGGAACAGCGGCATCCAGTGCTCGACGCCGGAATGCCGGCGCGCGTCGGACACGCTGTGATAGATCGGATCGTTGGCGGCTTCCGGCCCGAACTGCTCGCGCCAGCCGGTGCGGAACCGCGATACGCTGTCGGCATCGAACGAGATCTCGGACACCGGCCGCAGCACCAGCCGGTCGAGCTTGTCGGTCGAGCGCTGGGTGGCCGGATCGAAACGCCGGATGTTCTCGACCTCGTCCCCGAACAAATCGAGGCGGATCGGGTCGGGCTCGCCGGACGGAAAGATGTCGACGATGCCGCCGCGCGTGGCGAACTCGCCGGGCTCCATCACCGTGTCGGTGCGGTTGTAGCCGTTGGCGACCAGCACCTCGATCAGGAAGGCGACGTCCAGGCTCTCGCCCGAGTTCACGCTCAGCGACTGCCCCGCGAACGCCTTGCGCGGCGGCACCCGCTGCACCAGCGCATTGACCGTGGTCAGCACGATGCGCGGCGAGGTGGTCGGCTCCAGCAGGCGCGTCAGCGTCGCGACCCGCTCGGACACGATCGCCGGGTTGGGCGAGACGCGGTCGTACGGCAGGCAGTCCCAGGCCGGGAACCTCAGGATTTCCGCTTCCGGCCGGACATAGGCCAGCAGGTCGGCCAGCCGGGCCAGGTTGGTGTCGTCGCGCGCGACATGCAGCAACGGTCCGTCATGCTCGCCGCCGAACTGCGTCTGCCGGCGTGCGAGCAATATCGCGTCGTAGCCCTCGGGCACACCCCAGATGGTCGTCGTCGCGTCGACCGCGCCGCCGCCATCCGCGCTCAACGCTTCAACCCGGACAGGGACCGCGTCCGTGCCGCCGCCTCGACCGCCCGGAGCATCGGCGTATCGCATTCGGGCGGGATCGGCAGGCGTCCCATCAGCCAGTCGGCCAGGTCGACATCGGGCAGTTCCATCAGTTCCTCGAGCGCGTCGAGCTCGGCATCGTCGAAGCCGGCGATCCGCGGCGTTACGAAGCCACCGATCAGCACGTCGGTCTCGTGGGTGCCGCGATGGGTCGCGCGGAACAGGATGCGCCGCCGTCTCGAATCGAGAAGCGGCGGCGAGGACGGATCGGGATCCGGGACGGACTCGGGGGGACTGGCGTATGGTTGCATGGCGCGGGTTGTCATATAGCGGCGCACCCGGGCCCTGTCAGCCCGTCGGCCCGAAAGGCTTCTGAATCGCGTGGCATCAGCAACACCGGTCGCCGGTCCCGGCGTCTCTCCATCAGGCTCCCACCGCCCCGCTTCCGTCCCGTTCGCGTCCCAGCTGGCACCGCTTCTCGCCAGCATCACCAGCCTTCCCGGCGTCGGACCCGGCATAGCCGGCCTGATCGCCCGCGCCACCGGTGGCACCAAAGTGATCGACCTGCTGTTCCATCTGCCGGACAGCACGATCGACAGGCGCTACCGCCCGACCCTTCTCGCTGCCGAGCCCGGCCGCATCGCCACCCTGGCCGTGACCATCCAGCGCATCGAACGGCCGGGCCGGCCGCGCCAGCCCTGGCGGGTGCATGCGGGAGACGGCACCGGCACCGTCGAGCTGGTGTTCTTCAGCCCGTACCAGGCCCGCCAGCTTGCGGTCGGGCAGCACGTGGCGATCTCGGGAATCCTCGAGGCGTACGGCAACCGGCTGAGCATGTCGCATCCGGAGCACGTGGTGCCGCTGGGCACGTCGGCCGTGCTGACCGACGCCGCGATCCCCGGGATCGACCCGGTATGGCCGCTGACGGCCGGGCTTTCCAACCGGATGCTCGGGCGTGCCATGCGGGCAGCCCTGGGGCGCCTGCCCGAACTGCCGGAATGGCTGGATCCGGAACTGGTGCGGCGCCAGGCCTGGCCCAGCTTCGGGGGCGCGTTGCGTCTCGTGCACACCCCCGACGGCGACATGGCGCGCGAGGCGGCAGCGCGTGACCGGCTCGGCTGCGACGAACTGCTGGCCGACCAGCTGGCGATCGGACAGGCCCGCCTCGTCGCCCGCAACCGCGCCGGCCGTGCGCTGGCCGGCGACGATCGGCTGCGGCGTGAGGCACTGGCCCGGTTCGGCTACACGCCCACCAACGCGCAGCGCCGCGCGCTCGCCGAGATCGACGGCGACCTGTCGCAGCCGACCCGGATGCTGCGCCTGCTGCAGGGCGATGTCGGCTCCGGCAAGACCCTGGTGGCGCTGCTGGCGATGCTGCGGGCGGTGGAGGCCGGCGCCCAGGCCTGCCTGATGGTGCCGACCGAGATCCTCGCCCGCCAGCACCACATCACGTTGAGCCGGCTGTCGCCGGTGCCGGTGGCCCTGCTGACCGGAAGCCTGAAGATCGGCGCCAAGCGCAGCGTGCGGCGCCTGCTCGAGACCGGCGAGGTACCGCTGGTGGTCGGTACGCACGCGCTGTTCCAGGAGGGCGTGGTGTTCCACGACCTCGCCTTGGCGGTGATCGACGAGCAGCACCGCTTCGGGGTCGAGCAGCGGCTGATGCTGGGCGACAAGGGGGCTGCCACCGACGTGCTGGTCATGACCGCGACGCCGATCCCGCGCACGGTGCTGCTGACCCAGTATGGCGAGATGCAGGTGAGCCGGCTGGACGAGAAGCCGGCCGGGCGGCTGCCGATCCGCACCACGCTGCACAGCCTGTCGGCTCAGGCCGGAATGCTGGCGGCGATCGCCCGCGCGATCGAGGCTGGGGCGCAGGTGTTCTGGGTGTGCCCGCTGGTGCAGGAGAGCGAACTGGTAGACCTCGCCGCCGCCCAGGCCCGGCATGCCGCGCTGGATGAACGCTTTCCAGGGCTGGTCGGGCTGGCGCACGGACAGCAGGACGCCGACCTGCGCCAGGCCTCGCTGGACGCGTTCGCCGCCGGCCGCACCCGCATCCTGGTCGCCACCACCGTCATCGAGGTCGGGGTCGATATCCCGACCGCCACGGTGATGGTGATCGAGCATGCCGAGCGCTTCGGGCTGGCCCAGCTCCACCAGCTGCGCGGCCGTGTCGGGCGCGGACACGAGGTGAGCTACTGCCTGCTGCTGCATGACGAGGCGCTTGGGGCGACCGCGCGGCGGCGGCTGGCGCTGCTGCGTGACACCGAGGACGGTTTCGTGATCGCCGACGAGGATTACCGCATCCGCGGCGGCGGCGACCTGATGGGACGGCGCCAGTCCGGGCTGCCCGGCTTCCGGCTGGCCCGCGGGACCGACTTCGACCGGCTGGTGCGACGCGCCTGGCAAGATGCGGAACGGCTGCTGCAGCGTGATCCGCAGCTTACCTCGCCACGGGGCCAGGCGGTGCGCCCGCTGCTGGCGCTATTCGGGCGGACTGATGCCGTACGGACACTTTCGTCCGGCTGACCGGGCGGGAACCGACCACGGCACTTGCGTTTTATTGCAGTCGGGCGGAGCCTTTGAACATGTCGCGAATTGGCCCGAACACCACACCATCAGGGCCCCTGGCCGCACGGACTCCGGAACGGTTGGCGCTGCCTCGCGCCAGCAGTCGTTCCGAGGAGTCGTCGGACACACCCCTCACCATCTTCACCAGGCTGGCGGTGCGCACCACCGGCAGCCAGCTGGCTGTCCTGGTCGTGGACGCGCCATCGGGGCTGCAGGTCCATGCCGTATCCGGCACCTGCGACGGCGAGGCGCTGCCGGTCTCGATCCTGCGTGCGCAGATGAGCCGGCCGCGACGGGTGACGGTCGAGATCGTCGATCTGTCGGTCGATCCGCAATTCATCGATGCGCCCATGCACGAGCGCGATGCCGGCTTCAACGCCTATGCCGGCGCCACCATCCGCGATCCCGCCGGCGCCTCGATCGGCGTGCTGTTCCTGCTCGACCGGGAGCGCCGCCGCTATGGGCGCGAGGTACTGCTGACCCTGTCCGACCTCGCCCGTGGCGTTGCCGGCGTGCTGGCCGTGCATCACGACGGCCACAGCGTCGATAGCGGAATCGATGCGGTTACCGCCCTGCCCGGCCGGCAGGGGCTGGAGCGCTATCTGGAACAGGCGCTGGAAGTGCCTGTCCGCGGTGCCGGCGATGCACCCGGCCCGAGCGCCACGCCCGGGCTGGCTTTGTTCCGTGTCGATGTCGGCAGGCTGACCGCGCTCAACGAGATGTACGGGCGCGAGATCGCCGACCAGTTCCTCAAGCAGGCGGCCGACCGGCTGCAGACGATCGCCCCGATCCCGAGCTTCCTGGCGCATCTCGGCGGCAGCGGTTTCGCGCTCGTGGCACCCGGCCGGATCGGGCCGAGCGATGCCGAGGCGATCGTGCTGAGGATGATGGAGCGGCTGCGGGAGCCGGTGCAGATCGGCACCCTGGAGTTGCCGCTGCGCCCGTCGGCCGGGATCGCGCTGGCGCCGGCGGATGGCCAGGATGTCGCGTCCCTGCTGCTCGGCACCGAGGCGGCGCTCGCGGCGGCCAAGAAGCACGGTGACGGACGGCATTGCCGGGCCACGCCGCAGCTGACCGCTGCCTACACCCTGTCGACCGGGCTGGAGCAGGATCTGCAGGCGGCGGTGGCACAGGGTGCCTTCCACCTGAACTGGATGCCGGCAATCGACACCGCGACCGAGCGGGTGGTGAGCTTCGAGGCGCTGGTGCGCTGGAACCGTCCGGGCCATGGCGAGGTATCGCCGGCACTGTTCATTCCGGTGGCGGAAGCGGGTGGGCTGATCGAGCAGATCGATGCCTGGGTTCTGCGGGCTGCCTGCAAGGAAGCGCAATCCTGGGAGCAGGCGCTCGGCATCAGCGTCAACGTGTCGCCGGTCTGGCTGTCGCACAGCCGGCTGCCGAACCTGCTGAAGCGGGTTCTCGAGGAAACCGGGCTGGAGCCGAACCGGCTGCAGATCGAATTGTCCGAGCGCAGTTCCATGGAGCAGGACGGCAACGTCCGCCGCGAATTGTCGCAGGTGCGTGCCATGGGCGTCAGGCTGGCGCTGGACGATTTCGGGACGGGCTATTCCTGCCTGAGCACGCTCATCACCTACCCGTTCGACCAGATCAAGCTGGACCGGCAGTTCGTGCAGGCTCTCGGCCATGACCGGCGCGCCGAGGCGGTGACCCGCAGCATGCTGCAGATGGTGCAGGCGCTCGGCATGACGAGCTGTGCCGAAGGGGTCGAGACCGAGGAGCAGCTGGCGTTCCTCGACGCGCATGGGTGCGAGGAAATCCAGGGCTACCTGATCGGGCGCCCGATCCCCAAACTGCCGTTGCGCAAGCTGAACCAGGATGATTCCGACACGGCGCTCGAACCGATCTCGTCGGACTAGAGCGCCACCGGGGGGGTGGGCAGGCGCGCCGCTAGACGCGCTGCTTGCCGACGACCCGCCCGACCGTGACCGCGAGGCCGGCACTGATCAACCCGATCATGGCCGGCAATATCCACGCGGGCCGTGCCAGGAACGGCACCACGATGATGTGCCAGGATGGATGGAACGCCGCCTGCCCCGCCTCGCTCATGACCGGCTGCAGCCACGACGCCGCCGTCTGGTCCAGCCGGACCAGGCCACCGGCCAGGGTCAGGTCGAACGGCGCCAGTGCCGCGATCGCGAACGCCCCCACGAAGCATGCGGCCGCGATCGCCACCAGCACGCGGTAGGCTATCAGCCGGTTCCTGCCCGGCTTGGCGCGGCCATTGCGGGATGTCGGGATCAGGACGGCGTCACTCCGCTGCAAGCTTCGAGATCGGCATTAGAACTTCGTCGATAACGCGACGGAGCCGAAATTGAACAGTCCGGACTTGGCGCCACGGAATTCCTGGGTCTGCCAGGTCTGCGTGTAGGTCACGCGGAAGCCGTGGAAGATCAGCGCGGCACCGCCCTCGAACTCGCCGACGTCCCAGAGCTTGGACACGTGCGGTTCCCCACTGCGGAACGTGCTTCCCTGCAACGTGACGTCATACGCGACAGCCTGTCCGTCGGCGCCGGCGAAGGCGTACCAGGCGAACCGGCGCGTGCCCTTGTAGGCATCGGTGCCGTCGAGGCCGGGCGAGATGCGCGGGCTGCCGAAGTCGCTGTCAAGCCCCTGGCCGATCCGGACCGTGCCGCCGATCTGCGCGTAGGTGCGATAGTCGCCGGCGGCGCCGCTGACGGTCGGCAGCACGTCCGCCGAGATCCCGTAGCGGGTGATCAGCGGCAGGCGCCAGGTGCGCGCCGCCTGGATCTGCAGGATCGGCTGGTTCGGCAGCTGGCGCGACCAGCCGCGATTCAGGGTGTCGCCGATGATGCTGTGGAAGCCGTTCTGCACCTGGTAGCCGCCGGCATAGGAGCCGACCACGCCGGCCTGGATCCCGGCGACCGAGCGGGTCATGTCGGTGTCGCTGATCAGGTTGACGGTGGCCAGCAGCACGCCGGCATAGGGCCGGTCGGCGCGGCCCTGGGAACCGGATCCCTTGATGTTGACGAACGACTGGTTCTGCTGGGTATCGCGCGGCGTGAAGATGGATTGCTGCAGGCCGATCGCGATCCGCTGCACGCCGGGGCCCCAGATGAACCGGTTCAGGTCCGAGATCGCCGGCGGCTGGTTGTCGGTGCCGGAGGTCCAGCCGAGCCGCAGGCCGCTCGTGTAGTACTGGTCCGACGTGCCCTTGAGGGTCGAGACGGCATCGTTCTCGACCTGCGCGGTCCAGGTTCCGTAGGGATCCTGCTGCGGCTCGGCCGAGGCCGAACCCGGCGACACACCAAGCGCGAGGCCGATCGACACTCCGATGACGGGAGCGATGGCTCTTGTGCGGGTGGTCATGCTGCGCATCATTGTGCTCACTACGTCATGGCTCGGATTGTTTTCTCATAAGGGCTTCGGCGCGTTGCGGAAACCCCTGCCCCGCGCGCCCCGCGCGCGAACGTCCGGGATAGCGTCATCAGAAGGAGGCACGATGAGCCAGCCCTATCCGCGCGACATGGTCGGCTACGGGCGGACGCCGCCGGATCCGCAGTGGCCGGGCAAGGCCCGGATCGCCGTGCAGTTCGTGCTCAACTACGAGGAAGGCGGCGAGAACTGCATCCTGCACGGCGATGCGGCCTCGGAAGCGTTCCTCTCCGAAATCACCACCGCGCAGCCGATCCAGGGCGCGCGCAACATGAACATGGAAAGCATCTACGAATACGGCAGCCGTGTCGGGGTCTGGCGGATCATGCGGCTGTTCGAGGAGCGCGGGCTGCCGTTCACGTCGTTCGCGGTCGGCATGGCGATCGAGCGCTATCCCGAACTGGCGCATGCGATGACCGAGGCGGGCCACGAGATCGCCAGCCACGGCTATCGCTGGATCGATTACCAGCATGTCGATATCGCGCGCGAGCGTGAGGATCTGCAGCGTGCCATCGCGGTGCAGACGGCGGTCACCGGCAGCCGCCCGCTCGGCTGGTATCTCGGGCGCTGCAGCCCCAACACGCGGCAACTGGTCGCCGAGGAGGGCGGGTTTTCCTATGACGCGGACTCCTACGCCGACGAGCTGCCGTTCTGGGACCGCACCCATGAAGCGGGGCGAAACGGCCGGCCGCAGCTGATCGTGCCGTACACGCTCGACGCCAACGACATGCGGTTCGCGACGCCGGGCGGATTTTCCACCGGCGAGGACTTTTACAACTACCTCCGCGACAGCTTCGACATGCTTTATGCCGAAGGCGAGCATGCACCGCGGATGCTGTCGGTCGGCCTGCATTGCCGGCTTGCGGGACGGCCGGGCCGGGCAGCCTCGCTCGCCCGTTTCCTCGATCACATCCAGCAGCACGACCGGGTCTGGATCTGTCGCCGGATCGACATTGCGCGGCATTGGCACGACCACCATGCGGCCGGGCCGGTGTTGTCCGGAACGTCCGTGGGAAAGCCACTGATCGAACGGTAACACCCCGAAAAAACTACACGATCGGGTGATGTATGGTGGTGGTCCGTGCAGCACCGATCGTGCTATGCCATGGTCCGATCCATCAAGAAGAGACGCTCTGGGGCACCCAGGCTACTTGATGACCGATCGCGTGCCGACCCATTCACCCGGTGTGCCTGTCGCCAGGTGCAACCTTTTAGACCTCGGGATTACGACCGTTGAGAAGTAACAGAACCGACCGCAGCCCCCGCTCCCCACGCCGCGGCGGCTTCGATGATGATTTCGTCCCCACGCCCTCGCCGTCGTTTGGTGACCGGAACAGTGGTGGCCCGCCGCGTCGTCCCATGGGCGGTGCCGGTGGTGGTGGCGGGGGTTCGCAGGTCATCGCGTCCGGCCCCGAGATCAGCGCCAGCGTGAAGTGGTTCAACAGCGAGAAGGGCTTCGGCTTCGTCGAGCTGGCGGATGGCTCCGGCGACGTGTTCCTGCACGCCAACGCGCTGTCGCAGTCGGGCCACGACTCGGTCAGCCCAGGCGCGACGCTCGGCGTCCGCATCGGCCAGGGCCCCAAGGGTCGCCAGGTTGCCGAGGTGATCTCCGTAGACGAGACCACCGCGCAGCCGGAGCGTCCGCGCTCCGCCGGTGCAGGATTCGGCGCGCCACGCGCTGCCGGCCCGGCCGGTGCCAGCGGCGGTTTCCGCAGCGGTCGTGCCGCCCCTGACCTGTCCTCGGCCGAAGAGACCCGTGGCATCGTCAAGTGGTACAACGCGACCAAGGGCTTCGGCTTCATCACCCCCGACACCGGTGGCAAGGACATCTTCGTCCATGCGTCCGCGCTCGAGCGGTCCGGCCTGTCCAGCCTGAACGAGGGTCAGGCGACCCGCGTGCAGGTCGTCCAGGGCCAGAAGGGTCCCGAGGCTGCCGCGATCAGCCTCGCCTGACACGACACATCGGCGCGGTGATCCGCGCCGGATGGAAATAACAACGCCTCCCCGTTCTGCGGGGAGGCGTTCGTGTTTCAGGGCAGGATCGACGCGGGGAGCGCCGATCTATTGCGATGGCTCGACCGGCAGCGACCAGAGCAGGCCGCCCTGCTCGGCCAGCGCACTTCGTCCGCGCGGCAGGTCGAGGTCGGAGCCGCTTCCGACATTGCGCTGGTAGATCTCCCCGGAATTGCCGACCGCGGCCACCGCATGCTGAAACGCGTTGTCCGGAATTCCGAGCGTGCGCCCGATCCAGGGACTGGTTCCAACCAGGCGCTGCACTACCGGATCGGTGCTCCGGCCCAGCGTGGCGACGTTGGCCTGCGTAATGCCGTGCGCTTCCGCTTGCTGAGCCGCCCAGACGGTCCAATCGACCAGCGCCGCCCAGCCGGGGTCACCGGTACGGTAGGCCGGGGAGAACGGATCGATCGACACTGTGTCGGGCAGGATCGAGAACTCCGATGCGCGCTTGCCGAAGCTCGCACGCACGTTCGCCATCCAGGAAATATCACCCGTTATGGCATCGCAATGGCCATCGAGCAGCGCGATATCCATCTCGCCCCGCTCGGAATAGGGGAACCGGTTTTCGCGTTTCTTCAGGCGTGGTTCGAGCGAGTCGTAGAGTGTCTGCTCGGGCGGGGATGCATTGATGAAGCAGACGTTGCGGCCGCCGAGGTCGGCCAGCGTCCTGATGCCGAGCCGGTTTGCGACCAGGAAGCCCTGGCCGTCGATCAGGATCGGCGGGCCGAATGCCAGGTGATAGACCATGCCCAGAACGGGATTGGGCGTCGCGCCGAACAGCACGTCGGTCTTGCCGTCGCGCAGCGCGGCAAGAGCCGCAGGTTCGTCCGATGACGAGACGAACCTTGCCTTGTTCACGTCGCCGAAAATCTCGGCTGCCATGGCGCGGCAATAATCGGCACCCAGCTTCGAGAGATTGCCGTGCGTATCGGCCTCCGAAATGTCGTCCTCGTCGATCACCACGCCGCAGACCAACGTGCCGGACCTTCGAACCCGGTCGAGTGTCTGGCTGGATGAAGCATCGGTCTGCATGCTGCCGCCGGAAACTTCCGCAATCGCGGTCGCGGCATCCCGGGTGGCGCCGATCGCCGGACATGCAAGCAGCGCCGCCGCCACGAAGGCGAGCGGCGCGGTCAATAGGCTTTTCAAAACTGTCGCTCCGTACAAGATAAAGGGGAACCGGTCGAAACCGGCTCCCCATTCCTAGCCAACTGAACCGGATGGATCAGGGCGTCCAGGTACCCGAGGTCGGCACGCCCGGAGTGAGTGCGGGGCGCGGGTTGAAGTCGGCGGGCGCCGGATCGAGCAGCTTGTTCTGTGCATAGTCGGTCGGGACGATGTTGAGCGTGTAGCAACCACCGCCCGCGTAATGCGGCAGGCTCGGCTTCTGGCCCGGCTGGATCTCGGCATACGACGCCGGCAGCGGCGCCGTCGTGCCGAGCAGGCGGGAGTTGTCGAAGGCGGCGAGCATGTCGCCGATGCCGGGAACGTTGGCGTCGGCCGGACCCATGTAGTCCTGGCCGAACTGCGCCTTGCCGAGCTTCACGCCACGCTTCTCGTCGGGCAGATCGGCGAGCGGGGTCAGGTCGAACAGTTCGTTGATCAGCTTGATGACCGAGCTGTGCTCGGAGTTCTGGCTGATGATCGCGTGCGCCTTGCTGTATGGCGAGATCACGATTGCCGGGATGCGCGAGGACGGCTCGAGAGGCTTGCCCTCGGGATCACGCACGCGCGTGGTGTTGGACTGGTGGTCGTAAAGCCCGTCCGTCTCGTCGTAGGTGATGATGATCGCGCTGTCTTTCCAGTACGGACTGGCCGCGATGGCGTTGACCTCGTCCGCCAGCAGCTGCTCGCTGATCTGCACGTCGGAATAGCCGGGATGATCGTCGCTGCCGGGGAATGCCGCCCGGACCGCGCTGTTCGGATCGACAGGCACCAGGCCATCGTTGTTGTCATAGCCGCCGCGAACGTAAGCGACGCCGCCCTTCGAGGGGAACTGCCGATACTGGATCGCACTGAAGAAATCCTGCAGCCCGTAGAGATGGCTCTTCGCAACGGCCGGGTTGTCGGCGATGTAGCCGAAATACTGCGGTGCATCGTGATGGATGATGTAGCTGCTATGCAGCGGTACGGCGGCCGAGTCCGTCGGTTCCGCATCGTAGCCTTCCTGGAACCACGCCCAGTCGGTCGGCTTCTTGCCGTCGCCGGCAATGGTCTTGATGTCGTGCTGGATGTCGACGAGGTCGAGCGCCGGGTTCTGGTCGGTGGAGACCGTCTTGAGAATGTCCTTGCCCATGAACGAGAGCGGCAGGCTCGCATAGGTCTGGTTGAGAGCCGGGGTCGCCGGATTCTCGTCACTCGGGTTATAGGGCGGCTTGATCGGCGACGTGTCGAGATCCGAACCCGGGAACGGGCCCGGATCGGCGACGATCGGCTCGCCGCCGCTCGTCGCAACGACCGGGCTGGCCGTGTTGCTGCTGGCTTCGCCGGGATGCAGCGCCCACTGGGTCAGTCCGGACTGGCCGGCGATGAGGGCCAGCGCATTCGGGGTGGACGGAGCCGCTACGGTCATATGGAAGTTGTCGAACATCGCGAAGCGGTCGGCGAACTGCCAGAGGTATGGCGCGGTGTCGCAGTCCACATGCCCCATGGCGAGTTCCGCCATCTGCTTCTGGATCAGCGTAGGATGTGCTGCCGGTGCCAGGCCGGTCTTCGTGCTGACGATCGTGCCCTTCGCGTCGGTGGTCAGGCCCTCCTCGTCGAGCGCGAACCGGTCGTTCTGCGAAATCCCGTTCACGTAATGCTGGCTGTTGTCGATGCCGCTGTGCGAATGATCGATCGACGCGGTATCGGCCGGATAGATCGGGATGGTCTTGCCGGACGCGGTGGTGACCGTCTGCGGAATCAGGAACGGCGAGATCGTGCCGACGCTACCGTCGGTGTTCACGATCTTCTGTTTGAAGCCCGGCGTGTTGGCCGCCGACTGCGTGAACAGGCCGTGCGCGCCCGGGAAGGTGCCGAAGTAGAAATCGAACGAGCGGTTCTCCTGATACAGGACGAACACGTATTTGACGCGCTTGCGGAGCAGCTTGATCTTGTCGGCCGTGGTCATCACGGGCTGCTTGGCCATGTCCGTGGCGAAGCGCTGCACGAGATCGCTGCTGTGCGGTGCGATCGTCACGTCGCCGCGAGCCTCTTGGGCGAACACCACGGTCGGCTGCATCATCGCGAAAGTTACGGCAAAGGCGCAGGTCGACCTGCACCAGGTTTTGAAGGTCATGTCGTCTCACCACCGCAGGTTGGATCTGTTAATTCTGGCGCCGCATCGTTGCTGCCGGTGGTTCTTTTGAAACAGTTTGTCGAAATCGACTATCGAGGTTTTGTTAAGGTTTTTGGTCGGTCGGGGTGATTGCGAGACTATGCGTTAATGCGGTGTGAAAATCAGCATGATCGCAGCCAGATGCGTCAGCACCGCCACCAGTACCAGGAGATGCCAGATCGCGTTGTGGAACCGGAGCCGCTCCCAACTGTGGAACACGGTGCCGAGCGAATAGGTCAGGCCGCCGCCAAGCAGCAGATACAGCACCGTTGGGGGCAGCCAGGCGATCAGCGGTCGGAGCACGGCGACCAGCAGCCAGCCCATGCCGAGATACAGCCAGAGCGACACCTTCTGGAACCGCTCGAACCAGAACAGGGTCAGCACCACCCCGACCAGGGCCAGTGTCCAGACGACGATGAACAGCGGCAGGCCGATGTTGGGCGGGAGCGCGTGCAGGGCGTACGGCGCGTAGCTGCCGGCGATCATCACGAAGATCATCGATCGGTCGACCAGGCACAGGGTCGCCTTGAGGGGACTCGGCGGGCACAGATTGTAGGCGGCCGACGCTCCGAGCATGCAGAGCACGCCAACGGCGTAGACGATGAGCGCTACGGCCCCGGCGACATTCGTGTTGGGAAGGCTGCGGGCGAGCAACCAGGACAGGCCGCCGAACGCCACGATCAGGCCGACGATGTGGATCGCGCGGTCTGCTGCCGCTTCGTCGTCGCGATAGGTCGGGAAGTTCATATGGCGAGGATTGCGAGGGCTTCGATCGGCGACAGGATCGACGGAACCGTCACCGGACACCGCTTCTCCCGTTTCTACGGCCCGATCTTCAGGCAAGGCCGCAGTTTCAGGACGCAGACGCGAGCTGAACTTCGTCGATCACCCGCTCATGGCTGTCACGCAGGCTTTTGACCCGGTATTGATAGCCTTGATTGGTGACGGGCATGGCACGAACGACTGTATAGACGCCACGCGTGATGTTGTTGTCATACTTGCCGGGAACAAACGAGACGCGGTCGCCGATCCCGAACTTCGGCATACTCATGACGAGTCCTTTCGACGGCCCCACCGAAGCGGGGCCGTCTTAACCAGCGAAATCAGCTCGCCTGGAGGTTTCCGGCAGAGACCTTGCCCTGCTGGCCACGCTCGAGCTCGTAGCTGATCTTCTGACCCTCGTTCAGACCGGTCAGGCCTGCACGCTCAACGGCGGAAATGTGTACGAAGATGTCCTTCGAACCATCGTCGGGCTGGATGAAACCATAGCCCTTCTGACTGTTGAACCACTTCACTGTACCTGTTGACATCGCAAGTCTCCTTGATAGGCCTGCAATCCACGACGATGTGGACCACTCCACTTTCCGATTGGGAGACTTTGAAGTCGACGTGCGTTACTACGTAGGGATCGTATCTTCCCGGCCGAAAAGACAGCCGATTTCTCGAATATAAAGCCCCTGCCGGAAAATACAATCGCCAAACCGACGTTAGCCCCATGCGGGCCGCACCGGCGCGCCAACGCCCATCAACGCACGGAACCAGATGCCGAACTTCATCAACCCTCTCCGACATCGCCCCTCGCTCATGACCGGCCTGGGCGTGGCCGTACTCGTGGCGATGCTGGCCGGCACGCGGCTGGGGCTGGTCACGTCGGCACTGATCGGCTGGGATGTCGGAATCGTCGCCTACGGCGCAGTGTTCCTGGCGATCATGTGGCGCACCACGCCCGAAAGCCTCAAGCGCATCGCGGACCTGCTCGATGAGGGACGCCTGGGCATTCTCGGCGCCACGATCGTGGCTGCGGTCGCGTCGCTGGGCGCGATCGTGTTCGAGTTGGCGCACGCGCACGGCAAGGCGCATGGCGGCTTCCTCGAGGGGCTCGGCGGCGTCACCGTGCTGCTGTCCTGGTTCTTCATCCACACGATTTTCGCGACACACTACGCGCATGAGTTCTGGCAGCGCGGTGGCCTGATCTTCCCGGGCAACGACAGGCCGAACTCGTCGGAGTTCCTGTATTTCTCGTTCTGCGTTGCGGTCGCCAGTCAGGTCAGCGACGTGTCCACACAGACGGCGTCGATGCGCAAGCTGGTGCTGGCGCACTCGATGGTGGCCTACCTGTTCAACACCGCGGTGATAGCCCTTGGTGTGAACATCGCGGCATCCCTCGCCGGCTAAGCTACGTGGTCAGGGCACGACCACCTGCCCCGACCAGTCCAGCACCCGGCCGCTGTCCCCGGCGCCCAGTCCGTCGATCACCGCGAGCAGGCGGTCCGCCGAATGCGCGGGCGTGAACAGCCGATCTTCGGCGACACCGCGCTGGAACGGCCGGCTCAAGCCGCTATCGACGGTGCCGGGATGCAGCCCGACAACAAGCGTGTCCGGTGCACGCCGCTGCGTCTCGATCGCCAGGTTCAGCAGGATCATGTTGAGCGCCGCCTTCGACGCCCGGTAGCCGTGCCAGCCACCGGTGCGGTTGTCGCCGATGCTCCCGACCCGCGCCGAGAGCGCCGCGAATACCGCTCGGCCGGGCCGGGCGAGCAACGGCAGCATGTGCTTGGCGACCAGTGCCGGCCCGATCGCGTTGATCCGGTAGCTCAGCATCAGCGCGTCCGCATCGAGCGCCCGATAGGTCTTCTCCGGCTGCATTCCCGGCCTGTGCAGCATGCCCGTCGCCACGATCACCAGCCGGATCGGCCCGGCACCCTGTTCGACCCCAAGCGACAGGGAAAGGCATGCGGCCGCAATGCTGGGTTCGTCCCCGACATCGATGCGGCCACGCCGCAGCCTGCCGTCGCGCCCGGTATCGCCGTCGCGCGACAACGCCCAGACGGAGGAAAACGCCTCGGTCTGCAGCAATCCGGAAACAAGCGCCGCGCCGATGCCACCACCGGCACCGACCACGACCGCACTGCCACCCGGTTCGAAGGATCGCATCGACTACCAGCCCATGCTGCCAGGCCCGCCCTTGAACGGACCCTTAAGGTTACGGGTGACCCACCCGCCATAGAATCCGCCCGGCTGCGGCGTCACCTGCTCGTCGCCGACGAAGCAGGCCTGCATGGCACCGGCATAGACGGCGACATGATCGCGCAGGGCCGCATAGGCGGGGTCGGGCTCGGGGTAGCTCCAGCCGGCTCGCTCGGCGAACTGGCTGCCCGACCGAACGGACCAGTATCGCGCCAGGCCCTTCCATTCACAAAAGCTGGTGCCCTGCGCCGGCTCCAGCACGCCGTCCGGGAATGCAGACGGCGGCAGGTAATAGACCGGCGGATGCGACGTCTCGAGCACACGCCATGCGGCATCGGTCAGGGCAATGGTCTGTCCACCGAACATGATCCGCACACGCTGCGGGACCCGCTGAAGCGCAGGCGGGCGGGGGTAGGTCCAGACATCCTCGATGCCCGAAGCGGCAGGGAGATCCTCAGTGGACGCCATAGCCGCCTCCCCCGCCGATATACGGCCCGCTCACGCTTGCGCCGCGACCATCGCTCGCTCCCGATCGTTCGGCGGGAGCACAGGCCGACACGGCCAGCGTGACCAGGATCGCCGTGATCGGCATCAATCTTTCCAGCATGTATCCCTCCTGGATTTCGAGCACCGCCATGCAGCCGGCTCGACGCACGTTCACAACATGGGCCGGTGGTGCCTGATGATCCAGCCTTCGGACTTGCCGCGACCTTGCCTGACAATACGATCGATCGCGGCGGTAGCGTTCAAGCAGATCGACACGCTCGAACAAAATTCGACCGTGCGCGGAATACTTTGACTTGTCACCCTGGATAGAAAATCAACCTGTCTGTGCGTGCAAATTTTTGCGACCTGCCTGATCCTGTTCGGCGAGGTGTGGTGTCGAACCGCCATAACGGAATGCCAGCTGCAGGGTAGGATTGCCACTGCGTGTCATGACGTTCCGAACTCCGCGCCACACCAAGGTGAACGAATGAGGCAGCGCTGTTCACGGAACTTTTCCCCCGCTCAACGATTTCGACAACCTGTGCTGGATATGGGCCCCGGGAGGTTTTTTGACCGATGCATTAATCCGTCCCGGCCTGCTCACGACGCTACGGGAACTAGGTGAGCTCAAGCGGGTGCGGACAGCGAGACGCTCGGGATCGATTGCCGAGCGTGCATTCCGGCGGGATTGGCGGCTGCTTGTCGGCGGTCGCTCCATAGATCAGGCGATGCGGGAAAGCGTCTTCAAGCTACTCGCCGCGTCGCGGCTCGGTGACCTTGATATCGAGACTCTCGTCGCACTCGGTTTAAGGGTTTCCGAGGCCATTGCGGTGCAGCGTTCGGGCGTGGCGGACATGTCCGCCGGATTGCCCGGGGCGATCGTTTCGATGGTGGCAAGCGTAGAGCCGCAGGCAGACCATGAGACCCGGGACAGTGACTTCGTCGACCGGCTCGCATCCCAGCCTCGAGCCGGGGTCACCTGTCCCGGATTGCAGCGGCTCCTGTTCGAGCCGGCAGAGAATCATGCCGAGCACTGCGCGATCGTTGCCCTATATGGTGTTCTCCTGGCCCCGGCTTACGGCGCAGACCCGGCGACCGTGTGGCTGGCATCGATGTCGCATCATCTGCACAACGCGTTCATGCCGGACTCCGGGTTCAGCGGCGAAATGCTGCTCGGGGAACATCTGGAACCGCTGATGCAGCGTGCCACAACGCTATGCCTCGACCAGTTGCCTGCGGCACTGGCCGAAAAAGTGCGCGTGGCGCGCCGGATCCTTCCCGACGTGGCTTCTCCCGAGGGCCGCGCGTTCCACGCTGCCGACACTCTCGATCGCGTCTGGCAAATCGACCAGCATCTGCGTCCGGGCCAAGTCACGCTGGATTTCGTGCTGAACGACATGGCGCTGGTTCATGCAGGCCCGGTCAAGATGTTCCAGGATGATTTGCTACGGGAAGCCGGTCTGCTCGCATGATGGACCTGCTCTCGCCGGTCACCGGTCTCGCATTACGGGCGGACAGTGCCCATTCCGTCTCCGATGGCACGTCGCGATGGCCGGTGGTGGAAGGGATCCCATACCTGCGTACCGGACGGGACGCCCTGGTGTCCGCGGTGCTGGCTGAACTCGATGCCGGCCGGGCCGACGAGGCGCTGGTGCTGCTGCTTGCCGACCAGGATGCGTGGTGGACCGGTCCGGTGGCCGAGCCGGACGCGTTGCGTCGGCTGGTGCGGGATCGGGCGACGCTGACGTTGCGCGAGGCGATGGCACTGCTGAGCTGGGGCCCGGTCGCCGATTATTTCGCGCACCGGTGGAGCGATCCGAGCTTCATTGCCGGTCTGTCGCTGGTCGAGGCGCATTGGTCGTCGCCGCGATCGGCTTTCGAACTCGCCTGTGGGATCGGTCATCATCTGCGCGCCCTCTCCCAGCATGGCGTCCGCACGACCGGAGCGGATATCGTGTTCGCCAAGTTGTGGCTGGCGCGCCAGTTCGTTTCGCCGGCGAGCGAGTTGGTCTGTTTCGATGCAGGAAGCCCATGGCCGGTCGGCAGCCAGCGCTTCGATCTCGTGTGCTGTCACGACGCGTTCTATTTCCTGGAGCCGAAGCAGGAGATCCTGGATCGGCTGAGCGCGCTGGCAGATGCTGGCACGCTGCTGGTCGGGCATATCCATAACCGGAACTGGCCGAACCTGTCGGCGGGATCGGCGATCACGGTCGATCAGCTGGTGGCCCTATTCGCGGACGGCACCTTCTACGACGACGCGGAGCTGACCGTGGCCGCCGCGGATGGACGGCAGCCACGCAGTGTGCAGCCGACCGAACTCGAGACCGTCGAGGCATTCGCGGTGATGCGCGGTCGGCCCGGCTCGGCAGCGGTCGGCCTGCTGACGGTGCCATCGGAAGGCGCGGAGCTTCGCCGCAACCCCCTGTACCGCGCCGATGGGGCGGTGACGTGGCCGTCGCCACGATACGAGGCCGAATACGGGCCACGGGCCACCTACCCGCTGCGGTCGCCCTGCCCGCCGCGCGCCAGGCTCGACGAGGCGACCCGGTCCTGGGCAAGGCGCCGCGAACTGCTCGACCTGCCGGAGCGCTGGTAATGCGTCAGGTCGGATGGGGCATCGTCGGGTTCGGCTGGGTGGCGCAGGATTTTGCGATGCCGGCAATCATCGCCGCCGGCCATCGGCTGGTCGCGGTGCACGATACCGGCGCGGGTGCCGCGGATGCCGTGCGCCGGTCCGGAGCCAACTGGCACGAGACGCTCGATGCATTCCTGGCCGATCCGGCGGTCGACGCCGTGTATGTCGCCACGCCGAACTGGTCCCACGGTGCCGTGGTCGGCGCTGCCGCGGCGGCCGGCAAGCCGGTGCTGTGCGAGAAGCCGATGGCGGCGACGCTGGAGCAGGCGGAAGCCATGGCTGTTTCGGTGGCCCGGGCCGGCGTTCTCTACGGCACGGCGTTCGACCAGCGGCATCATCCCGCGCACCGTGCGATCCGCGACGCGCTCCGGTCCGGACGCGTCGGCCAGGTGACCGCGATCCGCATCACCTATGCCTGCTGGCTGCCTGCGGACTGGTCGCCGAACGGTGGCGTCGACAACTGGCGGATCGACCAGGCACGCGCCGGTGGCGGGGCGCTGATGGACCTCGCGCCGCACGGGATAGATCTCGTGGATTTCCTGCTCGACGAGCCGATCTGCTCGATCACCGCGATGACGCAACGGCGCGTGCATGATTATCCGGTCGATGACGGGGCGGTCGTGGTCGGGTCGACCGGGTCCGGCGTGCTGGTCTCGTTGTCGGTTGCGTACAACCACCCGGACGCGCTGCCACGGCGCCGGCTCGAGATCGTCGGTACCGCCGGAATGTTCGTGGCCGAGAACACCATGGGCCAGGACGCGGGTGGTTGCGTCACGTTCATCGATGCCGATACCGGCTCCCGGTCGGCGCTTCCGGTGTCCGACCTCGATGTCTCGCCCTTCACGCGACAGATGGCGGCGTTCTCGGATGCGGTTCGAGGCACGGCGCACAGCTTCGATGCCGTGCGCGACCTGCACACGATGCGCCTGCTCCACCGATGCTACGAGAGTGCCGCATGCCCCTGAGCTACTATGCATGTTCGAATTGCGGACACTGGCAGCGCTACTTCGCAACGCCGCCGGACTGCCCGGTCTGCACCGACACGCGCAACGACCTGCCCGAGAATGGTTGGGATTTCCGAAGCGAAGCCGATGTCGCGTCCAGGCTGGTGGGACGCTGGCGCACCATCGGTCGCGACGTGGTGGCGTTCTCGACGTCTCCGCCGTTCGGCCTGAACGGCACCGGCTGGCTGCTGCTGCATCCGGAGGGAAATATCGCCTTCGAGGCGGCACCCTACTACACGCCGGCGATGCTGGACGAGATAAGGCGTCTTGGCGGCATTCGTATTCTTGCAGCCAGCCACGTGCACGGATATGGCGCGCTCTGGCAGTTGCAGCAGGAATTCGACCCGGAGATCGTCGCGATCCAGCGCGAGGATCTATGGCTGACCAAGGCCTTTCGCGTCACGTGGCCGTATGACGACGCGCTGGTGCTCCCGACCGGACAGACGCTGCGGCAGGTCGGTGGTCACTACGAGGGCCAGTCGGTGCTGCATGATCCTACCCGCCGGATGCTGTTCTGCGGGGATGCATTCAAGGTCGATCAGAACGAGGCCGGCGAAAGCCTGGCCGTTTCGACGCACAAGGCATTCCACAAGAACATCCCGCTTACACCGCTCGAGCTGTGCCGCTACCGGAACGTGATCGCGTCGCTCGACTTCGATACGATCTGCACGCCTTTCGAGCACGCGCCGGGTATCGATACCGAAATGGCGCTCGCCGTTCTCGATGACGGCATGCGCGGGCCACCGGCTGTACGGCATATCCCGATCGACGAGCTGCGCGGCAGGACCTACGCATGACGGATACGCTCGAGCAGGTCGCAGCCGCCTACCGTGCCGCCCTGCCGGCCGGCGGCACCCTGTCGATGATGCGAATCGACGGTCTCGATCGTACCGGCGTCCCGGTGGTGCAGGCCAACCTGTTGCTGCCGGGATTGCCGTTGATGACCGGCCATGGCTACGGCTTCGAGCCGATCGAAGGCGAAGTCGGCGCAGTCGGCGAACTCTGCGAGGAAGTGCATTGCAACGCCTGGCTGGCACGGAACCGCGGCACTAGGGCGTCGTACGAAGACATGGTGGCGGAGCATGGCGTGGACGCCGTGGCCGACCCGTTGACGCTGTGCCTTCCCGCCGGCTCCGGCTATGCGCCGGATCGCCCGCTGACCTGGGTCGAGGGAAGCCGCCTGTCGAAAGCGGCGATCTGGCTGCCGATGGACTGGATCGCCTCGCACGGGTTCGATCTGGATCATGGGCCCGAACTGATCACGCCGATCACCAACGGTCTCGGCGCGGGCTTCGACCTCGACTACGCGATCGGCCATGGGATCATGGAACTGCTGCAGCGCGACGGCAACGTGATCGGCTACCGGGCGCTCGACCAGGGGCTGGTCATCGAGCTCGATGCGGTGCCGGACCCGGCGGTGCGCGGGCTGCTCGACCGTCTGGAAACGCTCGGCATCCATGTCACGGCCAAGCTGGCGGCCACCGATTTCGGGATGACCAACCTGTATGTCGTGGGCGACGACGATGCGCCCGGTTCGCCACTGCAGGTCACCGCATGCGGCGAGGCCTCGCATCCGGATCGTGATCGCGCACTCCGCAAGGCGCTGCTCGAGTTCTGCGGTTCGCGTGTGCGGAAGGTGGCGACGCACGGCACGATCGAGGAATGCCGCCGGGTGATGCCGGCGGCACATGTGGACCAGCAGCTCGATGACGTGCAGCTCGAGCACGAGGAGCCGCGTGCCTTGCAGGCGATGGCCGAATGGCTGGACCAGGATGCCACGTCCCTGCGCGCCCGCCTGGCCGACACCGTGTTCTCGCACCGGCGCACGCTGAGGCTGTCGTCGCTGCCGCAGACCGGCGCCGAGACCGTAAGCCGCTCAACCGACCGGCTGCGGGTTCTCGAGGACCGACTTGCCAGCGAGGGGCTGGAGGCTTTCTACGTCGCGTTCCGGGGTCCGGACGACAAGGTGCAGACGGTCAAGGTGGTGGTGCCGGGGCTTGAGAGCGAAACCATGAGCTACCACCGCATCGGCTGGCGCGGCGTGCGACGCCTGCGCGACCGGAACGACCCCATGCTTCTCGACGCACCGCGCGAAGGCGCCCTGCCCGTCAGGATGCGGCCGGCGGATGAGCGTCGTGCCGGCGGACCGGCCTGGTTCGACGCGGCTCGCGCGGACCGCATCGTCGACCAGCTCTACCCGCTCTATCGCGAACCCGGCTGTTTCGCCGCCCAGATCCTGCGATCGCGACGCGCGCAGGATGACGCGTCCGGCTCAGCACAAACACCGACATTCATCGAGGACCAAGATGGCGCTCCGGTACGCATATAATACCAACGGCACCGTGCATCATCGCATGACGGATGCCGTTTCCCTGATCGCCGACGCGGGTTACGACGGCGTCGCGCTGACCCTGGATCACGACTATCTCGACCCGATGAATGCGGGCTGGGAGCGACGGGCCGAGGCGCTCGCCGCGGATCTCCAGGCACGCGGGCTCGGCTGCGTGATCGAGTCCGGCGCGCGGTTCCTGCTCGATCCGCGCGACAAGCACCAGCCGACCCTGGTCAGCCCGACCGCCGATGGACGCGGCTACCGGCTCGCCTATCTGCAGAGGGCGCTGGATATCGGCCAGATCCTGCAGGCCGAGGTGATGTCGTTCTGGTCCGGTTCCCCCAAGCCGGGGATCGAGCTCGGCCAGGCGTGGGACTGGCTGCACGAGGGCGTCGAGCAGGTGCTGGCGCGTGCCGAGCGCGTGGGAGTTTCCGCCGCGATGGAGCCGGAACCGGAAATGATGGTCGGCACCGTCGATCATTTCGTGCGTATCGCCGAGGCATTCCCGAGCCTGCAGCTGGCACTCGATCTCGGCCATGTCATGGTGACGCAGGAGCGTGACCCGGCAGCGGCGATCCTGGAGTTCGCGGGCCGGATCGGCAGCGTCTCGATCGAGGACATGAAGCGCGGCGATCATGTGCATCTCGCGTTCGGCGACGGCGACATGGATATTCCCGGCTGCCTGGACGCTCTGGAGCAGATCGGATTTTCCCGCCTGGTGTGCGTCGAGCTGTCCTCGGACAGTGGGCGTGCGGACCGGATGGTGCCCGATGCCCGCCGCTGGCTGAACGATTGCCGTCGATGAGAATCCTGTTCTGCTCGCGACGCTACTTTCCGGCGGTCAGCGGGATGAGCGTCTATGCGCAAAACCTGCTGCGCCAGCTGGTGTCGGCAGGCCACGACGTCACGATGATCAGCCAGTATCGCGGCGATCCGGTCGGCACGCGCGTTTATGGCGGCGGCCCGCCACCCGGGCTCGACGGCGTGAAGATCATCGGCCGGCGCTCGCTCGGCGAGGAGAACGGCGGCGATTTCGAGCGCGATATCGACGACATGATCGCCACGATCCGTGAAGAACATGCGCGAGCACCGTTCGACATCCTGCATGCGCAGTATGGGTATCCGAACGGCTGGGCGGTGTTGCTGGCCGGCCGTGAACTCGGCATTCCCTGCGTGGTTTCGATCCAGGGCGGCGATGGACACTGGGTCGGATCATGCTGCGAGACGCACCGGCTCGGCATGCTGCGCGTGCTGGAGAATGCGAACGCGGTCCTGATCGGCTGCGAAAGCTTCGCGCACGAGGTGGTGGAGCGACTGTCGGTGCCGCGCTCGCTCTTCACGATCGTTCCAGGCGCGGTCGACGTGCATCGGTTCGCACCCGAGCCGGGCCGCACCCTCGGCGACGCGGCGGACCCGGTCAGGCTGCTGTATCATGGCCGCGTCGACCGGCGGAAAGGCTCGCTCGATTTCATGGACGCGCTGTCGCTGCTTCACCGCGACGGCATCCCGTTCGCCGCCACCGTGTCCGGGATCGGGCCGGACCTGGACGCGACCCGGGAACGCGCGGCGTCGCACGGTATCGAGGCGCTGGTCGGGTTCAGCGGGTATGCCGCCTATGACGACGCGCCGGCGATCTATCACCGGCAGGATGTGTTCGTGTCGCCGACCTATGCCGAGGGCTTCTCGAACACCGTGCTGGAGGCGATGGCCAGCGGATTGCCGGTGCTGTCCTGCGTCGCGGTCGGCGTCATGGACTGCATCCGCAACGACGAGAACGGATTGCTGGTGCAGCCGGGCGACGTTCCGGCACAGGCGGAAGCGTTGCGCCGGCTGATCGGCGATCCCGCGTTGCGCCGTCGCCTCGCGAGTGCGGCGCTCGAGGAATGCCGCCTGACCTATTCGTGGGAGTCCGTGGGACGGAGCATCATGGATGTCTATGCGACCGTTCGCGGACAGCCTGCCGCGACAGGTTTCGATCCGGTGCTGCCGCTGACCCCTTGCCGCTATCGGGAGGCACCGCACCTGCTGTGACAGCCTCGCCCAACCCGGCCCCGATCGCGCTCGCAGTGTCGCCGCATCTCGACGATGCGGTGTTTTCCTGCGGCGGCACGCTGGCACGGCTGTCCGCGGCCGGATGGCGGGTGGTGGTGGCAACCCTGTTCACCCGGTCGGTCGCGTCCCCTACCGGCTTCGCGCTGGCCTGCCAGCTGGACAAGGGTCTGCCGGCCAGCACCGACTACATGGCGTTGCGCCGCGACGAGGATGCAGCCGCCTGTTCGATTGCCGGCGCAGAAACGCGGTGGATGGATTTCCCCGAGGCGCCGCATCGAGGATATTCGTCGGCCGCTGCGTTGTTCGGGCCGGTGCTTGCAAGCGACGAGGCTGGCACCGCCGTGATGGGCACGATCGCAGGACTGCTCGCGGTCACGACGCCGGCGCTGGTTCTGGCGCCGCAGGGCATTGGCGGCCATGTCGATCATGTCGTCACGGTGAACGCGTTGCGCGAGCTTCCCGTCGCGGTTCCGGTGCTGTGGTGGCGAGACTTTCCATACGCCGCACGCACCGCGGAGCCGGCCGAGCCGTTCGCGGGCGCGATGTCGGATCTTCCGGAGTGCGCGGTCACCATCGACGTTGCGCGCAAGCGTAGGGTCTGCAGTGCCTACGCGACCCAGCTCGGTTTCCAGTTCGGCGGGCCGGAAGGGCTCGCCATGGCACTCGATGCGGCGGGGACGATTGAGTGGTTCCGGATCGAGGCGGCGCCGGGCCAGGACCATGCGCTGGCAGCGATCCTGGAGCCGGCCACGTGAACAGGCCGGGATCATGCAAGCTCGCCGCGCATCCACGCTGGGCGGTGCGCACCATCATCGGGTTCATGGAAGCGGACCGCTCCCTGCCAGGCATCCGGCAACCAGAAGAAATCGTGTCATGATCAATGGAAATCGTGCGGTGCTGGTCACCGGCGGAGCAGGCTATATCGGCAGTCACGCAGCGCTCGCACTGCGCGATGCCGGGGTTCGGGTCGTGGTGCTGGATGATCTCTCGACCGGCACGGAAGCGGCGGTGCCGTCGGGCGTTACGCTGATCCGCGGCAGCACCGCCGACACCAAGCTGATCGTGACGCTGGTCCGTCTGTACGACATAGATTCCGTCATGCATTTCGCCGGCTCGCTGGTTGTGCCGGAATCGGTCGTCCATCCAGTTGCCTACTGGCGCAACAACGTTGCCAACACGATGAACCTGGCCGAGGCTTGCGTTCTGGCCGGCGTCGAGCAGCTGGTGTTTTCCTCGACCGCCGCGGTGTATGGCCTGTCCGATGCGGCACAGGTGGACGAGGACACCGTGCCGGCGCCGATCAACCCTTACGGCAGCAGCAAGCTTGCGGCCGAGCGCCTGCTGGCGGACGTGTCGGCGGCGCACGGAATCCGGGTTGCCGTGCTGCGCTACTTCAATGTCGCCGGCGCAGACCCGGACGGCCGCGCCGGGCAGCGCACGGTCGGTGCCACGCACCTGATCAAGGTCGCCTGCGAGGTCGCCACCGGCCAGCGGGCCGGCATGTCGGTGTTCGGCTGCGACTACGACACCATCGACGGCACCTGCGTGCGCGACTTCATCCACGTCTCCGACCTGGCCGAGGCGCACGTGCTGGCGCTCCGCTACCTGCGTGCCGGCGGCGCCAGCACCACGCTGAACTGCGGCTACGGACGCGGCCAGTCGGTCCGTGCGGTGATCGAGGCGGTCGAGCGCCTGTCCGGCACCACCGTCGAATTGACGACGATGCCACGCCGCGCCGGCGACCCACCGGCGCTGGTGGCGCAAGCCGACCGTATCCGCAGCGTGCTGGGATGGGAGCCGCGCCATACCGGGCTCGACGAGATCCTCGGCTCGTCGCTTGCCTGGGAGCGCCGCATGATGCAGGAGCGCACGTTCGAAACCGCGAGGTCCATCCAGGCGACTTCGGCGGCCTAGACCTCCAGCCGCGTCCATGCCGCATCGGCCTTGTGCGACGCGATGACCGCGTCGATGAAGGCGACGTTGCGTAGCCCGTCCTGTATCCCGGGCAGCAGCATCGCATCCGCCCCGGCCGGCGTGTTCTCCAGCCGGTTCCAGAGCAGGGCGGCGGCATCGGTATAGATCTGCGCGAACGCTTCGAGATAGCCTTCCGGATGGCCTGACGGAATGCGCGTGGCGTGGCTGGCCGAGGCGGACAAGTCCGGCATCCCCCGTGTCAGGCGCCGCATGGGCTGGCCGAGCAGCGCCAGGTGCAACACGTTCGGCTCCGCCTGCAGCCAATCCAGGCTGCCCTTGTCGCCGATCACGCGCAGGCGCAAGCCGTTCTCGAAACCCGGCGCGACCTGGCTGCACCAGAGCATGCCGCGTGCGCCGCCCTCGTAGCGCAGCAGCATGCGGGCATCGTCGTCGAGACGACGTCCCGGCACGAACGTCGACAGGTCGGCCGCGACGGATTCCAGGCGCAGCCCGGTCACGAACCCGGCCAGCTGATGGGCATGGGTGCCGATGTCGCCGACGCTGCCGCCGGGCCCGGACCGCGCCGGGTCGGTGCGCCATGCCGCCTGCTTCTGGCCGGTGTTCTCGATCGCCTCGGCCAGCCACTCCTGCGGATACTCGACCTGCACCACGCGGATCGTGCCGAGTTCGCCCGCCAGCACGCGTGCGCGCGCCTCCCGGACCAGCGGATAGCCGGTGTAGTTGTGGGTCAGCACGAACGGCAGTCCGGTTCGTTGCAGCAGGTCGGCCAATGATCGCGCATCCTGCATCAAGGTGCAGAGCGGCTTGTCGCAGATCACCGGAATGCCGTGCGTCAGGAACGCATGGCAGATCGCCGCGTGGCTGTCGTTCGGGGTGACGACGCTGACGACGTCGATCCGGTCCGGGCGCGCAGCTTCCGCGGCCGCCATCGTGTCGTAGTCGGCGTAGGTGCGGTCCGGCTCGATGTGCAGCGCTTCCGCCGACTGCCGGGCCCGTTCGGGGTCGGACGACAGGGCGCCGGCCACCAGGGTGTAGTGGTCGTCCAGCCGGGCCGCCATGCGATGCACCCCGCCGATGAAGCTGCCGGCGCCACCGCCGACCATGCCGAGGCGCAGGCGACGCCGGGTCATGTGGCGTCCCCGACCGGAAGGCCCAGCATGCGCCGGTTGGCGGCATGGTCGGTGCCGCCGCTGGCGAAATCGTCGAAGGCCCGGTCGGTCACCGGGATGATGTGCTGCCGGATGAACTCCGCACCCTCGCGCGCGCCGACTTCGGGATGCTTGAGGCAGCATTCCCATTCCAGCACGGCCCAGCCGTCGAAATCATACTGCGCCAGCTTGGAAAACACCGATCCGAAATCGACCTGCCCGTCGCCGAGCGACCGGAACCGGCCGGTACGGTCTATCCAGGCCTGGTAGCCGCCATAGACCCCCTGGCGGGCGCTCGGGACGTATTCGGCATCCTTGGCGTGGAACATGCGGATGCGCTGGTGATAGACGTCGATGAAGCCGAGATAATCCATGACCTGCAGCACGAAATGGCTGGGGTCGTACAGGATGTTGCAGCGCGGATGGTTGCCGACGCGGTCTAGGAACATCTCGAACGTCACGCCGTCGTGCAGATCCTCGCTCGGATGCAGCTCGTAGCAGAGGTCGGCCCCGGCCTCGTCGAACGCGTCGAGGATCGGCCGCCAGCGGCCGGCCAGCTCGGTGAACGCCTCGTCGATCAGGCCCGGCGGACGTTGCGGGAACGGATAGAGGTACGGCCAGGCGAGCGCGCCCGAGAATGTCGCATGCGCCGTCAGCCCGAGGCGGCGCGTCGCCTGCGCCGCGAGATGCAGCTGCCGCACCGCCCATTGCTGCCGTGCCACCGGGTTATTATGCACCGATGGAGGAGCGAACCCGTCGAGTGCGACGTCGTAGGCCGGGTGTGCCGCCACCAGCTGGCCTTGCAGGTGCGTGGATAACTCGGTCAGGACCAGGCCGTTCTCGGCCAGCACGCCCTTGACCTCGTCGCAGTAGGTGTCGCTCTCGGCGGCGCGGGCCAGGTCGAACAGGCGCGCGTCCCAGGACGGGATCTGCACGCCATCGAAGCCGCATTCCTTCGCCCAGGCGGCGATCGCCGGAAGCCCGTTGAACGGTGCTGCATCCCCCGCGAACTGCGCCAGGAACAGGGCCGGCCCTTTAAGCGTTTTCATTCGGATGTCTCCCTCTGTCCGTCGTTGCCGCCGGCATCATTTGAGCGCTCCCGCGGTCAGGCCGCCGATGATCCGGGTCTGCAGCAGTGCGAAGACGATCAGGATCGGCGTCACGAAGATCGCGGAATAGCTCATGATGCCGCCCCAGTCCGTCGTGTTGGTGCCCAGGAAGCCGCGCAGGCCGACGCTCGCGGTCTGGAGCGCATCGGACGAGATCAGCGACCGCGAATAGACATATTCGCCCATGGATTGCAGGAACACCAGGATCGCCGAGACCAGGATACCGTTGCGCGCCAGCGGCACCATGATCAGCAGGAACGCCATCGGGCGGCTGGCACCATCCATGCGGGCGGCATCCTCGAGTTCGCGTGGCACCTGCGCGAAGCTGGCACGGCACAGCACGATGAACAACGGCACCATCTTGCCGGTCTGGGCCAGGACGACCGCGAAACGCGGCGTGGCCAGCAGGCCGAGCTGATTGAACGCCACGAAGATCGGCGTGACCAGCAACGATGGCGGCAGCGCCTGCAACAGCAGCACCAGGAACAGTGCCGCATCCACCCAGCGGTTGCGGTGACGCGCCAGCACATAGGCGGCGCCGGTGCCGAGCAGGACCGTCAGCACCGTGGTCCCGGCGGCGATCAGTGCCGAGTTCCACAGATAATGCGCCATCGCATGTTCGACGAACACCCGCCCGAAGGTGATGTGCAGGGTGTGCGGCCAGAAGGTCGGCGGATTGCGGAAGATCTCGGCGGGGCTCTTCAGCGCGGTGGCGTACATCCAGTAGAGCGGAAACAGGTAGATCGCGGCCAGCACCAGGCCGATGCCGCCATCGATCCGCCGCCGGCGCACGGATGGGAGGATCATGCCGCCTGCTCCTGTCGGGTCGACCAGACATAGAAGCCCGCGACCGCCGCCGTGAACGCCAGCATCAGCACCGCCAGCGCGCTGCCCTGCCCGATCTCGTAGACCTGGAACGACAGCTGCCAGGACCAGTATTGCGCGACATTGGAGCTGTTGGACGGGCCACCCTCGGTCAGGCCGGAAATCAGATCGTATTGCTGCAGCGTGAAGATGACCCCGAGGGACGCCACCGCGGCGATGGTCGCCCGCATCATCGGCAGCGTGATGAACAGGAACGTGCGGACCGGGCCGGCGCCGTCCATCTTCGCAGCCTCGTACACGTCGGCCGGGACCGCGGCCAAGCCGACCGACAGCAGGATCATGTTGAACGGGATCCCGAGCCAGATGTTGGCGACGATGACCGCGTAGAGCGACAAAGCGGGATCGGACAACCAGAATGGGTGCGACCGGGTCAGGTGCAGTCCGGCCAGCACCGCGTTGAGCACGCCGTTATCGCCGGCAAAGATCCATTTCCAGATCCCGCCGACCACGAGCCCGGGCATGATCCAGCCGGCCAGGAACACGCCCCGCAGCGTGGCGGCGCCCGGGAAGCGGCGGTTGAAGAACAGCGCCAGCGCGAACCCCAGCACGAGCTGCGCGCTCACCGAGAGGATGGTGAACAGGGCGGTGTTCAGGAAGATGTGGCGGGCACCCGGCCGCGCGAACAGGGCCATGTAGTTGTGCAGCCCGACGAACGGCCGGCGCAGCGACATGATGGTGAACATGTCGACGCTCTGGAACGACATCACGACGGTGTAGACCACCGGGACCGCACAGATGAGCACGAGAAACACCAGCGGCACGCCGAGCATGGCGATGTCGAACATAGGCCGCTGGTGGGCAAGCTTCATTAATTGTCGCCCTGCAGCGCCGGGTCGATGATCGCCTGTGCGTCCTTCAGCGCGGCGGCCGGCTGGGCCTGATGCGTCAGCGCCGACTGGAAGGCGGCCTGGATCGCTTTGGAAATGACCGACCAGTGCGGGTTCGGTCCACGCACCCGGGCATATTTCATCTCCTCGATGAAGGTCGCGTAGGCTTGCGGATGCTGCGGCGCGGCCGGATTGTCGATGCGGATCGAGGGCAGCATGCCGAACTCGTTCCAGTCGCGTCCTTCCTGCGAATAGACGTACTCGAGAAAGCGGAATGCTTCGGCCGGGTGCGCGCTGTTGTGCAGGATGACGAACGCATGTTCGCCGAGGGCCGAGGCGTGCGTGCCACCCGGCTTCTGGACCGGCAGGAGTGCTGTGCTCCAGGCGAACTTCGCGGTCGAGATCGGGCCGCTCAGCTCCCACGGTCCTGAAATCGCCATCGCCGCGTTGCCGTTGACGAAGGTCTGGAACGCGTCCGACTGTGCCCGGATCAGCGTGTCGTGCGAGGCGAGTTTCTCGTCGATGAGGCTCTGCCAGAATGTCAGCGCCGCCACCCCGGCCGGACCGGAGATCTTGTCGTAGTCACCGCCGGCACTCTGCACCCATGGCAGGAACTGGAACGTTCCTTCCTCGTCGCCGATGGCCGAGAAGGCAAGACCGTAAACACCCTTCGCCGGGTCCGTCAGCTTGCGCGCATCTTCGCGCAGGGCGTCCCAGGTGGCCGGGGGCTGCGCGGGATCGAGCCCGGCCGCCTTGAAGGCGTCGTCGTTGATATACAGCACCAGCGTGTTCGAGCCGCGCGGCAGCCCGAACACGTGCCCCTTCCATGTCACCGATGCGAGCGGGCCGGGAAAGAAGCGCTTCGGATCGATCACCTTCGATTGCGCGATCAGCGGCGACAGGTCGGCCAGCGCATTATGCGCGGCGAACAACGCGACCTCGGGGTTGTCGATGGTGACCAGGTCGGGCCCGGCGCCGGTGGCGATGGCGCGCATGGTGTCGTTGGACACATCGGCGAAATCGACATGCTTGATCTCGATGTGGATGTCGGGGTTCTTTGCCTCGAACTCCTTCGCCAGCGCGTAGCTTTGCGTCACCTGGTTCGGCTTCTCGATCGTCCAGAATTGCAACGTGACGGGAGCCGCCCGGGCGGGTGCGACACACAGTATCGCCAGCCCGGAGATCGCCAACCTGGAAAACGCCAGCCGGCATGCATGTTTGAACATCGGTGTTTCCTCTCGAAGACGCCGCCGGAGTTGATCCCCGGTCGGCCGCAGGTGCGACGGTGTCAGGCCGGGTTGGGCACGAAGTCGCCTCCACGGCAGCGTTTCAGATGGTTCAGCCCGGCCACCTGCCCGGTCATTTCCAGCGCCTCGCGATAGACCGGATCGTGCCAGCCCTCGATATCGATCGAGCCGGTGTAGCCGCCCAGGCGAAGGTCGCTGATGATCGCGGTCCAGTCGCTGTCGCCGAACCCGGGCGTGCGGTGGAAGGCGAACGGCTCGGCACCGTGCACGCCGTGCCGGCGCACCACATCCCAGCGCACGCTGGCATCCTTGCCATGCACATGGAAGATCTTCGGCATCCAGTCGCGCAGCTGCGGCATCGGATCGATCAGGTAATAGAGCTGGTGGCACGGCTCCCACTCGAGGCCGATATTCTCGTCCGGCAGCGCGTTGAACATAAGCTCCCATGCAGCCGGATTATGGGCGATGTTCCAGTCGCCGGTTGCCCAGGACCCCTCCATCGGACAATTCTCGAAGGCGATCCGCACACCCTTGTCGGCGGCGCGCTTCGCCAGCGGGCCGAAGACTTGCCTGAAGCGCGGCAGGCTTTCCGGTAGCGGCCGGTCGCGCACCCGGCCGGTGAAGCCGGCGATCGTGGTCGCGCCGAACAGGTGCGCATGGTCGATGAGCTGCTCCCAGCCGGCCAGCGTCTCGCGATCGAGCGGGCGGTCCTCCAGCGGATTGCCGAACATCCCGAGCGTGCTCATGGTCACGCCGGAATCGGCGATCACGTCGCGAAGCTGTCCGGCCAGGCGCGGCAGATCGACGCCGCCCAGCGTCTGCCAGAAGAACGGCTCGATGCTCTCGAAGCCATGCGGCAAGATCTGTCGCACGGTACCGGCCGGATCCGGTGCGTTGGCGCGGACCATGGTGCCGATGCGGATATCGAGCGCAGGATTGGTCATGGAACCTCCGGTTCTTCGGGAATGGCGATGGTGACGCTGCGGCCGGTCTCGGCGCTTTCGATCGCGCCGAACACCATGGCCAGGCTGCCGAGATTGTGGTGGCTGACCGTCTCGGGTTCGCGGCCTTCGCGCACGGAGCGTGCGAAGTCGCGCAGCAGGCCGAGATGTCCGTCGATCCCGTCATCGGAATGCAACGGCGGCACTTCGATGGGCTGCGTGACCGAGAACAGCCCATCCTGTGCCGCGGGGTCGGCGAGGCATTCGGCGGTGACGGCATCCTCGCCATCCCAAATGGCGGTGCCGCGGTCGCCGACCACGCGCCACTGGCCGTTCCAACTGGTCGGCATTCCGTTCGCGCACCAGCTGCCGCGATAGGTGAGCACCCCGCCGGTGGGCAGGGTGAAGATGGCGTTCGCCGCGGCGCCAGCGGCAAACCACGATCCGTCCGGGTTGGTTTCGTGGCAATAGACGCTGTCCGGCGTGACGCCGGCGAGATAGCGCGCCGCATCGAAACTGTGGATCGCCATGTCGAGCAGCAGCACGTGTTCCATCTGCTCGCGAAATCCGCCGAAATGCGGCGCCTTGAAGAAATCGCAATGCAGGCCGGTGACCTTGCCGAGCGCGCCGCTCTCGATCAGCCGGTGCAGCCTCCGGATCCCGGGCAAATAGCGCCGGTTCTGAATCACCGCGTGCAGGCGGCTGGCCGAGCGTGTCGCGTGGACGAGTTCCCGTGCATGCACCAGCGTGTCGGCAAGCGGCTTCTCGCTCAGCACGTGGCATCCGGCGGCCAGGGCGGCCAGCACGACACCATGACGGGCCGCCGGCACGACGACGTCGAACAGCATGTCCGGCCTTGAGCGCTCCAGCAGCGTTTCGATATCGTTGGCGATCACCACGTCGCCGAGGCCGAATTCCACCGCCCGCGACCGGGCGCGGCCCTCGTCCAGGTCGGCCAGGCCGACGATCTCGATCTCGTCCAGCTCGGCCGCTGCCGCCAGCCAGGCGCGACTCATCTCGCCGCAACCGATCAAGGCTGCTCGCATCGTCATCCTCCCCCTGCTCGATCGCCGCCTGCCTTCTGTGAGGCTGCGTTCGGCGATCGGTCCCGTAAACGTTTACGGAGACTGTGCGCGTGCTATCCCTGCGTCAAGCCGGGATTGCGGCGACACGGCTCGAGGATGGAACGGACCCGATGGACATACGCGCGCTCGCCCGCCATCTCGACCTGTCGATCGGCACGGTGTCCCGGGCCCTCAATGGCCGCAAGGACGTGCGCGAGGCGACGCGGGTCCGGGTGCTCGAGGCGGTCGCGGCGTTCGGCTACGTGCCCAACCAGGCCGGCCAGACGCTGCGTCGTGGCCAGACCCGGACCATCGCCTTCGTGCTGACCCCCAGCGCGGACAGTGCGGCCCAGGGCGACCCGTTCTTCATGGCGCTGTTCGGCGGGATCCAGGCTGCCCTGGCGTCCCGGCAACTGGACCTCATGGTCCTGCTTGCCCGGAGCGACGAGGACCAGTTCGCGTTCCTGCAGCGTGCGGTGTCGCGCGGCCTTGCGGATGGTTGGCTGCTGTCGGCGACGATGCGGCATGATCCGCGCATCCCGTTCCTGCTGGAGCGCGGGGTTCCGTTCGCCACGCTGGGACGCAGCCTGTCCGGCGGCAGCCAGCCGTGGATCGACCTCGATTTCGAGGCCGTAGCCCACCAGTCGGTCGCCCGCCTTGCCGCCGCCGGACACCGGCGTATCGCCCTGGCCGACCCGGCATCGGACATCAATCTCGGGCATGTGTTTGCCGATGCCTATCGCGCAGCACTGCAGGACGCCGGATTGGCGGTCGATCCGGCCCTGCTGGTTCGCGTCGAGACCGACGAGGCCGGTGGCTACCGGGCCGTGGATACGCTGCTGGGGCTGGCCGATCCCCCGACGGCGCTGATCCTCAATGGCGACACCATGCCGGTCGGGGCCTATCGCCGGCTGCAGGAGGCCGGACTGCGACCAGGCCGGGACATGTCGCTGATCGGCATCCGCGACACGCCGGCAAGCCGCGGCCTGTCGCCCTCGCTGACATGCTTCACGCTATCGCTGCACGACCTCGGCAGGGATCTTGCCGAGGCGTTGCTGCTGGCGATGACACCCGATGATGAGGGGGTCCTGGTTGGGCCGGTGCAGCGGCTTTGGCCGATGACGTTGGTGGAGGGTGGGAGTGATGGGTTTGGCTGATGATGGAGGCGGTGTGGAGATGTCTGATTTGTTGGGTCAGGGTCTCGGCCGTCCGGGTGCACTTTGTGGGGCAGCTTCCGTCGAAACGTTGAAGGGCAGGCTACACGGGTATCGCGCCTGTCTTAGTCGGGGAACAACATCATGCTGGCGTAGCCGCCTGTCGGTACCGCGCATGGGGCAAGCCGGGAACGTAAACCTATTCGTTAAATGTCTTCCCGTTGCTGCGTTTCTTCTTCTGTTCGTTGGCAACGTGGGCGCCCAGTCTTTAGCTTGCCCACCAGCGAAGGCGGATGCTGCGGAGACTGCAGCCGACGGGCTGACGTCGTGGCGAGCTGTCGCGGCGTATCTCCATCTTTATTAAGGGTGCGACGGAGGGGAAATAGCCGAGGCGTCGTCCGAGGGTGTGGCAAGAATCTTAGCCGACCATTGGAGATCGCTTCCTAACTTCGCAGCCGAAACCAAGAAGGCTCCTGCTCTCCGCCTTTTTTGTTACCGCTCAAATCAACTCGACGCTGAATACACGCGACATTGAGAAGATAGCTTATCTTGCCAAGAATTCCTGCCCAGTCGGGGTGTCTCGTTTGTGCAAGGCCATCAATAATGCTGCCGCAGACGCTCTCAAGTAAGCGCAAAAACGTCCAGGCTTGCCAGCGGTTGATACCCGACCGTGCGGCCCTGCAATTCGCTTATCAAACATCTACCTTAATCATCTTGCTGGTCACTCCAACAGGTCGATGACCTTGTGAACGTCTCTACCATCAGGTTAGAATATATGCTTAATCGCGAACCGCGCACACTCAAATTTTGGCACAACAAGCTGGCGCAGGTGCCACACACCATCCAATACCACGAAATGTAGCTAATCGGCCGGGACCACAAACCAAATATTTTCACGGGGGCCAGACCGAGCCGAAATCGAAAGTGCAGCCCCAATCCGCTTTTCATGCACGAGACCACGGCAGATAGCAGCCTCGCCTTAAGCAAGATGAACGCCACGCCAGACATTACCGGATGTATTGTTCATCCTCATGCCCTAACCTTAAGTTAAACTTTTCTCCCTCAACTCACGGGTCTAGAACCGTAAATAAAACCTAAGCGGCTGCACGGCGCCTTGTCGCCTTTTTATTCGGCAAAGCCACTTCGTGATCATTGAAGGTTTGATGCAACAAAGCCGGCAAGAGATTGGCGAGCTCTTCTTCAACCTTGTTATGTGCAGCTAGCGCCGCCTGAACTTTGGTATGCAGAGAGTCGAATATCTGCTGCGCACCCAAGCTAGGCAGTGGAACCGGTAGATTATGGAGTGCTACCGGGCCTAATGTACGGTTTCGAGCAATGCTACTTGGAGAGGCTGCAATCAACCGAGCCGAACCCTCTGGTTGCGTGAAATAGAAGTGAATGAAGCTTGGGACCGCTCGTTTTAAATTAACCTCACAGGTGAGCATGCGTCGATTACCGACACATTCGACGTCGCTCCGTGTCGCAATTGCTACCGCACCTTCCCAGGCCATTAAATTACTGAATATCAAATCGTGTTCTTTGATTGAGAAAAGCTCCTGCCAAGTAAAAGAAGAACCTGGAATAGTTCGTCGGCGGAATGTTCCGCGATAAAAGCTACGTATACCGATTTCCGTATAGCTCTTCTCTTCCTCGATCTTTACATTACGACGGACCAACGGAGCGATCTCACCAAGGCAAACGACAGGCGCACTGCGCGTGATACGACGGAAAACAACCTGCAGCATCGCTTGCAAGTTATCACTAACTGACTGCGCCGCTTTTGCTCTTTTTTCTATATAAGACGCTGCCTTGTCCAATTGTTTCGCAATTGCCTCTTGTTCTGCTAGCAACGGCAAAATGAGCTTTTGTTTTAGGAAGCGAGCCTCTTTCAGACGTACTCTGTTTGTTGATCCTTCGCTACCCGATCGCGCAAGATCCACAAACTCTGGAGTTCGGCTGAGCCAAGCTAAATACCTTACGTTGAGCCGGGTTTTATCCACGTCAAAGCAAGGAAAGTCGCTCGAAACAACTGCGCCGTTCAACTGAGGTGGGATAAATCCGAATGCCCCGTGCCTTGCATCGATCCGAGAGACAATGAACTGCCCGGCTTTAACGCGTAGTTGAGAGGCGGCAGCGATATCACTGCCTTTGACGATCGCTCGCTGGACTATGCCCTTGCCCCAGAGTTTAACGGTTACCTGCTTATAGTCAGCATCAGGATCCAAGACTATCCAGTCGTAGTTTGGTGTCAGTACATCCTCTAGTACAACATGTAGCTGCTCCCGAACCGTCACGTGTCTTGCCTCAGCAATACTCGCACGTCTTCCAAAAGTCGAAGTGCTTCACGCTCTTTCTCGATCGCAGATGCAATAATCTCGAATGGAGAACGATGATCTTCTTTTGCTGCAGATTTAGGGTTCTTGATATCAAGATTACAGGAAACGACTCGACCAGCCTTGTCCTTTATCAGCAGGCTCTCCGCCTGCACCATCCAAGCACGTTCATCATCCGGAAATCCGACACGATACCATGCCAACGCGTCGCTTAGCTCCTCATCTAGCATTGGCTGCGTTTTGGTATACTTCCGCCGTCCCTCTGGCGGGGTTTGCTCCCAATAGGCAACGTTGCGGGACGGACCTCCGGTGCTGAAAAATAAGATATTGGCCGGTATGTCCGTATAGGGTGCAAACACTCCTTCGGGGAGACGGATGATTGCGCGCAGGTCACAGGTTTCCAGTAATTCCGCCTTGATTCTTGCCGCGACTCCGCCCTCAAACAGCGTTCCGTTTGGCAAGACAACCGCGGCTCGGCCTCGCCCGCCACGTCGTAACTTGCGCATTATTAGTTGCAAAAACAGCAGAGCCGTTTCCGAAGTGCGTTTATTTATTGGGAAATTACCAAGAACAGACGCCTCCTCTTCTCCTCCAAACGGGGGATTAGTCAGGATGACATCCACCCGCTGTGCCTCTCCTATTTCGGTAAGTTTGTTGCGAAGAGCGTTACCGGAATCGATGTCAGGCGCATCTAAGCCGTGCAGCATCAAGTTCATCTGACCCAGCAGGAATGGTAGCGGCTTAGCCTCACCGCCACGGATACTCCGCTCCTGCAAGATACGCTGGTCTTTTGCACTCTTGCGCTGATCGCGAAGGTGAGTAAAAGCCTCCACCAAGAAGCCTGCGGTTCCACACGCCGGATCCTCCACTACCTCGCCAAGGCGAGGGTCGAGTGCTTTTACCATGAGCCGCACGACAGGACGCGGTGTATAGTACTCGCCAGCCGAACCAGCTGCATCACGCAGCTGACGCAGCATGCTCTCATAAAGGCGCGAGAGCTGGAACACCTCGTCAGAGGCATCGAAGTGGATGCCATCCACCAGCTCTACCACCTCGCGTAGGATGTGGCCTGAACGCGCCTTTAGGCTGACGCCTACAAATACAGTTGCAACAACCGTTCGACGATCACGTGCGCCATCAGCCCGGAGGGAGCGCAAAGTTGCGAAAAGACCTGGGCCAGTCGTGCCATCCGGCCGCAGCGTCTCCTTTTCGATCGTCAAGAAGCGGATGAGGTCATCCCCCGTAAGCCCATCTTTTGGCGAGGCCCAATCTCGCCAGCGATAGGGAGGCGCGACCACGCTGTCGAAGCGCCGCCCCTCCATCGCGACCTCTGCTTGACGCACACGCTCTACGTCATCCAAGAGCTTGAGAAACATGAGCCACGCAAGCAACGGCAAACGGTCTGTGTCACCGTCTAAGCCCTTGTCCTTACGTAACTTATTGCGAGCCTGTTTAATAATGGCGTCGAGCCGCTGGGCCGCGCCGCGCGGGGGAGCCTCCCGCTTCAACCGTTGTGCTGGTGCCATCTTGATTCTCTTTAAAGGGCCAGCCAAATCAGGCGGCGTAGAGTTGTTCCTGCAGTTCAATCACAGCCTGCCGAAGACCTTCTGGGCCACCGAACCGACTAGCAATTTCCAGCGGGTTGCCCATGGCGGAAAGTGGCTTGATCTTCAAGGCTTCCGGCAGCCGCAATTCATCCGGGCCGCCAATCTCATATCTATCAAGAAGGGCATCCAGTACGGCCCGAGCCTCTCCGCCAAACCGATCAAAAACCGCGGGTTTGCGGCGCTTCAACTCTTCAGCTCGTTCTCGTCTTGTGCGAGGCGGGGCGTCCCAAGCTACGTGGCAGAGCAAGTCAAAGGGGTCAGCATCGGGCTGTCCAGCAGCCTCCGCCAGCTCCTTCACGTCGAGTCCGTGAGCAGCCAGCGCCTCTGCTACTATTAGCCGCTTATCAGGAAGGCCCCAGACCGTGCGGAGAGCGGCAGGCGTTGCATAAAGAGTGCGCACAACGTCCCGTGTGCGATCAAGGACTCTTCGGGTAACAAGCCTACCTTCTGGATCGAGCTCCATTGCTCGGTCCCACACGATGCGGGATCTTCCTTGATCTACATAATATTTTGATCTGGCCGCGGGTCCGCCGCCTCATGGCACAAGGACTGTTCCGCCCCCTTCATCTTGAGCCTCATTCGCTGTTGAATCCTCATGAGGAGTCGTCTCAAGGGCCCCATCAGGCACGGTGCCTGTGATCGGATCCATCGGTTCCACCATCACGGCAATGGGATCACCATCGAATGCTGGGTCGGCAAATTTTGCCGTCGCGGTACCTGTATAATCAAGAATCGTAAACCAGGTTTTTCCGTAATCTTCACGGACACGCGTGCCCCGGCCGATGATCTGCTTGAACTCGCTCATCGAACCGATGACGCGGACTAGCGCAACGTTATGTACAGTCGGCGCATCGACGCCAGTCGTAAGCATCTGTGACGTTGTCAGCACAGCCGGCGTACGTAAATCCAAATCCTGAAAGCGTTCCAGATACGTGCGTCCGACATCGCCCTCATCTGAGGTAACACGACAAACCCAATCAGGGTGCATCACCATCAGGTCGGAATTCAGGTTAGCCAGAGTTCGGCGCATTTCGTCCGCGTGCTCTTGATCAACACAAAAAACAAGTGTCTTAGCGAACGGGTCGGTACCGCGGAGGTATTCAGTTAAATGACGAGCAATCGCTTCAGTACGAGCCCGAAGTGCCACAACGCGTTCAAAATCCTTGGTCTGATATTCGTCGTCGGGAATAGGTTGCCCGTAGCGGTCGAGTTCGCCACTTGTCGGCCGCCAACCTGCAGCGTCAAAGTCAGTTACGACACGACGGACCTTGTAAGGGGCAAGATACCCATCCTCAATCCCCTGTCTTAGGGAGTAGACGTAAAGCGGCGCTCCGAAATAAGCGAAGGTATCGCGTGTCTCGTCGTATATCGGTGTCGCTGTCATGCCAATCTGAGCGGCCGCCGCAAAATGCTCGAGAATAGTACGCCAAGCACTGTCAGCACGTGAGCTGCCACGGTGACACTCGTCGACGATAATCAAATCGAAGAAGTCGGAGGGCAGTCCTGCAAATCGTACGTCATTGGGTCCCTCTTCCAGTAGAGCTTGATACGTGGCAAAGAAGACCTCGCGTGACCCCGGTGCATGTCCGGCCAGGATGCGGTGGCGCCCATCCCCGAATGGTCCGAAGTATCGGTTCTGCGGGTCTTTCACCAGCACATCGCGGTCCGCCAAGTATAGCACACGTGCGCGCAAGCGGCCTGAGATTGCTGTCCAGCGGGCGGCGTGAAGACGCCATGCGATCTGGAAGGCAATGGATGTTTTACCCGATCCCGTGCAAAGGATAATCAATGTACGACGGCGGCCCGACGCAATAGCCTCAATGGCTCGAGTAATTGCTGCTTCTTGGTAGTAGCGAAGAGGCTGCTTCGGATCAGGGCGTCCAGGCGTTAGCGCCACCTCCGCTGCACGCGGATCTAGCCCGAGGCCGATACGCTGTCGCTCCCAGAGCTCATCCGGAGCTGGGAACGTGTCGACTAGCTTTTCTAGTCCAGTAAAAAAGTCAAATTCCAGAATTTCAACGCCATTGCTGGAATAAGCGAAGCTTAGATCAAGCATGATTGCATATTGCTTCGCCTGCTGCATGCCCTCTGCAGCAGGCAGGTAGGAGGCCTTGGCCTCAACAACCGCAATGGGAACATCGGCTCGATAGCGCAATAAGTAGTCGGCCCTTCGACGCTCACCTCGCCTTGTCCCGCGCTTGGTAAACAGGATGCGCCCAGGAGTGATAATGTGCTGCTCGTGCAACTGATGAGGAAGGCTATCCCACCCAGCAGCTTGCAGACGTGGAGTGATAGCCCTACGGCAGGTATCAGCCTCGGTTTCGGTCTCGTCCGCCAATCACTCTCATCCCATTCTTACGCAGGTGCCCGGGATCTTCATTACATCTAATTCGCCCGCTTGATGAAAGACGCAGGCCTAAATTCGGCTTCCGGTCTTTTCAGTAAGACCTTGGTAGTAGCATGCTGACTTAGGCGATTATCGGAACCATCGCAGGCACCATAGTGTGGAACACTGCTCTTACGGGCGGGAGTCTTAAATCTCGTCTCGATGCGAAAAAATCGGTCGAACTGGAGCGTCCGCCTCAAGAAGTGCCGGCGCTCGTGGCGAGGTCCTACGCGACGTAACGCCTGCTTTGACTTGAACCGTTGCACGAAATCCTAGAGCCGCTTTGCATCTGGACGGCTACGGTAAGAGGCGGCCGGGCGTTCGAGCTATGTCCAGGACCCCTGGAGATGAGCCAAGTGCCGGGGTAGACGCGCAAGGTTGGCACGTCAAATGGTATTGCGTCTTTGAAGGCATGAAGCGTGATCGGCGAGCCTTTGCACCATAACACCAACCGCGATCTATACGCAGTTCTTCAGTCGGCCTTGAATTCTGGCTCGCCTGCGGGCCGCACACGCCTCGGCCGCAGTAATCGACCTGCCGGCACCGACCACAACTGTCGCATGGGCTTAACCTCGATGTTGTCGAGCAAGGCGAAGATGCACCGTAGGCCGTTGGCGCAAGTATGAAGACGAACCAGTCAAGGTGCTGAGGCTCGAAATGCCTTAGAGGCGACACACGGTCTCCGACAGCCGACGACAGTGAGGGCACCTTTGCTCCACTAGCGCCCACCGTTCCATAGACACTTTGGCCCTCGCCAGACAGATCGGAGGGCGGTGCCACAAGGGGGCTGCCCTTTCTTTGTGACCTCAGGCTACCGAACGAAAAGATTCAATGCCAGCCCCAAGCTTTCCTAACCGGCTCAGCCAAAAACACATTCTCGAAACACTGAGCAATTTGATTGGCGTCCCGTACGGGGTTCGAACCCGTGTTACCGCCGTGAAAGGGCGGTGTCCTAGGCCACTAGACGAACAGGACTTGGGCCAGAGTGTCGCCTGGGCGACCTACGGCGACTGCGTAGCGGAGCGACCTTTGGCGGTCAAGCGACCGCGGCGTCCTGGATGAAGAAGCCGGCGCTAGTCGTGTTGTTCCAGCTCTCCGCCCGCAGCCAGCCGGCCAGGTGCAGCGGCGGGCCGCCACGGGCCTCCAGCGTCGCGGTCAGCTTGCTCTCGTTGGCGCGGAACAGCAGCGCCTTGAGCCGGGGGCCGCCGCCCTCGCCTTCCAGCATCAGCCGCAGCGTGTTGCCCTCGCGGCCGATCCGGTCGGCCCGCAGCACCCTGACCCGCGACAGCACGAACAGCGGCTCCTCGTTGCCGGACCCGAAGGGCGCCAGCCGGTCGATGTGGCTGGCCAGCTCCACCGTCGCGGCCTGCACCGTCAGCACCCCGTCCACCGCCAATGCGGACGCCATCGGGCGGGACCGGGCCGCCGCCAGCCGCTCGTCGAGGAAGGCGTGGAACCTGTCCAGGTCGCTCGCCTGAAGCGAGAACCCGCCCGCCATCGCGTGGCCGCCGCCGGTCAGCAGCAGCCCGTTCTGGCGTGCGCTGATGATTGCCGAACCCAGGTCCAGCCCGTCGACCGATCGGCCCGAGCCCTTCACGGTGCCGTCCTCGAGTGCCGCCGCCACGAAGGCTGGGCGGTTGAACCGCTCCTTCAGCCGCCCGGCGACGATGCCGACCACGCCCGGGTGCCAGTCGGTTCCCGCCAGCAGGATCACCGCATGGCCCGCCTCGATCTGCGCGGCGCCGCGCTCCATCGCCTGGTCCATGATGCCGCTCTCGACGGTGCGCCGCTGGCGGTTCACCGCATCCAGCCGCTCGGCCAGCAGCTTCGCCTCGACGGGATCGTCGCACAGCAGCAGCCGCAAGCCGAGATCTGCCTCGCTGATCCGGCCGCCGGCATTGATCCGCGGCCCAAGCGCAAAGCCGCAGGTGAACGCGCTCAGCACGTCCTTCACAGACGCCACTTCCAGCAGCGCATGGATGCCAGGGCGCGCCCGCCTTCCCATCACCTTGAGCCCCTGGGTGACCAGCGCCCGGTTCAGGCCGGTCAGTGGCATCACGTCGCAGACCGTCGCCAACGCCACCAGATCCAGCAGCGCGATCAGGTCCGGCGCCGGCCGGCTGGCGAAATACCCGTCCCGGCGCAGATGCCGGACCAGCGCCACCCCGGTGAGGAAGGTGATCGCCGCCGCACACAGGGTGTTCAGGCCGGACCCGCAATCCAGCCGGTTCGGATTGACGGTGGCCAGGATCGGCGGCACCGGACCGTCCGACTTGTGATGGTCAAGCACGACAACGTCCGCCCGGCCGACCATGTGCGCGAGCTGGTCGGCCGCCGCGGTGCCGCAATCGACACAGACGATCAGCGTCGCGCCACGCTCCGCCAGGCCGCCGAGGGCCGTCGCGTTCGGGCCGTAGCCCTCGCGAATCCGGTCGGGGATATGGGTATGCACGGTGCAGCCGAACGATCGCAGCAGCGTGGTCAGCACCGCCGCCGCACAGGCGCCATCCACGTCGTAGTCGCCGAATACGCCGATGGTTTCGGACTGCTCGACGGCCCGCGCCAGCCGGGCCGCCGCCGCGTCCATGTCGATCATGCAGGACGGGTCGGGCAGCAGCGCGCGCAGGGTCGGCTCGAGGAAATGCTGCGCGGTCTCGACATCGACGCCGCGCGCCGCCAGCAGCCGCCCGACCATCTCGGGCAGGACCAGCCGCTGCGACATCGCCAGCCCAGCCCGCTCCTGGGCGGCGCTGTCGGCGCCGCGCCAGATCCAGCGCCGCTGGCCGATGCTGGCCTCGACCCCGAGCACGCTGCCGGGGAGCGCGCCCCCGGCGATGGCCGGGACCAGGCCGCCGTCAGGCATCAGCCGGCAGTCAGGTGGCGCTCCAGGTTTTCGTCGCGAAGTTATGGTGCCCCTCGATGAACCGCACCGTGCCCGACTTGCTGCGCATGACGATCGAATGCGTCACCGCATGGTCGCCGGACCGCACCACGCCGCGCAGGAGCGCGCCCGTGGTGACGCCGGTCGCCGAGAACAGCACGTCGCCCTGGGCCAGGTCCTCGAGGGCGAGCCGGCGGCGCGGATCGCCGGGGGTCATCTGCTGGGCCCGCGTTGCCTGGGCCTCGTCCTCGAACAGCAGGCGGGCCTGCATCTGGCCGCCCGTGCAACGCAAAGCCGCCGCCGCCAGAACACCCTCGGGCGCACCACCGGAGCCTGCGAAAATATCGACGCCGCTGTTCGGCATGCAGGCGGCGATCACGCCCGCCACGTCGCCATCGGAAATCAGCATGACCCGCACGCCGGCCTCGCGGGTCAGCGCGATCAGCTCCTCGTGGCGGTCGCGATCCAGCGTGCACAAAGTGAGGTCGCTGACGTCGCATTTCTTGGCCCGCGCCAGGTTGCGCAGGTTCACCGCGATGCTCGAATCCAGGTCGACCACGCCCTCGGGCAGGCCGGGACCGACCGCGATCTTGTCCATGTAGATGTCGGGCGCGTGCAGGAACTTGCCCTGCTCGGCCAGTGCCACCACGGTTAGCGCGTTGGGTGCATTCTTGGCGGTGAGCGAGGTGCCTTCGAGCGGATCGACCGCGATGTCCATCGCCGGTCCGCCGGCGCCGACCTTCTCGCCGATATACAGCATCGGCGCCTCGTCCATCTCGCCCTCGCCGATGACGACGGTGCCCGAGATGGCGACGGTATCGAAGGCCAGCCGCATCGCCTCGACGGCGGCGCCATCCGCCTCGTTCTTCTTGCCGCGCCCGGTCCAGCGCGACGCCGCCAAGGCAGCCGCCTCGGTGACCCGAACGAGTTCGAGCGCCAGGTTGCGGTCTGTCTGATAGCTGGAACCGGTGGACGCTTGCATGCGAATTCCTTTGGCTGATAGCGGAAGATCTTGAACGACGAGTCGAATCAACCTGCCTCGATCCGGATCATCACCGGAGATGCCACCACGACGTCGAGCCCTGCAATACGCGCCGTCGCTTCCTGCATCGCGACTTCGCGAGTCTCGTGCGTCACCAGCACGATCGGCACGCTCTCGTCCGGCAGCGCGCTCGGCGCCTGGCCATGCTGCAGCATGCTCTTCAGCGAGACGCCGCAGTCGCGCAACACGGCGGTGATCTCGGCAATGACGCCGGGCCGGTCGCGCACGTCGAGCCGCAGGTAGAACGAGCCACGGCACGCGGACATCGGCACCGAGGTCAGCTTCGACAGCGATCCGGAGATCGCGCCCCAGGCCGGGACCAGGCTGCCGCGGGCGATATCGATCAGGTCGCCCACCACCGCCGTCGCGGTCGGGCCGGCACCGGCGCCCCTGCCCTCCAGCATCACCCGGCCAACGAACTCGCCCTCGGCGACCACCGCGTTGAACACGCCCTCGACCTGCGCGATCGGCGCGGTGTTGGGCACCAGGCATGGATGCACGCGGGTCTCGACGCCCTGGTCGCTGCGCCGGGCGATGCCGAGCAGCTTGATGCGGTAGCCGAGCTCGGTGGCGAACGCGATGTCGGCCGCACCGATCCGGCGGATGCCCTCGATATGCACCGAGTCGAAATCGACCGGGCGGCCGAAGGCCAGTGCCGCCAGGATCGCCAGCTTGTGCGCGGTGTCGATGCCGTCCACGTCGGTCGACGGATCGGTCTCGGCGTAACCGAGCGCCTGCGCCTCCTCGAGCACCGAGGCGAAGCCGCGGCCGGTCTCGCGCATCGCGGTCAGGATGTAGTTGCAGGTGCCGTTCAGGATGCCGCCGATCCGCACCAGCCGGTCGGCCGCCAGCCCCTCGCGGAGCGCCTTGATCACCGGGATGCCGCCGGCCACCGCAGCCTCGAAGGCCAGCGCCACGCCGGCGCGCTCGGCCGCCGAGGCCAGGCCGGCGCCATGGATGGCGATCAGCGCCTTGTTCGCGGTCACCACGGGGCGGCCACGCGACAGGGCGGTCTCGACGAGCGTGCGCGCGGCACCCTCGGATCCGCCGATCAGCTCGACCACGACATCGACATCGGGATCGGTCGCCAGGGTCAGCGCGTCGTCGTGCCAGGCCAGGCTCGACACGTCGATGCCACGGGCCCGATGCCGGTCGCGCGCGGAAACCGCGGTCACCACCACCGGCCGCCCGGCCCGCGCCGCGATCAGCTCGGCATTGGCACGCAGCAGCCGCACGGTGCCGGCACCCACGGTGCCGAGACCGGCGATACCGACGCGCAGGGGCGCCGCGGCGGCGTGGAGCGAGAGCGTGTTCATCCGGCTTTTTCCAGATGCACGTCATGCCGCATCGCACCGACGCCGCGCGGATCGATCACCCCGTCATGCGACGTCAGGAAGGCCTTGATGTTGCGCGTCGCCTGCCGGAGACGCTGGGTGTTCTCGACCAGCCCGATCCGCACGAAGCCTTCGCCGTGCTCGCCGAAGCCCAGGCCGGGCGCCACCGCGACTCCGGCTTCCTGCAGCAGCAGCTTGGAGAATTCGACACTGCCGAGATGGGCGAACTTGTCCGGGATCGCCGCCCAGGCGAACATCGAGCCGCCCGGCGACGGCACATCCCAGCCGGCCACGGCCAGACCGCGGATCAGCACGTCGCGGCGTTCCTTGTACAGCGCCCGCACCTGGTCGACGCAGTCCTGCGGGCCGTTCAGTGCCGCCACAGACGCCACCTGGATCGGCGTGAAGGCGCCGTAGTCGAGATACGACTTGATCCGGGTGAGCGCGTTGATCAGCCGCGGATTGCCGGCGGCGAAGCCCATCCGCCAGCCGGCCATCGAGTAGGTCTTGGACATCGAGGTGAACTCGACCGCCACGTCCTTGGCGCCCGGCACCTGCAGGATCGAGGGCGGAACCAGGTCGCCGAAATAGATTTCCGCGTAGGCGAGATCCGACAGGATCCAGATTTCCTCGCGGCGCGCGAAGGCCACCAGCTCCTTGTAGAAATCGAGGTCGGCCAGATACGCGGTCGGGTTGGACGGGAAGTTCACGATCAAGGCGGTCGGCTTGGGCACCGAATGGCGGACCGCGCGCTCCAGCGCCCGCAGCATGTCGTCGTCCGGCTTGGCCGGCACCGAGCGCACGGACGCGCCGGCGATGATGAAGCCGAACTGGTGGATCGGGTAGGACGGGTTCGGCACCAGGATGGTATCGCCCGGGCTGGTGATCGCGGCCGACAGGTTGGCCAGGCCTTCCTTGGAGCCGAGCGTCGCGACGATCTCGGTTTCCGGGTCGAGGCCCACGTCCCAGCGGCGTGCGTAATATCCGGCGAGCGCCTTGCGCAGGCCGGGGATGCCGCGGCTGACCGAATAGCGGTGCGAGCGCGGATCGGACACGGTCTCGACCAGCTTCTGCACGATGTGCGGCGGAGTCGGGCTGTCCGGATTGCCCATGCCGAGATCGATGATGTCCTCGCCACGACTGCGTGCCGCCGCCTTCGCCTTGTTGACCTCCGCGAACACGTACGGCGGCAGGCGGCGGATGCGGTGGAATTCTTCGGTCATGGCAGGCTCTTCGCGATGCTTTCGGGGGTTGCCGGTCGGATCAGTCTACCAGACCCGCCGTCGCGCCGCGACCGAATGCGTCGGCGCGAATATGGATCGATCCGGACGGCACGCCCTGCTTCTCCAGCACGTCCGCGACGGTGCGGGCGCGCAGGGCGGCCAGGGTCAGGGCCAGTGCCTGGTCGCGCGGCGCGTCGGACGCCGCATCGCCATAGCCGTGCACGAAGATGCTGCCGGCGCCGCGCCTGGCGACCACGGATTGCAACGTTCCCGACTGCCCCGGGCTCAGCACATCGGAGCCGGCGGCGAATTCCAGCGCCTCGCCGGAGCGGGCGGCCAGCGCGTAGTGCGGCTGCGGCGGCGGCGCATACGTGACCTCGGCCGGAGTCCCGATCCCGGGCAGGCCGGGCGGCGGCGGTGGCGCCGACGGGATCTGCGGCATCGCGACGCTGGCCGCATCCAGGCCGGTGCCGGCCGGGGCGCCCGGTTGGGTCGCCGGCGGGATGACGTCCGGCATCGCCAGCTCGGTCTCCCCGGGGGGATTCACCGTCGTAGGCGCCGCAGGCTGGGCCGGTGCCGGCGTTGCAGGGGCGTCGGCCGCGTCGAGCGTCGCCGACGACGCTGTGGCCGTAGGCGCCGGCGTCTTTGGCGGTGCGGCGATCGCGGTCACCGGCGGTGGCAGCGGATCATGCGCGTTCAGCCGGGCCGAAAGATTGCGCTGCTCGACCAGGTTGTCGGTCACCGATTTACGCAGGTCGAGCGAGGCCACCTGGGGAGCGGCCGCCGGCGTGGTGCCGATTTTCGGATAGGGATCGTCCACTCCCGGCGGTGGCGGCCGCTGCTGCGCGATGGCGCCGCCTTCGAGGTCGTGCCACCAGCTCACCGGCGTATCGATCACGTCGCGATGGCCGCATCCCGCCACCAGCACCAGTGCCAGGCCGGACGCTATACGCGCCGCCGATCCGCCTGTCCGCCGGGGAAGGCCCTGTCCGTCCGGCTTCACCGTGCCGCCTGCCTTGCCCATCCGCTTCCATCCACGACGACGATCCATGCGGGAGATCGCTCCGGCAGTGCGTCAGGATGCCACTGTTACCCGGCCCTTCCCCGCGGGAGAAGCCGCCGCTTTGCAAACAGCGTCGTCATCGTGCGCCGGCCGGTCTTCACCTGCCGGCCGGACACCCTACATGCAGCGGACCGTATGTAGCGGACCGGAGGCCCATCCGGGCCCCGGACGGATCCGTCATCCCGCCGGCTTGGCATCGTGCCGGGTCGGTTGCAGGATGGATGCAATGATCCCCAGTACCGGATCGAGGGAGAGCCTGATGACCGGCATGACGCCGAACGACCTTATCCGGATGGATGACGAAGACCCCGACGGCCCGGAAGTGCCCGAGCCCAACGGTCCCGAGCCGTCCGAGCCCGGTGACAACAAGACCCTGTCCTCGCCGATCAACGAGCTCGAGAAGCGCCTGTTCGACCAGCGCAAGGTGCTGATCTTCGGTGCGATCAACGACAAGGTGGCGCGCGACGTCACCGGCCGCCTGCTCGCCCTGGCCGGCGCGTCGGACAAGCCGATCGACGTGTATGTCAACTCGCCCGGCGGTCACGTCGAGAGCGGCGACACCATCCACGACATGATCCGCTTCGTGAATGCGGTCGCACCCGTACGCATGATCGGCACCGGCTGGGTCGCCAGCGCCGGCGCGCTGATTTTCGCGGCCGGCGCCA